>CAZDAI010000079.1:0-10732 GCA_964503545.1 uncultured Candidatus Sumerlaeota bacterium
AATATTGAGATAGTTATTGCTGAGGGAGTAGACGCAACAACCATGGATCCGCACATGCATGCGGAAACACCAACTGCGAATGTTATTTCTCAAATGTTTGACCGTTTGCTGGTCAGGGATGAAGAAATGCGCTTGCAGCCCCAGCTGGCATTGTCGGTGGAAGCCATCGATGATCTTACTTGGGAAGTAATACTGCGTGAAGGAGTCGAGTTCCACAATGGTGAGGCTTTCAATGCTGAGACAGTAAAATACAACATTGAAAGGATCTTGAATCCGGAGAATAAATCTCCGCAAATAGCTGACTTGAGTGCGATTGAAAAGGTTGAAGTAATTGAAGAATACAAAGTGCACATTACCACCAAAGAACCGTATCCGGTACTGCCTGGTCGTCTGAACTTGTCCATGGTACCCAAAGAGTATATTGAAGAAAACGGGCAGCAGCATTTTGCGGCAAACCCCGTGGGGACTGGCCCATACAAATTTGTCAGCTGGACTAAGGACGAATCCGTCGTAATGGAAGCGAACGAAGACTATTGGCGCGGAGCACCTGCAATTAAAAAAGTTACTTTCAAACCCATTCCTGAAAGCTCAACCCGAATTGCTGAGCTGCAGACCGGTGCTGTTGATCTGATCGTTAACGTACCGCCGCACCAGGCTGAAACGATTGATGTTGCCGATGGTACGAAGGTTGTGAATACAGCAAGCGGCCGATTCATCTTTGTTTCCCTGAATGCTCAGAGAGAAGGCCCACTGGCAGACAAACGTGTGCGTCAAGCTTTGAACTATGCGGTGAATGTTCAGGATATCATTGATAATGTGCTTGGTGGCTATGGTTATCGTTCCACACAACCACTGACAACACTCGATTTTGGTTTTGATTCAGAAGTAGATATATTCGAATACAATCCTGAAAAAGCAAAACAGCTGTTGGCAGATGCAGGCTATCCCAATGGCATCGAAATCGACCTAGGTTCACCTGCCGGCCGCTATGTTATGGACAAAGAAGTTGCGGAGGCCATCGTAGGGCAGTTGGCAGAAGTAGGTGTTACCGCTAACCTGAAAGTGCAGGAGTGGGGCGTTTATGTAGGCAAGATTTTGGAAAAACAGGCTGAGCCAGCGTATTTGATCGGCTGGGGGACCTCATTGTTTGATGCCGACGCTACATTATTCCCCTGGTTCCGTTCAGAGCAACGATTTGCTACATATAACAGTGTCGCCGTTGATGCACTTTTGGATAAAGCGCGTTCCGTGATCGATCCGGAAGAACGAGAAGAGCTCTATCATCAGGCTTTGACAATCATAATGGAAGACGCGCCATTCATTCTGCTCTACCAGCAAGAAGATCTATATGGTGCTAGCGAGAGACTGGAGTGGAATCCGCGGCCTGACGAATTGATTTTCGTCTATGACATGCAGCTGGCGGATTAGCATCGAGACCTGATTAAGATATCGATCGCGGGGCAGGCTGATGGCAGCCTGCCCCGTCTGCAAATTACCGGTAGAAAGTGAGGGTCAGTTGGATGGAAGAGCGATTAATCGAAGTCAAGAATCTGAAAACATATTTCTTTACAGAAGACGGGGTCGTCCCGGCTCTGGATGGGATAGACTTTCACATTAACAAAGGGGAAACCATTGGTGTCGTGGGAGAATCGGGATGCGGAAAAAGCGTCACAGCCTTGTCGATCATGCGGCTGATCCCCCCCACTATAGGGAAAGTAGTGGAAGGCGATATCTTGTTTGCCGGGGAAAGTTTAATCAAGAAAACAGAAGATCAGATGCGCCGTATTCGGGGCAATGAGATATCCATGATTTTTCAGGAGCCTATGACATCGCTGAACCCTGTCTATACGGTTGGCGATCAGATTGCTGAGGCAATCGAGTTGCATCAAAATCTGGATAGAAAAGAAGCAATGAAGAAAGCTGTGGCAATGTTGAAGCTTGTGGGCATCCCGATGCCGGAAAAGCGCGTAAAGGAGTATCCTCACCAACTGAGCGGGGGGATGCGTCAAAGGGTTATGATTGCTATGGCTCTTTCCTGCAATCCGAAATTGCTCATTGCAGATGAACCAACGACAGCTCTGGATGTAACAATTCAAGCGCAAATCTTGCAGTTGATGAAAAACTTAAAGAAAGAAACTAACACTGCAATTATGCTCATAACCCATGATTTGGGGGTTGTTGCAGAGATGGCCCAAAGAATCATTGTCATGTATGCCGGGAAGATTGTGGAAGAAGGGGATGTCCGTTCGATTTTCTATGATCCATTGCACCCTTATACAGAAGGGTTGCTAAAGTCGATACCCAATATTGATAAGAAGAAAGAACGGCTGCACGTGATCGAAGGAATGGTGCCAAATCCGCGCTTTATGCCCAGTGGCTGCCGCTTTCATCCACGCTGTCCATATGCCATGGAGATTTGCATGGTGAAAGAACCTGAAATTGTCAATATCTCTGATCTACGGCGAGTCAGCTGCTGGAAGCATCAACCGGTGCCCGAAAGGGGGACTGTGCAATGAGTGAAGTGCTGATGCAAGTGAAAAATCTTAAAAAGTACTACCCCATTACTGGCGGGATGCTTTCTCGGGTAACAGGCCACATCCGAGCTGTGGATGACGTTAGTTTTGATCTGCTGGAGGGGGAAACACTCGGGCTCGTGGGGGAGAGTGGTTGTGGTAAATCAACCACTGGACGGGTCATCTTGCGCCTGCTGGAAGCAACGGCCGGAGAAGTTATTTTCGAAGGCAAGAACATCTTTACTTTAAAGAAAGAGGATATGCGCCAGCTTAGACAGAAGCTGCAAATCATTTTCCAGGATCCTTATGCATCCTTGAATCCCAGGATGACGGTGGGACAAACCATCGGGGAAGCGATGGAGATCCACAAGATCGCAACCGGAAAAGCGATTGAAACCAGAGCAAAAGAACTATTGGAAGTTGTCGGGCTGAACCCGGATTACAGCACCCGGTATCCCCATGAATTCAGTGGCGGACAACGACAGAGAATAGGTATAGCACGTGCCTTAGCTGTGAACCCCAGTGTTATCGTGTGTGATGAGCCTGTTTCTGCGTTGGATGTGTCTATTCAATCTCAGGTAATCAACTTGCTGGAAGATCTGCAGAGGGAATTTAAACTGACTTATCTGTTCATCGCCCATGATTTGAGTGTTGTAAAACACATCAGTGATCGGATTGCCGTCATGTATTTGGGTAAAATCGTAGAGATTGCAAATGGTGAAGACCTTTATGTCCGCCCTTTGCATCCTTATACAAAAGCGTTGCTATCAGCTGTACCAATCCCGGATCCCGATGCTGTCATTGACCGGATTGTGCTGGAAGGAGATGTCCCCAGTCCAGCTAATCCGCCTTCGGGATGTCGGTTCCATACGCGCTGCCCATTCAGACAGGAAATATGCAGCAGGGAAGAACCAGTTCTGCGGAATATGGATGAAGGACACTGGGCTGCCTGCCATCTCGTATAAAATATTGAATCAGGAGAAGGATTTTTTCTCTGTCTGTGGAAATACCTTGTCCGAGGGGGAATTTTGAATGCATTACAATTATGGCATATGGAAAAATGAATTCACTCAACAAAAGATGGGTCCCTGGATGCAGCTTAATTAGCATGCCCGCCCATTCAGAGCTTGATTGTGAGTCAATATCAGCCATGGGCGTGCGTCCATGGCTTTTCATTTGTTTTGTAAGTTTGAATGAGCCATGGGACAATCCCATGGTTTTCACATTTCACGCAGCTGTTGATTGGTAATGGAAACCGGCGAAATAAATTCTGTGATTGCAGGGGGGGAAAAAAGGGTATTCGTTCTTGCACAGCATGACATTGAATGGTATAATGAGTCATCCAATTAATATGGAAATAAATGTATATCAATTGCAAAGAGGTGAGCATATGAAAATAACCGGGAAAGATGTAGAGCACGTTGCGATGTTGGCTAGACTGGCCATTACTGACGAAGAGAAAAAACTCTTTACTGAACAGCTGAATGTGATTTTAGAGTATGTGGATCAGCTCAACGCTTTGGATACAGACAGCATTATCCCTACATCCCATGTTATCCCCATGCAGAATGTAATGCGGGACGATGTGGTGGTTCCATCACTGCCGCAAAATGAAATTCTGAGAAATGCTCCTCAAAAAGAAGATCAGTACTTCAAAGTCCCTAAAATAGTCTAACGATGATACGGAGGAGATAGGAATGGAATTGTATGATCGAACCGCCCATGAGCTGCACAGTCTTCTGTTGAATAAAGAAGTCAGTGCTGAAGAGATTACCCGCTCAGTTCTGGAGAGAAATGATCAAGTTGAAGAAAGTGTAAGATCGTATATTACGCTCTTGCCAGAAATGGCGATCGCCAAAGCGCGTGCAGTAGATAAAAAAATAAGCCGGGGTGAAAGCATTTCACCTCTGGCTGGGATACCGGGTGCGATTAAGGATGTACTGAGCACAAAAGATATTGAAACGACCTGTGGCTCAAAGATTCTTAAAGGGTATATTCCGCCCTATAACGCAACGACAGTCGAAAAACTGCACGGGCAAGATATGGTAATGATCGGGAAAACCAATTGTGATGAGTTCGCAATGGGGTCTTCTACCGAGAACTCAAGTTTTTACCCGACACGTAATCCTTGGAATCTGGACACAGTCCCTGGAGGATCCAGCGGCGGATCAGCATCCAGTGTTGCTGCTGGCCAGACAATTTATTCGTTGGGAACTGATACCGGCGGGTCAGTAAGGCAGCCAGCTTCCTTTTGCGGGGTTGTGGGGATGAAACCAACCTATGGTCGTGTTTCCCGCTACGGCTTGATTGCACTTGCATCCTCTTTGGATCAGATTGGACCTTTTACCAAAGATGTGCGGGACTGTGCGTTGGTAATGAATGCGATTTCTGGCCATGATCATCAGGATTCAACCAGTGCCACAGTGCCAGTGCCAGATTTCACAAAATCCCTGGTGAACGATGTGCGCGGCATGAAAGTGGGAGTTCCAAAGGAGTATTTTGCCGAAGGGATGGAATCAGAAGTACGGACAGCCATCGAGAAATGCCTGGAACAGCTGGAGGCGATGGGGGCTCACTGTGAAGAAACGTCTCTGCCCCACTCTGAGTATGCTTTGGCGACATATTACCTGATTCAGCCTTCCGAGTGTTCTTCCAACTTGGCAAAATACGATGGAGTTCGCTATGGGTACCGGTCAGACAAGGCGGAAGATATTGTCGAGATGTACAAACATACCCGTAGCGAAGGTTTTGGCAAAGAGGTGAAACGGCGGATCATGCTGGGTACCTATGCATTGAGTTCGGGATATTATGATGCATACTACCTAAAGGCACTGAAAGTTCGCACATTGATCCGGCAGGATTTCGAAAAGGCATTTGCCAAGTACGATGTCTTGATCACCCCAACTAGTCCTACAGTGGCGTTTCGTTTTGGAGACAAGACAGAGAACCCACTGGCAATGTATCTATCGGACATTTGCACCATACCGATAAATTTAGCAGGGATTCCAGGCATGTCCATCCCCTGCGGGTTTAGCAACGGATTGCCCATCGGTTTGCAGATTCTTGGCAAGCCATTCAGCGAAGACATCATGTTGCGTGCTGCCTACAGCATTGAACAGAATAACGATTATCATCTTGCCCGACCGCATCTTGGGAACGGGGGTGGCGTAAATGCCTAAAAAGTATGAAACCGTCATTGGTCTGGAAGTTCATGTTGAGATGAAAACAGCCAGCAAGATGTTTTGCGGCTGTACAACAGAATTTGGGGGAGCACCCAACAGCCATGTCTGTCCGGTCTGTTTGGGACTGCCCGGTACATTGCCGGTACTGAATAAAAAAGCGGTGGATTATGCTATACAGACAGCTTTGGCCTTGGGCTGTCGGATTACTGAGACCAGTCGCTTTTCACGGAAGAACTACTTCTATCCGGATCTGGCAAAAGCCTACCAGATTTCCCAGTATGATTTGCCTCTGGCAGTGCAGGGGAGCATGCATATCACAATCGGGGAAGCGAGCAGAACCATACGGATCAATCGTGTTCATTTAGAAGAGGATGCAGGTAAACTGGTGCACATAGGAACCATATCAACCTCGCCCTTTTCAATGGTGGATTACAACCGCTCAGGTGTTCCTCTCATGGAGATTGTTTCTGAGCCAGATATACGTACCAGTGAAGAGGCAAAAGCATATCTTGAGAAACTGAAATCCATTCTACGTTTTATTGGGGTGTCCGACTGCAAAATGGAGGAAGGTTCGCTTCGATGTGACGCCAATATTTCCATTATGGAACCAGGTGCAACGGAGTTTGGTACGAAAGTGGAGATTAAGAACCTGAATTCATTCAGGTCAGTTGCGCGCAGTATCGATTACGAAACAGCGAGACAGGCAGATCTGCTGGAGAAGGGTGAGCGCATCGTACAGGAAACCCGAACATGGGATGAAGGGCAAGAGATTACCCTTTCCATGCGCAGCAAAGAGGAAGCACATGATTACAGGTACTTCCCAGAGCCAGATCTGGTGCCGATCGTAACATCTGAGGAGTGGGTTGCAGAGCAGCGCAGCCTGTTGCCTGAACTGCCGGATGCACGAAAAGAACGGTATATGCAACAATTTAACCTGGGTCGCTACGATGCTGAGCTCCTGACAGCAGAACCGGAGGTCGGTGTCTACTATGATGCGGTCATGGGCTTGTATGATAACAGCAAAGCCGCTGCCAACTGGATAAACGGTGATCTCATGTACCACCTAAATGAGCAAGGGATTGAGTTCGAGAACAATCCCTTGAGTGCAGAACAACTCGTAAGCATGCTAAAGTTGATTGACCAAGGCGTGATCAGCGGGAAAATAGCGAAAACTGTTTTTGCTGAAATGTTTAACAGTGGCAAGAATGCTGATGAGGTTGTAGCAGAAAAAGGGCTCGTACAGATTTCCGATGGCGATGTTCTGGCTGAGATCGTTGCCGATGTGATTGCAGCCAATTCCAAAACAGTCGAAGACTTCCTGAACGGAAAAGCACAGGCATCCGGCTATTTGGTAGGCCAGGTGATGAAGGCCACGAAAGGAAAAGCCAATCCGAATCTGGTTAATGAGATTCTCCAAAAGCAGTTGGCGAGCCTTTCTGAAAAAAAATCCTGAAAAAGAGAAAAAAATTTAAAAAAAGGCTTTCAAAATGAAGCAATCTGTAGTATTATCTTGAGTATAGCTTTTCCAAGCGAAAAGCACAAAGATTAAGGAAGTGTGCCTAGGGTTCCGCGGTAATCCGGACTGGACCAAGCGGCACAGAATACTACCGACCGTAGTATTACACCGTGGGGATAAAAGACCCAAGCGGAAAGTTCCTCTCATTTATGAGATCGAATTTCTGCTTGGGTCTTTTCAGTTTAATAAAGAAGGAAAAGTGATGACGGGAACCAGTATATGCTTGAATCTGTTACAGAGAGCCGCGGGGCTGAGATCGCGGTACAGAGCAGAGTATAGAACTCCTCCCTGAACTGTCGGCTGAAGGCGAGTGATTCGCTGGTAAGTTGGACCGGTACACACAGACAACCGTTATGATGTCAGAGTATCGTCGTAAGACCGTACTTGGTGAGGCCGCAGCTGCGGTGAATGAGGGTGGTACCACGGGAACAATGCTCCCGTCCCTGAAGAGATTCAAGGATGGGAGTTTTTATTTACTCAAGTATCGGTAAGGGGGTGATCAGAAAAGCATTGAGGGTGGCAAGGAAAGATCAAAGAAAGCCGGCGACATAGATAGACCGGCTGTGCCGAATGGCGACTGGAAAGGGAGTGCAGAGATGTTGAAAAAAAACAGTAACGGAAAGGCAGGTGGTTACCTTGACAAAGTACATCGCGCGTAGGCTGCAACAAGCCATTCTGGTTATTTTTGGGGTTTCACTGGTTGTCTTTTTTATCATGTATCTTACAGGTGACCCTGCTACTCTGATGCTGCCTCTGGATGCTAGTCCAGAAGATGTGCACATGTTCAAAGAAGCAATGGGACTAAATGACCCGCTGTATATCCAGTATTTTCGATTTATCAGCGGTGCAGTCCGGGGCGATTTTGGCATGTCTCTGCGACACAATCAGCCAGCACTAAAACTCGTATTGGAAAGAATGCCCGCTACGTTTCAACTTACATTCATGGCCATGGGCATAGCTGTGCTGATTGCCATACCGGCTGGTGTGATCTCAGCGACGAGACGGTATTCTGTGTTTGACTATCTTGGCACTGTAACAGGACTATTGGGTCAATCAATGCCAGTATTCTGGCTCGGAATAATGCTAATACTGATGTTTGCTGTGCGGTTTCCCATATTCCCAACTTCAGGGCGGGGCACATTCGCACATCTGATTCTTCCGGCCCTCACTTTGGGAACATACTCAACGGCAACGATTATGCGCTTGTTGCGATCGGGTATGGTGGAAGTTCTCAAGCAGGATTATGTGAAGACTGCCCAGGCAAAAGGTCTCTCAGGAAAAGTAGTCATCTACAAACATGCATTAAAGAACGCGCTGATCCCGGTGGCAACCGTGATTGGTCTGCAATTTGGCGCTTTGCTGGGCGGTGCTGTTATTACAGAAACAATCTTTGCCTGGCCAGGCGTTGGTCGTTTGGCCATCCAGGCCATCAACAACAGGGACATTCCGCTTGTCCAGTCAATTGTTTTCATCATGGCATCATCCATCGTATTAATTAATCTGCTTACTGATCTGGCATATACATATCTTGATCCGCGCATACGGTATGAATAGGAGGTGGTGAAAAAATGGATTATATTGGTTCTGTTCTAAACGAAAGACGCCGTGATGAGACTGAGAAAAAAATTGATGTGGCTGGAGAAACGGTGGTTAAAATGAAGCGGGCAGTTCGCAGTCTGATGAAAAACAAGGCAGCCTTTATCGGTGCATTGATTTTGCTGGCCGTGATCTCTACAGCATTATTGGCATCCGTGATTTCACCCTATGATCCGGGTGCGCAAAATCTGTCCATGCGCCTCAAACCACCTGCTTGGGCCGAAGGCGGGAGCTTTGCAAATATCCTGGGTACTGACCATCTAGGCAGGGATATTTTGAGTCGCATTTTCTATGGCTCACGCGTATCGCTGATGGTTGGAGCCGTAGCTGTGTTGATTTCCGGAATATTAGGTACCTTTTTAGGCCTCATGTCTGGGTATTATGGTAACAAAATCGATTCTTTCATCATGCGGATGGCAGATATTCAACTGGCATTCCCGTTCATTCTTCTTGCTCTGGCGGTCATGGCCGTATTGGGCAGTGGGTTACGGAATGTCATCATTGTCCTGGGGATCACAGGATGGGTTATGTATGGACGTGTTGTACGCAGTGAGGTCATGTCAATCCGGGAAAAAGAATACATTGAAGCAGCAAAAGCGATCGGCAATAAAGACAGCAAGATCATTTTGAAACACATTTTACCCAACATTGTCAGTACAATCGTAATCATTGCGACTCTTGAAGTTGCCAAAGTAATTATTGCCGAGTCATCTCTGACATTTTTGGGTTTGGGAGTTGAGCCTTCGATCCCTACTTGGGGCAGTATGTTGGCTGATGGACGTGAATACATCACCAACGCTTGGTGGGTGGCAACTTTCCCGGGACTGGCCATTATGTTTACTGTGTTAGGGATTAATCTGGTGGGTGACTGGCTGAGGGATACGCTGGATCCAAGGTTAAAAACATAGAAGCGAACAGCGGCAGTGAATACATGGAATTGAATGCGATTGGAAGTGAATTTCTGCATCGGAGCAGCACATTCACAACAATACATGCCTTCGAGACCCGTGTGAACTACTGCAGCAGGATAATTTCGGATTTTCGATAAATATACCGAACGAAGAAGTTTCAGTAACGCCTGTAAAGGGCGTCTTTTTTTTAGTCATTGCAATTTTGTGTGAGAAGGTTTCTGGGGCTTTCTTGCGAAAAGTATTGAGTAATCAGGCGTGAGAAATGAGGTAAAGAAGATAATGAATTTAAAGCTGCATGATAAAATTGTGGTTACTATTGAAGGGTATAACCATCGGGGGGAAGGAGTGACCCGATGGCAGGGATTTACACTCTTTGTTCCTTTTACCATAGTCGGTGAAGAAATGGAAATTGAAATTACTACCGTAAAGAAGAATTACGGAGTTGGGTCTATTCAGAGTATCAGTAAACCATCACCCGCTCGAATTATACCACGCTGTCCTGTGTTTGGTATTTGTGGTGGGTGTCAGTTGCAGCATATTGAGTATTGCGTCCAGGGAGAAATTAAAACACAGATCGTAGTGGAGGCATTGAGTAGAATCGCTGGGATGAAGAACTTATCCTGTATACAGCCGATCATTTTGGCCGATCAACCATGGTATTACAGAAATAAAGCACAAATTCCGGTGGCTGCGCAAAATGGCAAAATGGCAATGGGATTTTATCAGAGGGGGACCCATTGGATTGTTGAGACACCTGAATGCTTCATCCAGCAGCAGAAAAACAATGATGTTATTCGCGAAATAAGGGATATCATCGATATACTCAAAATCACTCCTTACGACGAACGGTCTGGGAGTGGGGATCTCAGGCATGTCGTGGTCCGACATTCAGAAGCAGAAAACCAAACGATGATTGTGTTTGTTACGAGCAAAAGGGACTTTGCGGGCAAGGGCACCCTATTCCAAATGGTGCAAGAGCGCATTGATACTTTGGCTAGTCTCTATCAGAATGTC
>CAZDAI010000080.1:0-10716 GCA_964503545.1 uncultured Candidatus Sumerlaeota bacterium
TCATATACACCATCGGGTTGAGGCGGGACAGCAGCCGCCAGACATCGGGAAGCAGCGCAATGGAATAGAAGACCCCACCGAGGTAGGTCAACGGAGTGATGACAAAGGTGGGAATGATGGAAATATCATCGAACTTCTTGGCAAAAATGCCGTTGATCAAACCGGCCAGAGCAAAGACGAAACTGGTCAGAATCGCGAAGAGCACGACGTACAGCAGGTTGTGCGGCACGATCCGGACAAAGACCAGGCTGACCAGTCCCACCAGGATGCCGACGCTGAGCCCGCGCACCATCGCCCCCGACACGTACCCGAGGACGATGACCCAATCCGGCGTCGGGCTGACCAGCAATTCCTCGATATTGCGCTGAAACTTGCTGCTGAAAAAGCTCGACACCGCGTTGGTGTAAGAGTTGGTAATGATGGCCATCATGATCAGGCCGGGAGCGATGAAGGCCATGTAATCATAGCCGTGTACATCGTCGAGCCGGGAACCGATGAAGGAGCCGAAGATCAGAAAGTAGAGGGTGGCGGTTACCACCGGCGGCACCAGCGTCTGCACCCAGATACGGAAGATGCGAATCATCTCCCGGCGGGCGATGCTGCTCAAAGAGATCAAATCGGCCTGGGTCATTGCACCATCTCCACAAAAATTTCTTCCAGCCGGTTGGCCTTGGTACGCATGGAATCCACCGTCAACCCGTGCCGGTCGAGATGGGCGAACAACTCGTTGAGTGATCGCTCCCGGGGCAACGTCACCTCCACCGTGGTCTCATCGACAATCGTGAACGGCACCGTCCCGAACGGTTCCACAGCTGTCACCGGAGACGCGAGATCCAGGATGAAGGTCTGCCGATCCAGTCTCTTCAACAATTCCCGTTTGTCGGCATGGGTAACCAGCCGGCCGCCGGCGATGATACCGATCCGGTTGCACAGCTGTTCCGCCTCCTCCAGATAGTGGGTGGTCAGGATAACCGTACGCCCTTCCCGGTTCAAACCCTCCAGGAATTCCCACATGCCGCGACGCAGTTCCACATCGACCCCGGCTGTCGGCTCGTCGAGAATCAGCAGTTTGGGGTCGTGAACCAGCCCGCGGGCGATCATCAGGCGTCGCTTCATACCGCCGGACAATTCCCGCGCCGGCACGTGGCGTTTATCCCAGAGGGAAAGCCGGCGCAGATAGTATTCGGCACGCTCGGCGGCCTGACGCCGTGGTATGCCGTAATAGCCGGCCTGCTGGCAGACGATATCCTCGACTTTTTCGAAGATGGAAAAATTCATCTCCTGCGGTACCACGCCAATGAGTCGTTTGGCCGCCGAAAAATCGTGATCGATGTCGATGCCAAAAATCCGCACGGTCCCGGAGGTCTTGTAGACCAGGGAAGTGATAATGCCGATGCCGGTCGTCTTGCCGGCGCCGTTGGGCCCCAGCAGGCCGAAGAACTCACCCTCCTCCACGTGCAGCGAGACACCTCGAACCGCCTCGACACCGCCGGCATACGTCTTGCGCAGGTCGATCAATTCAAGTGCCGGCACGGTCATGACGGTCCCCTCCACGGCTCAGGTCGATCAGATACTCGACGATGTCGCCGGCCAGATCGCGACCTTCAAGCATGCCGATCTGCTTGACCCCGGTCGGACAGGTGATGTTGATCTCGGTCAAGTGCTCGCCGATGAAATCAAGGCCGGTGAAATGGATCCCCCGCTCCACCAACCACGGTCCGACTCGCGTGATGATATCCTGCTCGGCGGGGGTAAGTGAGCAGGCAAGCGCCTCGCTTTTGGCAAAATTGGCATGAAAACCCTGCCGCGGCCGTCGCAGAACCGCCCCGAGCACCCGGTCACCGAGCAGCAGGACCCGCTTATCCCCGTCATACACGGCATCGAGAAACCGCTGGACCATCACCGGTCGCCGGCCGTTGTCGGTGAACTGTCGCAGCTGCGGGTCCCGCGCCTCCTCGACCAAGGCCACGGAACGCCCCTGAAAGCTGTCAAGCGCCTTGAGGACGCAGCGGCCGCCCTGTTGGGCAACAAAGTCGCCCAGCACTACCGGATCGGAAGCCACCAGCGTCGGAGGCATGACCGAGGCGAAGTGCAGCGCGATCAGTTTTTCGTTGAAATCGCGCAACGCTGACGGGCTGTTGACCACCAGCGCCGAGGTCAAGGAGAGCAACTGCGTGGCGTAGTGGAAGGCCAAGTCGTATGGCGGCTCCTTGCGCATCAGGATCAACGAATACTCATCGAGCGGGACCGGGTGGCGTTCCCCCGAGACACCGACGGCATTGACCTGCACCGTTTGCTGCACAAACAGATCCTCGATCTGGGCGGTATCCACGCAGATCCCGCGAGGCCCGGCCGCTTCGATGATCGCCAGGGTGGTATCCGTTTCCGGCTTGAGTCGGGCCGGCGGATCGAGCACGGCCAACCATCTCTGCTCCATATCGTTTCCTTGTCGAAAATGAAAAAATTTCTGAACCGGGCGCTGCCCGTCCATGTCAGAGCTCGGTCAAAACGTGCCAGTAACAATAAGCTCCTTTTCGCGAAGTGCCAGTCGCACCCAGTCGGGGAGCCGCCGACACGAGTCACACAGGACAGAAGAAAAAAAGAGTACCCCCGGCTGCTCAACACGGGTAACAGGCCCGAAAAGAGGGTATAGTGGCCCTATGCCAACCATCACCAGACGTATCGTTATCATCCTGGCTGCAGGCCTCAGCCTGGGCGTCTCGATCATCTTCGGCGCCACCTATCTGCACCGCCTGGATACGGAGATCCGCAGTCGCTTCGAGGGCCAGCGCTGGGCCCTGCCGGCCAAGGTGTACGCCCGCCCCCTGGAACTCTATCCGGGACTGCCATTGACCCCGGATCTCCTGGAGACGGAACTGGTGCTGGCCGGCTATCGCCGCGACGAAAAACCGGATGCCGCCGGCAGTTTTTATCGCCACGACCGGCAGGTGCGCTTGATCAGCCGAAGCTTTCATTTCCCTTCAGGCGTTGAGCCGTCCCGCGATCTGACCATACTCTTCAACGACACGGCTATCGCCACCATCAGTGAAGGAAAAAGCCGCACCCCGGTCTCGTTCACCCGTCTCGACCCCGCCCAAATCGGCAGCTTCCACCCGCTTGTCCATGAAGACCGGATCGTCGTCAAGCGTGACGAGATCCCCGAGGCACTGGTCCAGACCCTGCTGCTGATCGAGGATCGTTCCTTTTACGATCATGTCGGTCTGGCGCCGACCGCCATCTTTCGAGCTTTGGTGGCCAATATTAAGGCCGGCAGAGTGGTCCAGGGCGGCAGCACGCTTACCCAGCAGCTGGTCAAAAACCTGTTCCTCAACCAGGAGCGGTCGATGGCGCGCAAGGCCAAAGAGGCACTCATGGCGCTCGTGCTGGAACGCCATTACAGCAAAGACGAAATCCTCACCGCCTACGTCAACGAGATCTTTCTCGGGCAGGATCGGAATCGCGCCATACACGGCTTCGCACTCGCCGCCCACCATTACTTCGGCCGCCAACTGGACGATCTGCGTCCGGACCAGCTGGCCATGCTGGTGGGCCTAGTCAAGGGTCCGTCCGCCTACGATCCGTTTCGTCACCCGGAGCGCAGCCGGCAGCGTCGCGATACGGTACTGGCAACCATGGCCGATCATGGCCTGATTGACCCGGCGGCCTATGCGACGTCCCGTGCCTATCAGGTCGTGGACAGCGGTCAGCGCCGGGAAGGATTCAATCGCTTCCCCGCCTTTCTCGATCTGGTGCGACAGCAGTTATCCGCCCATTACCGGGAAGAGGATCTGACCAGTGCCGGTCTGCAGATACTTACCACGCTCGATCCGAGCCTGCAGCTGCAGGTGGAAGACAGTCTGCGCCGGACCATCGACGCCCTGGAAGCAACCAAAGAGCAGAACCTCCAGGGAGCGGCCCTCGTCACCGCCCGAGAAACCGGGGACGTACTCGCCGTTGCCGGTGACAGAATCGCCGGCCGGGACGGGTTCAACCGCGCCCTGCAGGCCCGCCGACCAATCGGTTCGCTGATCAAACCGGCCGTCTACCTGGCCGCTCTGGAGCAAGGCTATACGCTCGCCTCAGTGCTCGACGATACCGCTGTCACCCTCAGCCCCGGCACCAAAGAGGAGTGGCGCCCACACAATTACGACCGGCAGGAGCACGGTCCGGTCCCGCTTTACCTCGCTCTGGCCAACTCCTACAACTTGGCCACGGTTCGTCTCGGTTTAGCCGTGGGACTTGATCAGGTCGCCGCTACCATTACCCGGCTCGGCTCTTCCGACCAGCCGCAGCCCTTCCCGTCATTGCTGCTTGGTGCCGTCGACATGAGCCCGCTCCAAGTCTGCACGATCTATCAGACCATAGCCGCCGGCGGCTTTCGCACCCCGCTGCGGTCAATCAGCAGCGTCATGGCCGCCGACCATCGGCTGCTCGACCATTACGGCCTGACGGTGGAACAACCGTTCCCGCCGGAAACCATCTTCCTGCTGACCCACGCCCTGCAGCGGGTCGTCACCGACGGTACCGCCGCATCCCTGCTGCGTTCACCGAAGGTGCGCAGCCTGAGCGTCGCCGGCAAGACCGGCACATCGGACGACCTGCGTAGGGCACATTCCAAAGAGCCGACAATCCGCTCCTCATCCCAAGCCGCATAGATTTCTGCCTTGGCATAATGGCGGGAGCGAGCAAAATAATCTCCGTGCCGTTCCTGACGAACCACCAGCCTTGTCCCCCGGGGACAACGCCCCAGCAAGTCCAGGAGCTGTTCATTATCCGCTTCACCTGCCGGTCTGATCTCAATCAAAATTGACCCTCCTCGCCAAAGCCAGAAAACGGATTTCGCCATCACCAACTGCTTGACTTGCTCTCATCCAGGGTAATATGGAATCAGGATCGGCGATCGCCGCAAAAAAAACGACTTTGCTTGCTCGAACACTGAGTCTTTGAACATCCAGAATGTGGCACCTGTCACTTTGATCCCATCCAGATGGGGACAGTATCTGCAATGAGATACCAGTCTGTTTGCGAATCTGTTTCCCTAGATGTATACTCATTGAACTGGTCCCTTTGTCAGGCAGCACGGCCAGCATATCTCCGGATGCAAGCCATGCTCCGGCTTTGCGGATTATCAGGGTAGATGCCAGTTCCAGTGCCTGTTGATCAGGGGTGTCAGACAGCAGCATCATCAGCTGTTTCATCCGTCCCTCTGCTTTTCCGACAGCTCGGAGCCGGACCAGATTGACTTCTTGAAAAGAGGCCATTCCCGGTATTTTCCCGGAGTTATCCGAATCCCAGATCAGTTCCAGATAACAGACGCGGCAGATGATCTGCTCTCCATTAAACAGCAGCTGACCGCATAACAGGCAAGTGGTTTTTTGTGGATAGATAAACTGCAATATTCCATCATGTAAGAAATTCATCGCAATCTCCCAGTTGAATGTTTTTATCCTATTCCACGAAGGGGAGAAAAACCCTTCTCAGGCCGCATGAGGATCGCATCTCGTGGGTTTCCTAACCGCAGGAATTTGCTGGAGCTTAAAAAATAGCTGGCAGATCCCCAGGGAGCTACCAGCACTTCGCTCATTCATTCAAGTGTTAAGCATTTTGTTGATATCAGGCTAAGCCTGCTGCCTTTTTTAAGGCTTCTGCCTTATCAGTTTTTTCCCAGGGGAGATCCAGATCATCCCTGCCGAAGTGACCATATGCAGCAACCTGGCGATAGAGGGGCCGCCGCAGTTTCATATTCTGAATAATAGCAGCCGGACGCAGGTCAAAGTGTGTGTGTACCAGTTCTTCAATCTTTTTGTCCGAAATACTACCTGTACCAAAAGTATTTACCATCGCTGATACCGGTCGGGCTACGCCGATGACGTACGCCAACTGAATTTCGCAGCGATCTGCCAGGCCGGCGGCAACAATGTTCTTCGCCACATAGCGAGCAGCATAGGTGGCCGATCGGTCTACTTTCGTAGGATCTTTGCCAGAGAATGCTCCTCCGCCATGATGAGCTGCCCCACCGTAAGTATCGACGATAATTTTCCTCCCTGTCAACCCAGAGTCTCCCTGAGGCCCGCCGATGCAGAAACGACCAGTGGCATTAACAAAATACCGTGTTTCTTCCGTTAGCAGCTCTGCTGGAATTACAGGTTTAACAACTTTTTCAATAATATCCTGGCGAATGGTATCACAGTCCACGTCCGGTTTATGCTGAGCGGATACTACAATCGTCGTAACACGCACCGGTGTATAGCCGTCATATTCCACAGTTACCTGAGTTTTACCATCAGGTCGCAGATATGGGATTTCGCGGGTTTTTCGGACCTGGGACAGACGCCTGGCCAACTTATGTGCTAGCATAATGGGCAGAGGCATCAGCTCAGGTGTTTCATTGCAGGCAAAACCAAACATCATGCCCTGATCTCCTGCCCCGATTGCTTCCAGCTCATTTTCATCCATCTCACCTTGTTTTGCTTCTAAGGCACAGTCGACACCCATGGCAATGTCACTGGATTGTTCATCGATTGAAGTGATTACGGCACATGTATCCGCATCGAACCCGTATTTGGCGCGAGTGTAGCCAATATCTCGGATCGTTTTCCGTACCAGTTTTGGCATGTCCACATAACAGCTGGTAGTAATCTCTCCTACGACCAGGACCAGTCCTGTGGTTACCGTTGTTTCACAAGCAACACGTGCCTGAGGGTCCTTCTCTAGAATCGCATCCAAGATAGCGTCTGAGATCTGATCACAGATCTTGTCCGGATGACCCTCGGTGACCGATTCCGATGTAAAAAGATATTTTCTTTCTTCGTTGTTCATTCATTCTCCCCCTCTCAGATTTTTCCTCGCTGATTGCAGTGATACTATTTCAATGGGATCGGGCCCGACGTAATTTCATCAACTGGGCCACTTTCCGGATAGCATCTTGGGCATCCGCACCATACTCATCTGCACCTGCAGATCTGGCAAAACCGGGCGTTACAACCGCACCACCTGCGATAATGAAACAATCGGCTTTCTGTTCATGCAAATAAGCAATGGTTCTCTCCATTTCCAGCATAGTTGTAGTCATCAGGGCACTTAAGCCAACGATATCCGCTTGTTCCTGATGAACAGCCGTTGCGATGATTTCCTTCGGCACATCCTTGCCTAGATCCACCACCCGATACCCGTGATTCTCCAAGAGAATGGCCACAATATTCTTGCCAATGTCATGAATATCCCCTTTAACAGTTGCCAGAACCACTGTCCCCCGATTGCGACCGTCTGTTGCCTGCAGCTTATCTTTTAGTTTCATAAAAGCGCTCTCGGCTGCCTCAGCCGCCAAAAGCAGTTGTGGGAGAAAATAGGTTCCCTGCTCATACAGTTCTCCGACTTTTTCCAACGCGGGAATCAGGATGGTATTGACTGTTTCCAGTGCCTCTTGGCCTTCCTGAGTGCACAGGACAGCATATCGCACAGCACTTTCTCGATCACCATCGAGGATTGCCTGGGTCAGTGCGCCTGAAGCTGATGGACTAACCTGTTCTATTCTTAGAAGACTGGATTCTTCATTGTCAGCAAAACGCTGTATGAATTTTTTTGCACCCCGATCCTGACCGCTGATCACCTGCCAGGCGGCAGTCACTTCCTGAATCCGTTCATCACCAGGGTCGCCGATCAGCATGTCCAGTCCATTGGCCAGGGCTGTACTGAGAAAAACACTGTTAAGAATATCCCGCGCCGGTAAACCGTGCGATACATTGCTGATCCCCAAGACAGTGCGTACCCCGATTTCTTCCTTCACCTGACGCAGCGCCATGAGGGTTTCCTTTACAGCTTCCGGCTGAGCCGCTGCGGTCATAACCAGGCAGTCCAGATAAATGTCCTCATCAGGCAGCCCTATTTCTCTGGCAGCTGCAACGATTTTTCTGCCCATCACCAAGCGCTGCGCCGCATTTTCGGGCACTCCGTTTTCATCCATGGTCAGGCCAATCACAGCAGCTCCATATTTGTGAGCCAAAGGTAAGATAGTCTGCAAGCTATTATCATCACCGGTGACAGAATTGATCAGCGCTTTGCCGGGATACAGGCGCAGAGCTTTTTCCAGTGCCGATACCTGTGTTGTATCAAAAGCTAACGGACAGTGTACCACACCCGATACTGATTGTACAGCCTCCCAGAGAACTCTCTCTTCATCAACACCTGGGACTCCAACATTTACATCCAGTATCGCTGCTCCCTGCTTTGCCTGCTCTTTGGCGAACTGTCGCACCATTTCCATATCAGAGCTGATCAGACCCGCTGCCAATTTCTTTTTGCCGGTCGGATTGATCCGTTCTCCGATAATCACCGGCAGATTGGGCGTTGCAACGGTGATTGTACGGGTTCTACTGGCGAGTCGACTTGTGGGCAATACATGTAGAATTCTGGGCGGAATATTCTTGAGGGCATCTCGGATAGCAGCGATGTGCTGGGGCGTATTGCCGCAGCAGCCACCGATGATTCGAACACCCAGCTGTGCAAATTTTACTGCTGCCTCGGCCATATCCGCTGGAGTAGCAGGAAATACCGTAGCGCTGTCGACCAAAGTCGGCAGGCCGGCGTTGGGTTTTACTACCAGTGGTCTATTGGAGATGGCAGCCATTTCCACCATTACCGGATATAGTTCGTCAGGACCGCCTGAGCAGTTTGCCCCGATTACGGCAGCCCCCAAAGCTTCCATGACAGTTGCTGCGGTAATTGGATCCGTTCCCAAAACAGTGCGGCCTCCCTGAGAAAATGTCATCTGAGCAATGATGGGTAAATCGGACACTTCTCTGGCAGCAATCAGGGCTGCCCTCATTTCTGCCAGATCCGCCATGGTCTCCACGTTGATGACATCCACACCGCCATCTGCAAGGCCGCGGATCTGCTCGCGAAAGGATGCCACAACTTGCTCAAAAGTATATGGGCCAAAGGGTTCGATAAACTGTCCGCAAGGGCCAACCGTTCCTGCCGCTAAAGCCCCCATCGCTCTGGCTGCATTTTTGGCAAGTTTCCCGGCTGCCTGATTTATAGCGAATGTTCTGTTGCCCAATCCATATTCTCTCAGCTTGAGCTGAGAACCACCAAAAGTATTGGTCAGGATCAGGTCGGACCCTGCCTCTAGATAGGCTTGATGCACTGCCGTAACAGCAGCAGGCTGCGTCAGATTCCACTCTTCAGGGCATTCACCCGGTTGCAGACCGGCTTTTTGCAGCATCGTGCCCATTGCTCCATCATATATTAATACTTTCTCCTGCATTCGCTGCCAAAGCACCACGCCGGTCACCCTCCTTTCAATCGAATGAAATACTTATTTTTCAGCATTTATACCCTGCAACTGCAGTGATGGACTTCCTTGGCACCAAAATGCATGCTTCATTGCTTTTCAGGCCGATCTTTTCTGCATCAAGCAGTTTGAGGAGTTCCGGTTGAACCCGAATACTCCAATCCCCATAGCCAGGGCTAAAGCGCCGCGTCATCTCCGATAGTCCATAGGTTGCCCGAAACAATTCGGTAAGCTGATTCGCAGCTTCTTCTGCAAACTGGGAGCCAATTGCATCGAGTATAGCCGCCCGGGTATATTCTTTGGCAGAGAAGAGGCCGTCCACAGCTGTTTCCAGTCTGTTGCCAATGGTTACGCCAAGTATAACTCCCTTTTGGCAGCCAGTCAGATGGCGCTCTAGGTCACTAGATGCCAGTTTCAGCCCGGCCAGAGTGAAGGGAGTCCCCGAATCATTGCCCTGGAGTGTCCCAGCCAACCATATCCCTTTGGGTTCGATCAGTGTCCGTGCCGTCTGAATCTCATCACGCGCAATGCCGCGAATTCGCTCCGACACTGGATCTCGGGCTGTCATTCCCAGCAAGCTAAAGATTTCTGCCTCATCTCCTGGAAATTGATTTTTGTCAAGTATTTTCAACAATTCATTCACCTGCCAAAAATAAAAAACTCCTCATTCAGAGAAGAGTTTGCTGAAAATCCTCTCTCATCTACCAGAATTATCATTCTGCAGGATTTGGCACCGTATCTGCACCGCTGCAGACCGGTTGCCGGGTTTCATCGGGCCAGTCCCTCCACCGCTCTTGATAAGAGTATTCTGTTTGGGTTCTAAATGGAATACTATCACAAAGAAAATGAGGTGTCAACAAGGAAAACAGCAGGATTTTAAGCCTGCTGTTCGTAAATTCGGATCTTACTGGGCCCACTCCAGATCGCACGATCGCGTTTCACTAGTTTTTCAGCCTTTTTTCGGCTCATACCCCTTTCCCGTCCTTCTACCTGGATGGTTTCTGTCGTGACCCCTTTGCGTAGTGATTGACAGAGCGCCGCTTTTTTTCGGCCTTCTTCCCGGGTAATCTCTGGGTTCTTTGTATTGTAACAGTTAGCCAGACCTGCACATTCAAAGCAGCTGGACACTGTTCGCTGTCGCTTTTTGCTCATCTAGATTCCTCCCTGCGCGCTTAAAAAACACCGTGTGCAAAGAGATCATAACGGATCCTGCGCACAGAGACAATGAATTTCAACGATTCATAAAATTATGCGTCCTGTCGGCTAGCGCCATCACGGGCAGAGCGAAGAAATCGGATCAAAGGCACTCCCAGCAGCAATATGACACCCGCCTGCCCTACCCCTACACTGAGGGCGACCAGCCAATAGGGAAGCTGCAGCAGAATACTCAAGTAAGCGCCCACTAATACAGCGTTGAGAATGAT
>CAZDAI010000081.1:0-10524 GCA_964503545.1 uncultured Candidatus Sumerlaeota bacterium
ATCTCGTGTGAAATCTGACACAGCAGGGCCATGAATCCCAATCGGAAGACTCTTGAGGCCGAATTTGTTATTTGTATAATCAGTTATTTCGACGGTATTACGGTAATTTTCATCAATTGTAAACTGCTCAAACTCATAGAGCTTATTCAGTTCATTCCAATCGCTTATCCCTGATCTTTCAGCAATTGATTGGTTAATATCGCCGAAAATATTGAGAATAAAATCATCTGAGAATACTTCTTTTAGAATACGATACTCTAAATAACTATGGTCCTGTCCCTCGTCTATGAATAGATATCGCTCATGTTCTCTAATCTTCCCCTGATAGAAATAATGGGAAAGAATAAAGAGAATCATTTCTATCTTTTCCTCAATAGCATATTCGGTCGCGATCGCTCCTGTCCTCTCTCTTCTTTGATCACGAATCTTTACATAAAACAGCATAGGAAAATCTGAATACGAGTCGAGCAGCAATTTGGTTTTGTTTAAAATCCCCTTGTCTTCTGCAAGGGCTTGTTCCTCCAATTTTGCTGCATATTCATCCGTATCTTTAGATTTCTGGATCAGTTGGTCACCTAATACCTTTGCGGTAGTTCGCATACCTGTTTCGAATTCATTCAGCAGTATGTTCATCTTTGTGCGATAGTCATTGTATTTACTGTACAGCTGGTCCAATTCATTTGGCTCTGTCAGTGAAAGTTTGCCAGCAATCTTGCTCATTCTTTCCTGTGCAGTCATAAATTCATTGAAAAATCTATCAACCTTCGTTTTATCGGCGAATAATATGTAGAAGTCCCTCATGTTAGGGGGATTGAAATTTTTCTGTAACGTATCTGCAAGCTCCTTCAAATTGATTTGCCATCTATTTGCACTTTGATTCTCATCAGATCTATTTTTACTATCGAAATCGTTTTTGTATTTTTTTAACGATACCCTGCATGCATTCTCCAGTTCTATTAAATGGCTGTGAATATCTTTAAGAGAGCTATTCTCTTTGATATGAATCCCAGGAGGTATCATTGCCAGCACTTGGCCGCGTATTGATGCTTTCTTTTGTTCAGTTTTCTCTTGCAGATGTTGGTAATTTCTTTCAACTTCCTTCAGTTGACTTTCTGTTCTCTTAATATCAGCACGCACTGACGCTCTCTTTCGGATCGAATAGAAGGGTAGTTTGATAAGGATCCTCTCAAGGCGGTCTTTCATATCATTTAGCTGTTTGAATGATGCTCTATATTGATCAATTGAGCGATCAAACTCGAGTGCTATTTCTTCTTCCAGGATTCTCATTTGCTGAAGAGAATTCAGTAATTCGGGGATTCTTACCGTAAGAACGTGATAATGCAATGCCTTGTGGTACCTTCTGATAATTTTCCGATTCTCAATAAATGTCCGTAAGAATGCTTTTCTAACAGCTGTTAATGTAGCGTCCAATTTAGACATGATCTGTATTTTATTCTCGATTTCTGCTCTTTTGAGCTTAATATTTTTATATTCATCCGATGTCTTCTTGAGTTCTTTATCGTACCCCCTTGCGATAAACTCATGAATCTCTTTTATAAAATGCTCATTGATTTGCTCTGGTCGGTCCATTAAATGCGGACCGTACTTCTCAGCAACTATCGAAAAACCCGTCTTAAGCATTTTATCGAAGAAAGTGCTTGAGAAAGAAGAATACTGGCGAGACAAATCCTCAATGATATCACTTGTAGCTGAAAGTTCTTTAGAAATGAAGCTTTCGACCTTTGCAGTACCATTTACGAGGGTCGGGTTGATCAGGTCGTAGACGCTGTGATCCTTCACGTTCTTTCTTGTTAGATGGTTGATTTGCTTCATGTACTGATCTGCAATTCTTGCCAGATACTGAACCATCGTCAATTGTTCAATCTGCGCAATTTCGAGATTCCTGGTGAGATCGTCTATAAAAACCGCGAATTGTTCACTTGGGATTATTATTTTAACCTTTTCAGGCTTCGGCAACATGTTGTTAAATCTCATGTATGCTAATCTGTGAAGTAAAATCATTGTTTTACCCGAACCAGCACAGCCTTGTACCAGAATATTTTGATATGATCTGCTTCGGATTATACTGTTCTGATTTGATTGAATGGTCTTGATGATATTTGTTATCTCTCTACTCTCTCTGTTTTTCATAAGGATTCTGACCAGAAATTCGTCAACTGCACCTTGATTATAAAGATCTGAACCCATAATGTAAGTATTCGTGTGCTCGAACGGCTGAAATGAGAAGTTGCGCTTCAACAATAACAAATATTGGTATGTATTCCTGCTGCTCCCCACCTCAAGCCCCTTTGATTCTGTATTAACAACATCAAGATAATGTCGGCTTTCCATTTCTGTTTTTTTTGCATCATAGTATAGTGAAGCAATTTGCGAATACCACGGGATGATATGAATACCATCTTCTGTACATGAGTAATAATGCTTTGATTCTGTCAGATAAACTTTCTCGTAATATGTGCAATCATGATACGCTTCATAGCCTCTTCTGAAATACCTTGCACTTAAATCGATACGACCAAAGTAATTGATTTTGTTATTCTGATGAAACATTAGCTCTTCATTCCTTGATTCTCTTTCATCTAAGTATGTGCGTATCAGATTTCTTCTAAAAAAGTCATCCATAATTATTCCGATTGGCTCATACTTTTTTATCTCCGCAAAAATCCTGGCTTCCTTATCACGAAAATATTCTAGAATCATGTCTTTATTGTTATTGTATCGAGGATCATCGATAATCAAACGCTTGTGTTTATCAATATCTTCAGCTTGAAAGAACAGCTTGATGCCAATATCGTCGATTGAATAACGTCGGTAATGTTCGCTGATTTGGTCTTCTTTCGTGATTCTTTCACTTCTTTTTACTGTTACAGCAGTCCTTTTCAGAATCTGAATATAGCCATTGTGTACCATTGAAACAAAACATTCGTTCTTTTTGCCGTCATAAAGAATCTGTCCAGCTACTAACACCCACACCACTCCTTGCAGCATTCGTTTTAATAGATTATCTCGAGTAATTGATTCTACATTCTCGATGTTTTTGCATCGCAGCATTTGAGAGTGAGTTCATTGTGCATCGAAATCAAATAGGATTATCTCCTCTGCTTTGAGGTGAGTTGAGTGCATTTTATTAGTCAATGTCTGTGTAATCTATAATACTTTCTCATCGGGAACCTGATGTATGATGGATATATGCGAGATGAACACTAACCGCACGAAAATTCTGTTACAATACAGGGCATTCAACAAAAGTAAACTTCTTCTGGTCAAAATCCACTTTCACATCCGTTCCCATAGGCAAAATTCCAATGGGTACTGCATGACCGAAGTTAATATTATACATAACCGGCAGGTTGGGCTGCCCGAAGTCCCTTAGCACATTCCGGAAAACCTCTTTGTATTCTTCGTAATATTTCTCAAACTGTGGTTTACCGACCAGGATCCCCTGAATCACAGCAAAGATCCCCTGCGCGCCCAGGTTCATCAGATAGAAGCGGATCAGCTCCGGACTGGGGTGATCTTCACTGGTTTCCAGGAATAAAATCTTATCCCGCCACTGATCCAGTGCAGGCCAAACGGATGTACCTACATAGATGGGGAAACCATCCAGACAGCCGCCCAGGAGTTTTCCTGTGACTGTACCGCCACCTTGAAGCAGTTCATACCCCCGGGTTTCGGGTCTGGTTTTCCTTTGGATGTTCAGATTCTCTTCTTTCCAGGACACTTCATCATCAGACCAGATCTCACTCGAATGCATTTCATAGTTCTCTTCGCCATCAAAAAGAATTCTCTGTACAGCATCTTTGGTATAGTCAAACATGCTCACATACTCGGCAAAGTCCTGCATGATGCAGGGACCGTAAAAAGAAACCACGCCCGCCTTTTGCATCATGAAATGATTGGCCGTGGTATCGGAAAAACCCATGAAGATTTTAGGATTGCTGCGAATCACATCGTAATCAATGTATGGGGCAATCCGGATGGTGTCGCTGCCGCCAATGGCACAAATAATCCCTTTGATGGCGGGATCCGAAAAGGCGGCCATGAGATCCGCAGCCCGCAGCTCGGGATGGGCATGGACAAAGTCCGTCCCTTTGAGGGCATGGGGCATGGCCACCACTTCCAGGCCGAATTCCTCTTCCAGCCTCTTCTTTCCTAAATGGTATTTGTGGATGAACTGGGGATCACCAATGCCGCCCCAGGACAAACTGACAATGGCAACACGGTCGCCCTTTTGTAAACGGGCTGGTTTAATCATTAATATCCCCCTCCATCAATCAATTTTCGCATGTCGAAAAATGATTTCAAATCAAAGATCCGCCTTTGCAAACCCTTCATCTCATGATGACTATCCTCGATTAACACTTACAGGGTGCTCAATTAGCTAGATTGAATGTTTTTCCAAGTGGGATTCATGATGAAGAACCTTGTTCTCTTGTTTATGCTGGATCTCCATCCGTTCCAATACTTGGCGGATGGCTGTCAATTCACGATGGAGATCATTGATCTTCCAATACCAGCAGACGATCTCTCTGATGAGTAAAATGATACATGTCAGGATGATCAATCCCAGCAGAATATTCGCCGGCGTTCGGGGCAATGTAAACAAGTTCATCCCTCCTCTGGCAGCATCAGAGCCAGCATTCCTTTGACGCATAAGAATGATTTTTTCAATCTTCCACTACTCATTGTTCCTCCAGGCAAATCCTGTCACTACAACGAACGAATCTGACTGCTTAAGAAAGGAATACGCATCTCATTGGCGTCATTCCTGATCTTCTAATCCTTACGGGAGAAGCCTGCTACCCTCTCATCAGAAATCCCCTGATGCGCAACTAATAGCGCCCAGAACATCCAGTACCATTCATGGATGAGCATATTGCTCGGACCCATGGCCGCAATCACAAAGCCTGCCAGGATCGCGATGCAGGCCATGGCCAGGGACCTGGGCAGAAGATCTTTCGCCTGCAGATACTGCCTGTAATTCCCCACTACAAGTTTCCCGTAATAGACCAGATAGCCCAAAAACACAATGAATCCATAACCAACAAGAACTTCCAGCCACAAGTTATGGATACTGACCAGATCCCACGTGTAGTATATCTGGTAATTCTTCATCCAATATTCAATATTTCCCGCACCGGTGCCAAATCCATAGGTTTGTCGCAAAAAGTAGAAACCATTGGCAATCAGATGTATCCGCTTGGTATCCGTCTCTTCTTCAATCAACTGGTCCGATGCAACTTCTATCAGTTTCTGATAGCCATTGACAATCAGCTCACGCTGGCTAATGACCAATAGCACCGTCAGTACCAGTACCAGAATTAATGCAGTCCGTACGTTTTTGTTACGCAAAGAGATCCGATATGGAGAATAGCGGATATACCAGAGAAGAGCCGCCACCCCCAAACCAATGATCAACCCCAGCTGACTGGAGCGGGATTGGGTAAAATACATCAGTCCCAGGTTGGAGATCGCCAAAATGGGTGCGGCCAGCCGGATAAATCGGCTTGAACTGTTCACCCAGACGACATACAGAGCAAACAGAGAGATAAATAAATACAGGGCAAAATTGTTGGCATTACCCAGCATGGATACTGGATATCCTTTAATGAGATAGACGCGAATCATGATGGGTGGTATGAAGGCATAATTGCCCGTCAAGATTTCATACCAGCCGATTCCGTTATGCACTAGCAAAGCAACTGCCAACACCTGGAATGCGCGCAATATATCTTGATAAGAAGTTAAATAAGCGGTCATAATTAGGGCGCTGAAAGCCCCTAACCCGATGAAGTAGATGGCCTTGAACCAAGCTCCGTAATCCTTGACCCACAAGATTGTGATCAGCGCATAGGCAAACCAGAAAAACAGAAAGGCAATGGAGTAAAATGTGTTCTTTCTTCGCCATTTCCTGATGACTTCTTGTGTAGTAGCTAGCACAGAACGCCCGCGGATCTGTTGATAGCCATTGATTAACACGCCAGCCACAATCATAAAGAACAGCAGCCGGAATATCGATAACTTATATCCCCCAACAGGGATCGCCCATACATGGGCGCCCATCACCGAAAAGAACAGAGTCAAATAGATAAGCCGTTTCATTCGTCCTCCCCATTGCTTTTGACAGCCTGGCTGCATGTGCCATGTTTTCGCCTGCCATTGTAGTCGGAGTCTATCATTCCCATTGCGGATCACCGGTTCCAGCTGATCCCGTTTACAGAAGGAAAGCCATCACCTGCAATCCAGAAAGCAAAACCGCTCTTTGACCTTGTTAGCAAAATTGAATTCTGCGAACCAGTCAACTTAGCTACAGCTTGTATACCCCTTTTCCGCTCCAGACATTGCGGGTATCCAGAATGATTTTATCTTGGATGGCATCGCTATGCTGCTGCAGATGATCATGACCCACCATGATCACCAGCAGGTCGATGCTGTTGATAAACTCGGTAAAATCCTGCATCTGATGCTCCACAATATTTTCCTTGATCCACGGATCAAAAACCCGAATCCCGAAGGCCAAGTGTTCTTCCATGCGCTCCAGCAGCTGCAGGGTAGGACTTTCCCGGGTATCGTCCACATTTTCTTTATAGGTTAATCCATACAATCCCACCCGGGTGACATCCCGGATATCATGCTCTTTCATAATGTCGTGAATTCTTTTCAGCACATGGCCCGGCATGGAATCATTGATCTTTCGCGCTGTCAAGATCAGATTGGTCAGATCCGGATAGTCCCCCACCAGAAACCAAGGATCCACGGAAATGCAGTGACCGCCCACCCCTGGTCCAGGCTGGAGAATGTTCACCCGGGGATGCTGATTGGCGATGCGGATGATCTCATACACATCCATCCCATCCGCTCGGCAGATCTTGGCCAGTTCATTGGCATAGGCAATGTTTACATCCCGGAAGGTGTTTTCCACCACCTTGGACATTTCTGCTGAGCGAATATCGGTCAGCACGATCTCACCCTGACAGAAGGTCCGGTAGAGATCAGCAACCCTTTTGGCAATTTCCGGATCATCTGCACCGATGGTGCGGGCATTATGCACTAGTTCATGGAGCATGCGTCCGGGAATAATTCGTTCCGGAGCATGGACCAGATGCACATCTACTCCGGCTTTCATTCCCCGGATGGCAAGCTCTGGCCGCAGATAGCGGTCAATGGTACCCGGGGATACCGTGGATTCAATAATGATCACAGCACCCGGATGGCACACATCCAGGACGCTGTTGAGCGCCTGAATCACATAGGCGGGATCCATCTTTTTGGTTTGATTCTGATAGGGCGTGGGGACGGCGATGATATAGCAGTCCGTCGCCTGGTAGTCCCTGGTAAAGCGGATGCCCCGCTCCCGGGCTTTTCCGTATAAGTCCTCCAGTCCTTCCTCCTGGAAATGGACACGTCCGCTTTCCAATGTTTGAATTACTTTTTCATTAATATCGCTCCCCACCACGTGGATGCCATGGGTAGCCAGCATCAGAGCTGTGGGCAGACCGATGTACCCCAAGCCAATTACATTTACCATATAAAAGTCACCAGCTTTCGAAACTAATTCATATACTTTATGTCTGTTCGCTCTCTGTCGCCCTTTTCCTTTCAAAATCCCGCTATCTTAGCTCAAATATTCCCAGTTAACCATAGGGGGCCTCAGTTGTCCGAGGGCTTCACCTGTTTAATCATACCCAATACTTTGCTGCTTATTTGGTCATCCAGGCAATCTTTGACATTGGAATTGCAGTCTTGGTATACTTCTCTAAAAACACAGGTTAAATATAAAAATTTCGTCAGTTTAAAGGACATAATGTCTCTATGCCGAATACTGGGAGTAGATCATATAAATTCCAGCGAATGCTTCCAAAAAGCCATGCTCAGGCTTTAATAATCGCGAGGTTACAGTCGTAGGTTGTCCCTCAGATTCGGATGCAATGACTCTCTGGTTGTAATTGGACGCTTGACCAGACAGGAGCTAGTAGCGTAACCGGCCATTCGATTTGGCCGGTTTTTCTATTCAATCCAGTACAGGGGGTGATTAACAAAACTTGCCTGTAATCGTAAGAAAAAAATAGGGAGGTTGATAATCAATGAAGAAAATCTCCGTAACTTTTCTGATTTTAGCTCTAGTACTTGGAGCTCTCAGCGGGTTAGCAAGCGCAGAAGAGCTCACGTTGGAAGTTGCTGATTTTGAAGTAGAGTATCTTGCTGCCCCTGCTGTAGCCGGACTAATTTTAGAAGAATGGGGAATCGATAATCGCTTCGGCCAAGGTAAAGATGGAGGAAATTACATCGCTTTAGTAGCCCATCAGATGATCGGCAAAGCAATGTTCCCAGCCTACGATTGGTATGGCCGCTGGGATGGAGAAACATATATTGAAAAGTGTGATGTCGATGCCCATTATCAGGCTGTCTATAACTACTTAGTAAAGTTAGGCGCACCGCTTCCCAAATCCCTCACCGTTGAGTTGCTGGAAGAGATTGCCGATGGATTTATCTATCAACCCTTTAAGACTGTCAGCGGCGGATCTCCTACCGTTCGGGTAACTGATGTTCACGGAAATCCAGTTGAAGGTCTTGGCATGCGGGTCAGTTTACCTACAATAGCTGAAATTTCCGGCATCGTATTGACAGATAGCAATGGCTTGGCTGTATTTGACAGTCTAATTTATGGTAGTGGTGGTGCTGGAACATACCGAGCCAATTTCTATATAGCAGATTCAACCGTCCGGGCATGGGCCGGTTATTCTAGAGCCCTGTCGAACTGGTTTGATCTCTATAGCATGGAAGGAAGTTGGTTCATGCGTGCTGATCGGGTAGTAGTAATAGCATCACATACAGCTACTGGATTTTCAGGAACACTACAAAGTGAAACAGGTACTATCTTTGGCAATATTGCTGGAACTCTCGATTTTAATGGGGACGTATCGATAGCAATGAATTATGACAGAGTAGGATATGCAACAGACGGATACTTTGGGATATTTACTGGCACCATGACAGACTTCAATACAGCGACTGGAATCAGGGTTCACGGCAATAATGGTGTTTTAAGAAACGGTGACGGTGAACCTACTGCATGGTCTATGACGAGACAATAAGACTACCATTTACAGCGTAACCACCATGATTTAGAGTCATGGTGGTTTCGTTTTCTTGGAAAACACAAAAGAATTTTCTGGGAACCCGATGGTTACAATAATCAGCCATTTAAGAGTATCAACCGGACTACCCTTGTGTCGACTATTCTGTATGTTTCCTTTCAGCTGGATGGCATAGCCTAGATATGAATGAGAGGCTCATCAAATGAGCATAGCAATCGGATTCGTGGCCGGACTGAAAGAATTTTCCCTTGAAAGGAAGCCGGTCCATTGAAGTAGCACTCTCCTCTCTCGGCGGCACAGTCGATCGTCCCCATCTTTTGATTAAGGTTTGTCCCGGAAACAATACCCATCGAAATGGTTATTATGCCAAATTTGGGTGCGCGAGTGTCTTTAATCCATTCTGTTTGCCTGTCTGCAAACACCATGAAGGCAGCATTTCAGTCCCATTACCGTGCTGTATGTTTAAGGCTTAGCCACAATCAGTTTAACAATCCCACCCATGTGCTCTTCTGTGGAACTCACCTCAATCCCCGCTTCTTGGATATTCTCCATGGTTTTCCGATTAATATTGGAGCCAATTACATATAAAGATACGGGGTTTAAGATATCCATCAGGAGCCCCAGCAAAGGATGCTCACTGCGCATATGTTCCAGAAGAATGATCTGGCCGTCTGGTTTGCATACCCGCTGTACTTCCTTAAGACCTTTGATTGGATCCGGCACTGAGCAGAACACACATGTGGCCAGCACCGTATCAAATGCATTGTCAGGAAAAGTCATAGCTTGCGCATCCATCTCCAAGAGGGTGATCGGCACCTTTGCCAGGCTCAGCTTCTTTCTGGCTTGGGCCAACATGCCCTTGCTGAAGTCAATGGCTGTCACCTCACAGCCTTCAGGGTAATAGGGAAAGTTCTTGCCCGTTCCCACACCAACTTCCAGGACCTGTCCACGCGCCATGGCTACCGCTTTCTCCCGCAAAGAGTCACTGATCATCCGATCCATCCAATCGTAGTAAGATGATGAACGGTTGTAACGCTTTTTGATCAATTCCGTTCTCTGATCCATTCTGACTTCCTCCTTGCTTAAGCAGGCTTTTGAAACACAGTCCTGTGTAAGCCAACCGATCTGATCCGCGAGAATGATCAGTAATGTCTCCCCACGCGAAAACATCAACTCTCACTGCCGTCAAGCTTTCCTGGCTTCTCCTCTAGCTGCTTTTTTAGACTACTGGATCAGGGTGCTATGGTGCATCAGTTCTACTCCTGACTTTCTTTTCCTGTTTGGACGGGAGAAGTTCCCAGAACACGGGCATACAAAGCCAACAGTTTCTTCTCTTCTTCCCCCCAGTTATATTTCTCTTTTACTGCCCGGCGACCGTTTTCTCCCATCTGGCGGGCTTCCTCCG
>CAZDAI010000082.1:0-1645 GCA_964503545.1 uncultured Candidatus Sumerlaeota bacterium
TGGGCTAATGATTATTATCATGCGGAAGATGAAGCTATTGCAGTGATAGAAAACGAAGATTCTATCCAGGTAATCGACAATCTGACCATTATTTCCCCCAGTGTTCCTGGCGATACAGGCATTATTTTTTATCCCGGAGCCAAGGTGGAAGCAATTGCCTATATGCCACTGCTTGAGAAGTTGAAAAACGAGGGCTTTACCTGCGTTCTTGTAAAAATGCCGCTGAATATGGCCATCTTCAATGCAAATGCGGCCGGTCGGGTTTATGCTGAATTAACGGACATTGAAAGGTGGTATATGGCGGGGCATTCCATGGGGGGAGCTATGGCAAGCAATTACGCATCAAAAAACCAAGATAAAGTGGATGGGTTAATTCTACTGGGAGCCTATATATATGGCGATTACCCGCCCAGCAAGGCACTCACCATATATGGTACCTTTAATTCCAACCTTGAAAAAAACATAAACTACACAGAAAACATCGTGATAATTGAAGGTGGGAATCACGCCCAGTTTGGCAATTATGGAAAACAAAAGGGAGATCCGGATGCTACCATATCGGCAGAGGAACAGCAAACCATAACCGTAAACGCCATCGTGGAGTTTGTAAAAAAAAGCAAGGCAGAAGAATGATATTCTATTTCTACGGTACATGAATACTGTATGAACTACTACGCAGACTACTAAAAGAACCAGCGTAAGCTCTTGGTATGCAGAAATGAGTTCAGAGGGAAAGCCTTTCGTTCAGTTGGGGGTTGAATCTCCGGATCCGGCCAATCCATGGTTTCATGCAGTGTTGATTGGTGAATGAATGGCTTGTTTGAAGCAAGTGAGAAAAAGAACATGTTTTGTCATGATCGTCCTTCTCCGATGCAGGACAGTTTTGAGTGCAGTGCATCTGGGAGAGGATCCGTGGTGAGGAGGAGGATATTGTGGAGAATGAATGGTATAGGCAGCTGGTGAAACCGACGTGGGCTCCTCCGGCATGGATTTTTGGTCCTGTATGGTTGGTTTTGTATTTGGGTATTTTGCTAACCTATGGGGCAGCAGCATTCATGGTTGCTAATTCGCAAATATCCTGGTTTGTGTTTTTGCCGTTTGCTCTGAATATTGTCTTCAACCTAGCTTTTCCTTTTTTCCAGGTAAGTCTTAGAAATAATGAACTTGCTCTTTTGGATATTGTGTTGGTGCTGCTTACATTATTGTGGGCTCTTTTATCCATATATCCCTATGCCCCCTGGATTTCTTGGACAAATATTCCCTACCTGCTGTGGGTTTCATTTGCTACAGTGTTGCAATCGAGTATTACCTGGCTGAATAGATAATGAGCTCATTACCTTGGAAAAATCATAGTATGGATCGGTTCAGATTCAGAAGGAGGTACCATGAACAGAAGAATGAAAGAAGCACTCCTAGGTGGAGTGTTACTGGGGATTGTCTGTGTTATCGGAGCTTATGTCCGCTCTGGTCTTTCGGCTTCACCGGCTTATGTTTTTTCACTTTGGTATAATCGGGTTCTCCTCGGCTTAGTCGTGGGGGCTCCATGGACCGCTTCAAGTCGAAGCTGGGTGTTACTTCGAGGCGCCCTGCTGGGGCTTATGGTTTCATTTGCTTTCTATAGTTCTACAGGTTTTTCGGATCATAT
>CAZDAI010000082.1:1745-10467 GCA_964503545.1 uncultured Candidatus Sumerlaeota bacterium
AAAACCAACTGTCATCATAATCCAGCTAATTCTTTGCTGGGAATCGAGAAGTAACTCCTCATAATTACGATAAAACTTAATGTCACCGGACTTTCACCACAATTTCCACTTCTACCGGAATATTGAAAGGCAGCACATTGGTCCCCAACGCGGAGCGTGCATGTTGGCCTCGAACACCAAAAACCTCCACCAGTAAATCAGAAGCCCCGTTGATGACCGCTGGTTGGGCATAGAAATCATGGGTGCTGGACACAAAGCCTAGCAGCTTGACAATTTGTTCCACGCGGTCCAACTCTCCTAGTTCCCGCTTCAGGGTAGCAATCAAGTTTAATCCTGCTTCCCGGGCAGCGGCGTACCCTTGTTCCAGCGTGACATTCTCTCCCAGGCGACCGGTGATAGTTGGACGTCCTGCAGAGACGGGACCGGACCCGGAGAGATAGAGGATGTTATCCGCCCACTGGGCACTTACATAATTGGCTAGAGGCGCAGGACTGTCCGGCAGGACAATCCCCAGTTCAGCCAGGCGCTTTTCAGTTTCTCCCATGTTTATTCCTCCTTTTAATTTCCTCCACATTGACGGATGACGGCAACAAGGCGGTCAATATCGCTGCGGTCATTGTAATAGTGGATGCTCACCCGGATGGCGCTATCTGCTGCGTATGGCTCACCCGACCGGGTGTGAGCAAAGACACCACCGGCCAGGAGTTTTTCACTGGTTACCTTCAATGCATCCGACAGCTGGATGATGCCAATCGCGGACCGGTTCTTGGGCTCATATTTCGACCAGATCCCGGCTCCGGGAATCTTTTCAATTTCCTCGTAAAGGTATTCCATCAAATCCAAAACATACTCTTCCACTGTATCTGGCCCCAAGGCCAGGTAATGGGCGGCGACCAACCCCAGAGCATATATCCCCGGTGCATTGGGATAACCCAATTCATAACGCCCGGCATCTTCTCGTAAGGTTAGATGCTGTTTACGATCATTAAACCGCTCGGCATCCGACATCCAACCAGCCCCCCACTGTCGCAAAACTTTGCGCAGTTTGGGACTGACATACGCATAGGCTATTCCGCAGTAATGCATCATCCACTTGTAGTCATTACCGACCATAAAGTCGATCCCCATTTTCTCTACATCCACGGACAAAACACCCAGAGCCTGGACACCATCCACCGCCAGATAGATTCCCCGTTCCCGGCAGAAAGCGCCAATGGGTGCGAGATCCATGCGAAAACCGGTGCTGCTTTCCACCAAGCTCAAGGAAATTGCCCGGGTTCGTTCATCAACAAGAGATATAATGTCTTCCGGGGTGATTACCCCAGCGTTTGATTGGGCGTAACGTAGTTCCAACCCCTGCGGCTCATGACTTTGCCAGGTAAAACGAGTGCTGATCCAGGCATTGTCGCTCAAGATTACATTGTCACCGGGCTGTAGGGGAATCCCTTCTGAAAAAAGAGTGAACAGGTGGGACGAATTCAGGCCGAAGGCTATATCGTCCGGCGAACAGTGGATCATCTGACTTAGTAACATTTTGGAGTCGGCCATCATCGCCAGAGTGCCCTTGCCATTCCAGTCCGAATCACCGCCTACCCGGTAGCGGTCATCCTGGTATTTCTTGACTCCCTCATACACATAGTCTGGAATTAATCCGGTGCTGGCGGTTTCAAAATAGGCGTAATTCTTGATAATTGGGAACCGCTCCCGTTCTTTTTTGAGCAGAGCTGCTTTCTCTTCAATCATGTCGTTCAACTCCTCCCAGTGCATTCAAGTATTCGTCCAAGTCCGCACTTATTGATAATTAGATTTATTCTACTCCGTGGGCGGTCATTTTGCAATCATTATCCCCAAAGAGATGACACCCCGTTTAAAGCAAAGCTGACAATATCAAACGGCTGCAAGTTATGATGCCTCGTCAAAGGAATTCTTCATGCTGTGTGGAAATGTGGGGATAGATATAAAAGCATTTCACAGCTATAGTACAAGGAGGAAATAAGACATGTTTAAACCAGAAGGTGTTTTTCCAGCAATGCTTGGCTCATACAGCAAAGACTATCGGATCAATGTTGAAGCTACGAAACAAATGGTCGATTTCTATATCGACAGGAAGGTGTCCGGTTTGTTTCCATTAAGCAGCGTGGGGGGATTCGCTCACCTTTCCATGGATCAAAGGAAAGAGATGATTGATATTGTTACCGATCAAAACAACGGGCGGGTTCCAGTCGCACCGGGTGCCGGTGCCACCTACCCGGGGCCGGTCATTGAGCTGTCAAAATATGCTGCGGCAGCGGGTTGTTCGGCTATCGTTGTTTGTGGCCCACATTACTATACAGCGACGCCGTCGATGGTGGAGGAGCACTTCAAAAGAATCGCCGATGAAAGTCCCATTCCGGTCATTCTGTACAATATCCCGAATATGGCAACGCCGGTAACCCCGCCGATTGTGGAGAAGCTGATGAGTCATGAAAATATTGTTGGTATCAAGGACAGCAGTGGTGCAATGGCAGGCATGACGGATATGGTTGCTGCGGCTCAACAACAAGGAGCGAATTTTCATCCCATGACCGGTATTGATAAAGTATTCTATCCGATGCTCGCAGTTGGCGCGGTCGGCTGTATGACTGCGGGTACAACCGTGGTTCCAGAAGTAACCGTTGCGATCTACAACCAATTCAAGTCAGGTAATCACGAAAAGGCCAGAAAGATCCAGTTGGCTTACCTACCCCTGATGAACCAGTTAGGCCGACTGCCATTCCCCTACGGGTATAACGCTGCGCTAGAATCGCGGGGAATTGATATGGGGGTTACCATCCAGCCGTTAAGCCAGGCAGACCAGGCCCTTTACCAGCAGATGAAACCGGAATATCAGAAAACGATTCAAGCTTTGCTGAACGAAGTGGCGGCAATCGAAGCTGAATAGCATCCCCAAGGTTGGTGAAAATCAAGCATTGAACTCAACAATCCAGATACAGAATCCCATTTATGCAGTGAGACATTCGAGCAGAAGATAAAAAACGGCTGAGTGCCGGAAACAGCCATGGAACTCAATGGTTTGCAGGTGATAACATGGATACAATGAAAAAGGGTGAACTGATTAGCAAAATCCAGAAGTTTGTGGCAAACAGCGAGGAGAATCGAGTGAGGGATGAGGATGCGATTTATCCTCATCTTGCCGGCATGCCGATGTTTGATTCTCCTCTTTTGGGCTTCTCAAGTTCAGATGATGAACTCTACACAACCGTGTTTAAGCGGGAAGGTGTGATCCATCCGCTGTTTAAGGCTCCGCGCGAGTGGCTGCCCACAGCCAAGACGGTCGTTTCCTTTTTCCTGCCGTTTACTCAACAAGTCCGGGATTCCAATACGAACGTATGGGACAAACCCTACGAACCGGAGATTCCTCAGCGCTGCAGTGTGGAATGGCTCCATGCCCGGATTGAGGGACAGGCTTTCATCAATACCCTGACAGACTTTATTGAGGGGCTATTGAGAGCTGAAGGTTTCCAGACATTTTGCCCGACAAGCTCCGGAGAACTTACAATGCTGATGCCCTTTTGCAGCAACTGGTCGGAAAGGCATGCAGCATATGCCAGCGGACTGGGGACATTCGGCCTGTCCAAGGGTTTGATTACCGAGAAGGGCATGGCGGGTAGATTCGGCAGCGTCATCACCAACGCCTTTTTCGAACCAACCCCCAGACCTTACACCGATCCGTTTGAATACTGCAGGATGTGCGGTGCGTGTGAGCGTCAGTGTCCGGTTCACGCCATTGACGGGACGAAGGGGTGCAAGGCAGGAAAAGATCACACCCTTTGTGCACCTTACGTGAACGGAGGCACATTGCCTCCTCACGGACCGAGAAAAGTCGTCCGTTACGGCTGCGGGAAGTGCCAGGTCGGTGTTCCCTGCGAGAAGGGGATCCCCCAGTAATGTGCATAGGGGTTGCTGGAAACAAGTCAACAGGATTCGACTATGCAGTGAGATCAATACCGGTATGGACACCGGGAACTGACAGTGAGTACTTAATTTTTGCAGCAAAGTAGTTGCAGACTTTTATTACCATTGTGGCATCAAAATTTTTCATTCTTGCTGCAACTTTCTGGTTTTACGAAGACTGCAAACGATCTGGGGACAATAATGCTGGAGATATTCATGATTATGTTATTCTGATCGTTTCGATCAAAACGTTTCCAGATAGGATGGGAATGTCTCCACCCCAGGGAAAAGAGCCAAGGAATTCCCCGAAGTATGCGAACACAACGGGCAGTCTCCCCGTTCGACTTTCTAACTCGGTGAAGCATAGTTCTTCCATTGTTTTCGTGTTGCCGTCCATCAAACCGAGCACAGGGTCTGGTGCTTTGGGCCCCATTCATCATGCTCCTTAAATGTAATAATTTCATTATTGTTTTGATAGCTCTTGCGGGATCTCTTCAAAGAAGTCAATAAGTGGTATAATAAACTTAAGATGGCACGAATTGTCAGAGAGAATTGTTTCAAAAGGGGGGAAAATTGCAATGAGTGAGCTGACTTTTGCCATTCAAATGGAAATGGATGGTAAGCAGTATTATTTGGATCAAGCGGAAAAGAACCAAGGAACGGCATTATACGACGCCTTTATTTTGCTGGCTGAGGCTGAGAAGAAACATGCTGATTTGCTAAGGGAAAAGTTTTCAGACTACGATTCCTCAATGAATGAAAAAGACCTTGATGCCGAATCAACCAGCTTGTTTGCCAAAAAGGCGGATTACAAGGGTGAAGATGATGTCGTACCCGGGCAGTTGGAGGTGTACGCGGTTGCCCGCGACATGGAACAGAAGAGTATCGATCTCTACAAAAAGCTATTATCCGAAGCCACCGATGAACCGAGTAGACAGCTTTTTCAGTTTCTGGTTAGACAGGAGCAGGATCACTATTCATTCTTTGATGAATTGATCGCTTTACTGATGAGACCCAGAGAATGGGTAGAAGATGCTGAATTTGGTGCACGGAAAGATTATTGATTAGAGCGTCATTGACCCGCATAAAATATTGCAGCATCATACCGGTATTGTGCACATGCCTTGCGCCGGTGTTGGTTCATGTCGCTAAGATGAACTTCAAATCACAGCGTTTTTATTCAGGCAGCCTGTGCGTTTGAATGCCACCGTGTGCGGCCCGATGCTTAGTGATTGAATCACAGCAAAGTGCAGCTGAGGTACCGGCAGGGTGTTTTCGGGGAAAGGATGGAAGCGTCCTGTCATTCACATAGTGCCGATGGTAAAGCAATCAAAGGAGAGAGTCTCATGACAAACCAAAAAAAATATATGACCATGGATGGCAACACGGCTGCGGCATACACATCGTATGCATTTACGGAGGTTGCCGGGATTTACCCGATTACACCGTCATCGCCGATGGCTGCATACATTGACGAGTGGGCGCAGGACGGGAGGAAGAATATTTTTGGTCAGACGGTCAAAGTTGTGGAAATGCAGTCGGAAGGTGGTGCTGCTGGATTTGTCCATGGATCGCTGGCCGCCGGCGTCCTAGCTTCGACCTACACCGCATCACAAGGTTTGCTTCTGATGGTTCCCAATATGTACAAGATTGCCGGCGAATTGCTTCCCAGCGTGTTTCACGTTTCTGCTCGCGCCTTGGCCAGCCACGCCTTGTCGATCTTTGGAGATCACGGCGATGTGATGGCCTGCCGGCAGACCGGCTTTTCTTTGATCTGTGCCTCCAGTGTCCAAGAGGTGATTGATCTGGCTGCAGTTGCCCACCTTTCCGCCATAAAAGGGAGGGTGCCAGCCATCCATTTCTTTGACGGTTTCCGAACATCCCACGAGATCCAAAAAATTGAGGTACCCAATTATGAGGACTTTGCCAAATTGGTTGATATGGAGGCTATTGAAGCATTCCGAGCCCGCAGCCTCTCTCCTAATCATCCGACATTACGCGGAACCGCCCAGAACCCCGATATTTTCTTCCAGGCCCGGGAAGCGAGCAATGTCTTCTACGATCGCCTGCCGGCCATTGTCGAATCGTATATGTCCGACATAAACGCACTCACCGGCCGCAATTACCAACTGTTCAATTATTACGGCGCACCGGATGCAGATCGGATCATCATCGGCATGGGATCTGCCTGTGAAACCATGGAAGAAACCATCGACATTCTACAGTCGAGAGGGGAAAAAGTCGGGATGGTCAAAGTGCATCTTTACCGGCCTTTCTCGGTGGGTCATCTGCTGGCAGCCATTCCGGACAGCGTGAAAAGAATAGCGGTCCTGGATCGGACAAAAGAACCGGGAGCACATGGAGAACCGCTGTATCTCGATGTTTGCGCTGCCTTCGCCGGCAAAGAGAATGCCCCGGTGATTTTGGGCGGGCGTTACGGATTGGGCTCCAAAGACACCACTCCAGATCAGATCCTTGCGGTGTTTAAGAATCTGAAAGAAGAAAAACCCCGAACTAATTTTACCATCGGAATTGTTGACGATGTAACCAACCTGTCCTTGGAAATAGATGAAACCATTGATGTGGCTCAGCCCGGAACGATCGCTGCTCGCTTCTGGGGCCTTGGGGCAGATGGCACGGTTGGAGCGAACAAAAACTCCATCAAGATCATCGGCGACCATACCGACATGTATGCCCAGGCCTACTTTTCTTACGATTCCAAAAAGTCCGGCGGTGTAACCATCTCAGACCTGCGTTTTGGCAAGAGTCCAATCCGTTCAACTTATCTGGTGGGCAACGCAGATTTTGTTGCCTGCCACAACCAGTCTTATGTGGACAAATATGATATGCTGGCTCCTTTAAAGCCGGGCGGTATCTTCCTGCTCAACACAGAATGGAGCATTGAAGAGTTGGATGAGCGTCTGCCTGCTGCCATGAAGCGCTTTTTGGCTAAGAACAACATTCAGTTCTATACCATTGATGCGGCCACATTAGCCCGGAAAATCGGTCTGGGCGGTCGAATCAACACCATCTGCCAAGCAGCCTTTTTCAAACTGGCCCGAGTCATTCCGGTGGAAGAAGCTGTGACTTACATGAAGGAGTTCATTGTCAAGTCATACGGCGCCAAGGGCGATGAAATTGTCAAAATGAATTATGCCGCCGTTGATGCCGGAGTTAACAACATCCATGAAATCAAGGTCCCCGCTGACTGGGCAGAGGCAACTGATGGACCGACTGCAGAAAAATCAGCCCCGCCTTTTGTGCGCGATGTCGCGAATGTCATCAACGCCCAGCAGGGCAACAAGCTGCCGGTCAGTACTTTCAGAGATCGTGAAGATGGCACTTTCCCCCAGGGGACCAGCCAGTATGAAAAGCGCATGATCGCAACTCAGATACCTATTTGGGACGAGAAGAAATGCATCCAGTGCAACCAGTGCTCTTATGTCTGTCCCCATGCAGTCATTCGCCCCTTCCTGCTGGATGAAGCGGAAGCAGCCATGGCACCAAAGGATTTCGTAACAAAACAGGGGATGAAGCCTTACGATCGTTATCAGTATCGCATTCAGATTTCTGCTCTGGACTGCACCGGTTGCGGTGTATGCGCCAATATTTGTCCGGCTCCAGAAAAGGCCTTGACCATGAAACCCATCATGGACAACCTGGTGCAGACCGACAACTGGGAATTCGCTAAAACTCTGGCTGTAAAGCCGAATCCAATGAGCAAAGATACGGTCAAAGGCAGTCAGTTTGAGGTGCCGCTCTTTGAATTCAACGGTGCCTGCCCAGGCTGCGGTGAAACCCCATATATCAAACTGGTCACCCAGCTATACGGCGACCGCATGCAGATATCCAATGCCACAGGGTGTTCGTCCATATATGGGGGATCCGCCCCATCCATGCCGTATACCATGAATCAGAAAGGACAAGGCCCGTCCTGGGGCAATTCATTGTTCGAGGACAATGCTGAGCATGGTTTGGGCATGCATTACGGTGTCAAGCAGATGCGAGCTCGAATCGCAGATAACCTGAAAGAATTGATAACCCTGGATTCCGGGGATGCCATTCAAACCGCCGCCAAAGGCTGGCTAGATACTATAAATGATGGCAAAAAAACTCGTGAAATCAGTGAAGCTTTGGCATCCGCACTCAGAACTTATGAAGGGAACGATGCGGCTGTTTCGAGACTGATTGACCAGACGATAGCGCTTGAAGACTATTTCATCAAGCGCTCAACCTGGATTATCGGCGGAGACGGATGGGCGTATGACATCGGCTACGGCGGTCTTGACCATGTGTTGGCCTCTGGGGAGGATGTGAATGTACTGGTTCTTGATACGGAAGTTTACTCCAATACAGGCGGGCAGGCTTCGAAAGCAACTCAAACCGGTGCTGTGGCAGAATTTGCATCCGGCGGCAAGGACATTAAAAAGAAAGACCTGGGCATGATGGCCATGACCTACGGTTATGTCTATGTGGCTCAGGTGGCCATGGGTGCCAATCAGGCCCAGACACTGAAGGCAATTGCTGAAGCCGAAGCGTGGGACGGACCGTCTCTGGTCATCTGCTACTCACCGTGCATCAATCACGGGATCAAAGCCGGCATGACCATATCCCAAAAGCAACAGAAAAATGCGGTGGACTGTGGTTACTGGCATTTGTATCGCTTCAATCCAGCCTTGAAGCAGGACGGTAAGAATCCATTCTCCCTGGACTCCAAGGAACCTTTCGGAGATTACGCAGAGTTCCTTAAGAGCGAGGTCCGCTATGCGGTCCTGCTTCAGAAATACGG
>CAZDAI010000083.1:0-10004 GCA_964503545.1 uncultured Candidatus Sumerlaeota bacterium
AATTTCTAAAATGAAGATGTTCAACTAAAAGAGCAGGGGCATAAAGCCCCTGCTCTTTTAGTTCGTTCGGATTCAATTATGCCTTATTCTCTTCAATGATTCTCGCTGCAATTTCGCACACACGGGCAATAATCTGATTGCAGACTCTCCTTTGTGTACCATCATCGGGTTTAAGATCACGGCAATAAGCAGAACTAAGAGCAGTTGTTATCTCTTTGTAAAGACGTTCTTCAAGTTCGCGAGCCAGAACAGAACGGGCTTCTTCTGGGTAATGGGCAAACTTAGCACTAATTGCCAGAACTGCCCCCGCAACCGCACCGCATAAGGAACCGGAAGCAATTCCCCCAGCAAATCCTACTGCCATTTTTGACCCGAAGCGTCGAAAAGACGGGTCCAGATCATCGGTCAGCGCTAACCAGACTGCCTCTGAGCAACTCATGCGCTGCCAGTGGAGCAGCTTCGCATGCTTGACCTGTTCCGATATCCGTTTATCATCCATACTGCCCTCCGAAATTTAGTACTGCAAGATCATTATATTGCTAACACCCACAGACATCTCCAGGTTATAGCGATACTCGGCCTCTTCGTAGCCTGGAGAGAAATAGGAATCATCAATTTTCACAAATCCTGCCTCGGTTAGATTATTGTTGCTGAGAGCACCTGTAATGTCCACCTTAATACCAGAATTTTGTGGGAATGACAGCTGCAGATTGGATGCCCCAGCTTTCACAACAATTGTACTGTCAAAGGTTTGTTCACCCATCTTAATCTTAATATCGCTAGCGCCAGTGTTTACTTGAAGATTGCTTACCTTAACATTGCTAAAATCAGCATCCAGCGTGCAAGCGCCTGCATTTAGTTTTATATTCCACTCAGGCATATAATGCAACGCAATATCCCATTCCCTTGTCTGCCTGCGTATTGAAGGAATATTGACTGAATTGGACCTTAATTCTTCCTGTGTAATCTGGAGGGATGCTCGATTGTTTTCCTGTGAAAACTCCCACACGGGCTCGTCCCGATAATAGTCCAGCACGCCGCGAGCCAGTTCGGTAGACCCATCATGAATCTTTACTCTGCCATCACCAAAATTCACCGTAAGATCAACTGTATCGATTCCCTGACTCCAGCTCTGGTTAAACCGCGATGTGCTTTTGGGACCGATTGCTGCGTCCGTTTGTGAGATCCAGACTGCATAACCAATTGTTGCACCAAGTAATGCCAAAACTGCGATGTTGACAGTCCATGAGTCCTTTCCCATCAGACGTATTCCGAAAGCAATAAGTAGAACCGGCCATAGCTGAATCAACTGCCACCAGAAATAGGGTTTCAGATAACCCATGTTGGCAAGGAGCAACAGTACACCGGCTGTGATTAGAAGCACACCCCGAAAGAAATGTCCTGATTTCACTTTCTGTCACCTCGCCATCCGGAAATCATTATCACACCAACCACAATCAGAACTACAGGCCAGTAGCGAGCCAGCGAGCGCCATGGGAAAAAATGATCAAACAGTAAAACCGCACCTAGCCCGATCAGCAACACACCAAAAAGAGTGTTGGTTTTGGGATCCTGCGGGATTAGATTGCCACCCTCAGCAGGATCATCATCTGCTTCCTCCTTTTCAGGGATAACCACCCAGCCAATGATATAGAGCAACAAGCCTGATCCTCCAAAAATAATCAGCAGCACCCACAATAATCGCACAAGTGAAGAATCCACTTCGAAGTATTCAGCCAATCCACCGCAGACACCAGCCACCATTTTGTCCCGGTTTGACCGATAGAGTTTTTTCATTTTGCCACCTCCCTGTCTTGCACATATTTTACAAAATTTATGCCGACATGAAAAGAGACGCGCGAGTCATAAAAAAGTTCCAAAAGCCTTACGCTAATGTCCTAGTATCCAAGCTTTTTATCGACAAGAGTTCTCAAAGGTCGATCATGAAGATAATCGTCTAAGTTCTCACAGAAATTCTCAATTCGTTCATCATTCAGCATGTGGTGTGTAAATCCCGCCCGATGGGCTGTAATTATTACATTGCTCAAATCATAAAAGGGACTTTCAGGCGAAAGCGGCTCTTTATTGAATACATCGAGACCGGCACCAGCAATCCACTTCTCCCGCAACGCATGATAAAGGGCATCCTCTTGAACAAGCGGTCCCCGGGCAATATTAATCAATATTGCATTCTCCTTCATCGTCCGCAGTTCCTTCTCCCCAATCAGTCCTTCTGTTTCGGGTGTCAGAGCAGCGGCCAGCACCACATAATCGGATTCTGCCAGGAGTTCAGGAAGTTTTTCCGGGGGTAGAAGCAAATCAATATGTTCTTCTTCTGTCATTCGCCTTTTGGTAGCAATTACCTTCATCCCAAACCCTACCTTGGCCATCCGTGCAAGTTCTCGTCCGATGCTGCCCAAACCAACGATACCAAGAGTAGCGCCCTGTAAATCATTCATTTCCAAACGCTTCCATTTCGATTGAGCCTGATTGCGAACCATGGGCACTATCCCTCTGGAAAAGGCCAGCATCATTGCTAAGGTATGCTCCGCTGCCGGGGTATCAAAAATGCCTCTGGCATTGGTTAGTTGCACATCACTGGTGATTAGCTCGTCGAAGAGCAGATGCTCAACACCCGCGCTTATTGCATGAATCCACTTGAGATTTTTTGCTTTCATAAACGTATCTGGCTTTAGATCCCAGTTTGAAGTAACAAGGATATCTGCCTCACTCAAGAATTCTCCAGCTTCATCAGGATTCAGCGCAAGACGCACATCTGCATCGGGTGCCAGCTGCTGGACCATGTCCTTGTGCCTTTCTTTGAAAGCCAATCTGCTCATGATCAGGATTTTCAATGCCTTTTTACTCCCACTCGCGCTATTCACTAGTATCCCACCTTTTTATCAACTTCAGTTGGTAGTTTGTCTCCCCGCAGATAAGCCTTCAGGTTATCGTTGAAAACGCCAATACGGAGATCTGCAAGGCTTATTCCGGATAAGCCAGCAATATGCGGTGATACGATAACATTTGCCATCCCCCAAAGCGGGCTCTCTTCTGGTAGTGGTTCAGTCTCAAATACATCCAATCCGGCACCGGCAATCCAGCCATTCTGCAGTGCCTTGACAAGTGCTTCCTCGTCGACAATAGCACCCCGTGCGATATTAACAAAAAATGACTCCGGCTTCATTAGTTGAAAAGCTTGCTCATTCATCATAGCTCTGGTTTCATCTGTCATTGCAGCAGCTACGATAACGAAATCAGCGACAGCTAGCAATTCATTCATCTGTTCAGCGGGCAGCAATGTATCAACGAATTCTTCATCAGACGGTCTTCTTTTTGTTGCGACCACTTTCATGCCAAAACCTATTTTTGCCTTACGGGCTATTTCTCGGCCGATGCTGCCCAGTCCAACAATACCCATCGTCTTTCCGCGCATATGAGTTACTTGTACCCGCTCCCAAACACGCTGATCCTGGAGAAGCACAGACTCCTTAATTCCACGGGTCCAGGCAAGTATCATGGCGAAAACATGCTCAGAGACGCCCACATCTGCAGCCCCTCGCGGATTAGTCAGAATGATGCCACGTTCTGTAAATACAGGATATAAAAACGATTCCACACCCACCATGAGCGAGTGCACCCATTTTAGACTATGCGCTTGTGCTGCGGCCTCCGGCGGGAAAGAATCACGGGTGGTAATTATGATCTCCGCAGTGCGGACATGATCTTGTGCATGCTGCCAATCGTCTGCATGAACAATTTCTGCCTCCGGGGCAATCTGTTGCATCTCACCCAATACCTTCTGCCCTGCTTTCATTTTTGTTAGAATGAGTATCTTCATACAAACCTCCCATATCAGATGTTATTTTGACTCTGGCTAATTGATTGCTGTATGTGCTGACTGCAAAACAATTTCATAATCCTCCCAAGTGTTCACATTCAGAAATGCAGTTTTGCGGATTTCTGCCTTATCCATTTCACTTTCATCCACTAAGCCTAACTGTACACTTCCGAAAAAATCCAAAAGTCGATGGTTGCCTTGTTCAACCTGTCTCTTCAGCACAGGAATGCAGTTTCGGCTGTAAACCGCAGGCATGGGTTGTAAGAAATGGTCCACCAATGGAATCACCAGATCCTTCTCTTGATGGAGTGATGCGAGCAAACGTAGAAGATCAGAACTCACAAGCGGCATATCGCACGCACCGATGCACACCCTTTCTTTATCTGCTAAATGCAGTGCATTTAAGATTCCAACTTTTGAGCTGCGTACGTTATTGCAGATTCGATCAGGCACTATCAGGACCCATGAATCTCCAAAACTCAACGGCTCATTGGACAGCACAAGTACTGTTTGAAACACAGATCGATATGTTCTGATCACATGCTGCACCATGGTTGTATTACCCCATGGCAAGAGTGCTTTATTGAAATGACTCAAAGGAGCACCAGCGTTTTCTCTATATACGATACGACGGCTCTCTCCGCCAGCTAATATCACTGCACTCACATCGTGAACAGGTACCTGTCTCATCCCCGCTCCTCCTTGACCTCTAGCAAAAAAGAGCCAGGGCGGAAATGCCCTGACGATCATTATTTCTGGTCAATCCGTAGCACTCCCGCTGAAGCATAATCTTCTTTGGCAATATCATGAAAAGCGATTTTTACAGCGTCTGCAGGACAAGCAAAAGCATCAACAATGGCTTCTGTAACTTTTTTAGCTGCGGCTCTTTTCTGCTCCACGGTTCTACCTTCAATCAGTGTAATATGGACCAATGGCATATTCTCACTCCTTTCTATCAAGATTCGTGAATGAATGGAAATGGAATCTGTTCAGGCTGGTCCGGTAATAAGAAACCAGAGACCTGCAATCCGATCAGGCGGACCCTGCGCCCTTCAATGCTGAGTTTTTCAAAAAGAGTTAAGGCATGATCAAGAATACCACCAGATGTTTCAAAGGCTTCCTGGGAGGTTCTGCTGCGGCTGATATCTGAAAAATCGTCGTAACGGATTTTCACAGTTACTGTTCGCGCTTTTACCCCCGCCTCTTTCAGTCTCTTTGCCAATACCTCTGCAAAATCAAAAATATACGCTTTCAACACCACTTTGCTGTCTGTGTCAGCTGCCAGTGTTATCTCTTCGCCAAATGATTTAGCCTGTTGCACAACCTGAATCTTTCGAGAGTCTACACCTTCTGCCAGGGACTTGATCTCACTGGCACGTCTGCCCAGAACCTTTGTAAGGAGCATCATGTCGGCTCTTACTACATCAGAAAAAGTATACAGACCTACCTGATTCAAATCCTGTTCTGTTTTTGGACCAATCCCCCAGAGTTTGCGTACGGGGAGATCCGGCAATATCAATCTGGCTCGGTCTCTGCTGATCACAGTGAAGCCGTCTGGTTTTTCCATATCCGAAGCTAACTTTGCTAAAAACTTATTAAAAGAAATCCCTACAGAAGATGTCAATTCCAACTCTGCCTTTATGGTTCTTTTCAAATCTCTGCCTGCCTTGATTATATTACCGGAATCAAACCCCAAGAAGGCTTCATCCACTGACAAAGGCTCGATCTGATTTGTATACCGAGCGAAAATTCTGCGCAATAGGTTCGACACTTCTTTGTATTTTGCCATATTGACCGGCAAGAATACTGCATTTGTGCATAAGCGCAATGCTTCTCGAGTTGGCATTCCAGAATGAATGCCATATTTTCTAGCCTCATAAGATGCAGTTGAAACAACCCCCCGCGATTCGGGGCGACCTCCAACCACCACCGGTTTACCTTGAAGTATCGGTTGGTCTCGCTGTTCTATCGCGGCAAAGAACGCATCCATGTCAATATGAAGTATGTTCAGTTCAGACACCATTCTCCCTCCAGCACTCCCTAGCCGGATCTTGGACAATCTAAGTATCGTTCATTATTGTTTTCTGTAGTGCAGCACTTTCGCTCGATTTCATAACGTGTAGCTGCATTTTCTCTGCAGCCAGTTCCTCATCGCCCGATGCAATCGCTGCAAGAATTTCTTTATGCTCGGCCAATGCTTTCTTTGGTCTTCCTGGGTTCCGCAGAGAAGCCAGGCGCGCAAGGTGGACATATTCCTGAAGGCTGTTTAAAATTTGCTTTAAGGGCTTACTTTTTGCTGCATCAAAAATAATGCCATGAAAATCAGTGTTCTTCTTACTGGCCTGCTTCAGATCACCCCTGCGAATATAAAAATCCATCAATTGGACATTCTCTTCCAGAGCGAGCATTTCTTCATCGGTGATTCTCTTTGCGGCCCACCGTGCTGCCAACGGCTCCAGATGCATGCGAATAGCAAAAATATCCTCTGTATCCTGATCTGAGATTCCCTTGACAACGACCCCTTTATTGGGCGTACTAAATACCAGCCCTTCGAGCTCTAGCTTGCGAAATGCTTCGCGAATCGGTGTTCGACTTACACCCAGCTCATCCGCAAGCTTTGTTTCGATCAAGCTTTCGCCGGGCTCAATTGACCCCTCCAGAATTCTGTTCCGCAGATGATGAAATACTTTTTCTCTGAGGGGCATGGATCTGTTATTATCGTTCTCCCATAGCTTCTCCACGAAACGTCCTCCTAGTTAAAAAACTATATCAATTATACTATAACCCCCTAATACTGACAAGGATTCTCACCTTTACACTTGGAATACTGGAAGTGGTCAATAATAAAAATTTTCCTGAAAAATCAGTAAATAGCCGAAATTGAAAGGATAATTCTGAGTAATGTAGAAGATAGTCTGTCGAATTCATACACATTGTTAGGAGGAACATCAATTGAACGAAGAAAGCAGAAAACTAGCGATTTTGCTCGGCGTCATCATTCTCTTTTTAACCTCATTCATTATTACCCCGCCAGAAGGTTTGGAGCCTGCCGGCTTGCGGATGCTCTTTATTTCATTAGGTGCCGCAATCTTATGGGTTACAGAGGCACTCCCATTGGGGATCACTGGTTTATTGATTATCTTCGCTCAATCAATCACCGGAATTGTCGGTCTCCAGCAAGGACTAGCCACCATAGCCCATCCCGTAAATGCTGTGGTGCTTGTAGGCTATTTACTTGCGGGCTGCCTCGTTCGATCTGGTATGGACAAACGCATTAGTTTAAATATCATTTCCCGTATGGGTGAAAGAACTGATAAACTCATTCTCGGAATTATGATCTCGGCAGCATTTATGTCCATGTGGATGTCAAATACTGCAACAACAGCCATTATGGTTCCCATAGCAATCGGCATTTTGACTATGGCAAAAGCAAAACCTTTGGAAAGCAATTTTGGTCGTGCGATGTTTATTGGCATTGCATTTGCAGCCAATATTGGCGGTATTGGCACGCCTACCGGGACACCAGCAAATCTGATTACTATCGCTTTTTTGGATACCCTCGCGGGTGTCAGATTAAGTTTTCTAGACTGGATGATCCGAGCGATCCCCTTTGTCGTAATCATGGTGCCGATTTCTTGGTTTATTTTATTAAAAGTATTCCCTCTGGAAATAAAAGTTGTTGAAGGTGGACTCGCTTCCGTTCGGCAACAATTAAAAACTATGGGGAAAATGAATGGTGAAGAGAAGAAAGTGGTAGCACTGTTTTCACTCGCCATCGTACTATGGTTGTTGGATTCCTTTGTACCAATTATGGAAGGTTGGCTGTATGTTGTTGCCGTACTGCTGACTCTACTGATCGTTCTGCCCAAAGTTGGCTTTATGACATGGAAAGAAGCGCAACGGGAAATCGGGTGGGATATCCTTTTCCTGGTCGGTGGTGGTCTTTCTATGGGTATTGGCCTACGTGGCACAGGTGTAATTGACTGGCTTGCTGGAATGTTATCATCCGGCTTAGGCTCGCTGGATCCCCGACTTGCTGTGGCTCTCTTTTCTGCGATTACCGGGTTTGGCATTACTGTCTTTTGTAGTCTTAGCGGTACTGCCTCAACTTTTGTACCCATCGCTATCGGTTTGGCCCTTAGCTTTGGCTGGAATCCAACCGCTTTCGGCATTGTTGCCGGAATGTCAGCTTCATTTGCCTATCTCTTCCCGGCAAATGCAGCGCCAAATGCTGTAGCATACGGTGCTGGTTACTTCAGAAGTACGGATATGGCTAAGGCTGGTATCTTAGTCATGTTTTCCAGCATCATCGTATTAGGGCTCCTGGCAGGTCTGGTGATGTATTCAATTTTCTAAGTAGTGAGTGTGCATGATTATCCAGCACGCCAGCAATGCATCGCGTCAATCGATCTGCTACTGGAGGAAAGCATATGTCTGCACAGACACAACGGAAAAACCTTTTAATGGGCATTGGCAACATCCTCAATGGTGACGATGGGGTCGGCTGCTATATCGCCCATGAACTTCGCTCTGATCAATGGGCTACGATCGATTGCGCAACTGCACCGGAGAATTTTGGCGGTCAGGTGCAACGAATTTCGCCAGCCAAAGTGGTCATTGTAGATGCGGCGATTATGGGACTACCCCCCGGCGAGATGCGCAGAATTGATGGGCACAAGATCCAGGAAGTGGGTTTTTCCACCCATACCATGTCCCTTGCTCACTTTCTGAGATATGTTTCTGAAGAATGCTCGGACGTCACATTCATCGGTATTCAGCCGGAAGATACAACTCTAGGCAATCCATTGAGTGCGGCAGTAAAAAGGACAGCGGATAAACTCATCCATTCTCTAATAATTGATACCATAGAAAAAATCCCGATCCTTTAGGATGCAATCTCGTTTCTTAAACCGTAAATTCACCAGCCAATGGATTCTACGACAAGATTTCCCACACTTTTGTCAAAGAACAAATGGGACCGCTGTCATTTAGACTGCAGTCCCATTTATACGTTCATTTCTCATTTAGAATACTATTGTGGTCAAAAAAAAAGAGGCCGATAGTGCACCGGCCTCTCGAGCTACACGTCCTTCTTCTCTTCTTCAGTTCCTGCCGCTTTCTGTGGTTCAACTTGTTCTTTCTTTTCTTCAACAGATTCTTTCTCCGGTTCAGGTTCTTCCAAAGGTGGGTCAATAATTGCATCGGGCCCTTTCCGATCGTAATATGCTAACAGGAAATTGTCTGTCATGGTGATCACCTTTACTGGACAAATATCTGCACACTGTCCGCAGAAAGAGCACCGATCAATGTGAAAGATTACCTTCTTCGTTTCCGGCACGAATACCACGGCACGAGCTGGACATACCTGTGTGCATAATTTGCACCCAATGCATTTCGCTTTGTTGTAATCAATTTTCCCTCGCATGCCCTTCGGCGGGGCAACAGGTGGTAATATCTCAGCCTTGCCTTCCCCCACAGCTTTCAAGAACGCTGTGACTGAATGGGGAGCATATACCGCCGGGAAAGGATTCGTTCCCGGTTTTTTAACCATCTGTGCGATGATTTCACGCATCATAACCGTCATTCTAGATCACCTCCTGTAAAAGATGTGTGAGACCGGATCAGCAAAGTGTCTTTAAAAGGAATGCCAAACCCTTAAAAGAACAGGAAGTGATCCACTGCAACCAGTAACAGTCCTGTTAAACTTAAAATTAGGACCGGTGCCCAAAAGACATGGGCGATCTGGTCAATTTTAAAACGAGCGATGGAAGTGCGGATAAAGGTTACTGCAACGAACATGACAGCAAAAACCTTGATCCAGAAGAACATGAAATCGACGGCCATACCAGCAATTCCAGCCAACCCCAAAGGAGCGGCCAAGCCGTATGGCAAAAATATTGCGACGGTCAGACTGGTTACAGCAACCGTTTTTGCTGCATCCATCAGGTAATAGAGCGCAAGATTTCGACCTGAGTATTCAACCAAAAATCCACCGGACAATTCTTCATGCGCATCAGGAGCATCAAAAGGAACCTTTGATAGTTCGGCGGGTGTAATTATCAATAAAACCGCCAGGCATATCAGGAATCCAACTACACCGACTGCGCCCACGAGGCCCCATACGGGATATGACATCAATGTCGCCAGTGAAAAGGCTTTCAAA
>CAZDAI010000084.1:0-9749 GCA_964503545.1 uncultured Candidatus Sumerlaeota bacterium
GATATTAATCAGAAAAGGGGTCTGGATTGGGAAAAAACATTTCTGGCCAAGGGATACAGGGGAGTATTCCAACATTATAATCTGGAGGAAGTAGAAGGGATTAGCAGCTTGGTTCACTCTCTGGAAAGGTTGTATGGCCCGGTGGATGTCCTTGTAAACAATGCCGGTATCGGAGGTTTCGTCCCTTTGGCTGATCTGACGCCGGAGCATTGGGATCGTGTTCTCAATGTGAACCTGCGCAGCATGGTCTTTTTGGCCAAGGCTTGTGCTGAAGGAATGAAAAAGAAAAAGAGCGGAAGAATGATCAATATTTCTTCCACTCGTTTCAACATGTCGGAACCGGGCAGTGAAGCCTATGCTGCATCCAAAGGGGCAATTGTCGCTTTAACACACGCCCTGGCACTATCGCTGGCCACTACCGGAATCACCGTTAACTGCATCAGCCCCGGCTGGATTGAGAATTGGAATTATGAGGAACTGCGACCTGAAGACCATGCTCAGCATCCTTCCGGTCGTGTGGGCAAACCGGATGATGTTGCTCGCCTCTGCCTCTTTCTGGCTGCACCCGAGAATGATTTCATCAATGGTGAAAATATCCTCGTGGATGGTGGCATGAGCCGAAAAATGATCTACTTGGATTGAGCCCGAGCCAGTTTTTTCAGTAAAATGATCTGCCCGATATGCTGCGCTTCATGTTCGAGGGTGTGCAGGATTCCCCACTCGTTGGTTACTGTGGCAGGACCAGAAGAAAGCCGGATTTCTTTTTCGTCCAGGAGTTTATCACCTGGCAGCTCTTCGAGTATTTCCAGAGTTCGAGCCAGTGATTTTTCCAAGGGCGGAATCAGGTCTTCTAGTTTTTCGTCGCCGGCCTCAAATGGTTTTGTTTTCCGATCCAAGGGGGGGTCTCCGGCGATCAGGTGGTGGACCAAGAACCATTCGGCAGATTCAGCATGTTTCAACAGCATGGCGATCGAGTTAAGCACACCATCCGCAGTAAAGTGCAATTCTTCCGGGCTGACGTCTTTCACGGTGTCCAGCAGTGTCTTTCTCCCTTTTTTCAGATATTCAGCATAACGGGCAATCAAAGGATCCATAATGTCACTCCCTTTTGATTAAGATGCTGGTAATATTCATGATGGGGGCAAAATATCCCTGCATTAGCCAATTTTTTCTTGTCATGGTTTTGATTCCAGAGTATACTAATTAAATCACGGGTATGGAAGGATGGTCTCTGTGACGCAGATCCGCAAGGAGGGTATGACGGTCAGACTGCTGTATTTTTTATTCAATCTGGCCATGCCCACTTATCTGATGTATGTCAATCTGTATTTTCGCCGCTTGGGTTTTTCCGGTACCCAAATCGGCTTCATTGTAAGCATTTACTATCTGGCCAACTTTCTCTGCCAGCCTCTTTGGGGATACATCAGTGACCGCTACCGGATCTGGAAGCCTGTTCTGGTCGGGTTGATACTGATCAGTTCAGTAAGTATCCTTATGTACCTTCGGGCAGAAAGCTATTCCCAAATCCTGCTGACAGCAGCCCTTTTGGGAATGACATTCCCGGCGATTATGCCCATTGCTGATGCGACAGCGATGGATTATGTTAAGCGAGCCGGGATCAGTTACGGCAGCATTCGACTTTGGGGCTCATTGGGTTTTATGACGGCGGGCCTTGTGGTCGGCCAGTTGACGGGGATCTTTGGCTTGCGCAGCATTTTTGTGATCGCATCACTGACATTGCTGATTATGGCGGGCATCGCCATGACATTGCCAACTCATGGCAAGGAAAAAGCAGATGAGACGGCCAACACAGCGGATGCAAAACCCCCTGCAACCCAAGGAGCACAGGTTCGGTTACTCTTGAAGAACAGACAGTTTGCTATCTTTCTGGTAGCGTCATTTTTGATTCAGGGTTGTATGGCCATGGGGTTTGGATTCCTCAACATCTACATTTCCAGTCTAGGTGCCCAGGACGCATTTATAGGTCTACTCTGGGCCATCGCTGCTGCCAGTGAGATCCCTGCATTTTTGGCCATGGCCTATTTTCAAAAGAAACTGGGAGCCCGCGGGCTCCTGCTCATGTCCTATACAGTCATGGCATTTCGGTGGATCCTGTTTTCGCTGGCCCGTACCCCTTATATGATGATTCCGGTACAGCTGATTCAAGGTTTTTCCGGCGGCTACTATTTTGGCGGCAGTGTCATGTTTGTTTCTGAAGAAGCACCTGAAGGATTGAAGGCCACTGCGCAGACCATTTTTGGCGCCATCAATATGGGTCTCGGCCCGATTGCAGGAATGACGCTGGGAGGTCAGTTGGTAGATCGTATTGGTCTGGTGAGTCTGTTTGTCTTTTGCGGAATTGTAACCGGATTAACAGCAGTGTTGTTTGCGTTGACACTGATTCCAAAGAAGCCAGCTCGCAACGGTCGATAAGGGAAGGCGGTGATTTTGACGGTGATTAACGGTCTGTCCATGGGGCAAGGGATGGTGATCGGTTTTGCCATCGGTCTGGTAGTCGGTTATTTCACCGGCAGTATGGCCGTCGGTGCGGGTGTGGGCATGGCATTGGGTGCTGCAATCAGTAAAAAGTGAATGACAAAACGGACAGGGTCACCTGTCAGTTTGCATTTTAGTCCTACTTTGTTAGCTTTTCAATCTCTTCTTCCACTTCTTCAGCACCCTCCCGATAGAATTCTGCTTCTTTCGGGTCCAACTCATAGAGCAGACGCAAGAACTCGCCGGCGTGCACCCGCTCTTCATCCGCAATGTCTTTGAGAACTTCCTGGGCCAAGGGATTGTCGATGGATTCGGCAAGCTGCATATACAGCTGAATCGCTTCATATTCAGCTGCGACCATAAAGCGGATGGCACGAATCAGCTCTTCGTCGGTCAGTTTGCGGTCTTCTTTCAAAACGACAAACGGTGATTCAAAACTTGGCATTGTCTTGTCCTCCCTCCGTTTTTTCCATATAGTAGTTTTTCGGGACGAGCGGTGGGAATCCTGCCTATAGGAATCGAGATTGTCAGCAGAAGGATTCTCGCCTGAAAAGGCGAAACGATTAAATATCAGTAAATCCAATCGGAGGAGGTTACACAAATGGAAAGACTGGGAGATTTGCTTCAAAGTGCAGATTGGAAAAGTGAGAAGCATGTGCCAACCATTCAGGCACCGGATACAGTAAAAGCAGGAGAAGCATTTGCAGTGAAGGCAATGGTGGGAGAAGAGATCGCGCACCCTAACACCACAGAACACCACATCCGCTGGATCCATCTTTATTTCAAGCCGGATGATGGCAAGTTCCCCTTTGAAATTGGCAGTTTCTTCTTTAATGCCCACGGTGAATCACCGGCTGGTGCCAACAGCGGTCCTGTGTATACGGATCCGGCTGTGACTGCGATGGTGAAAATCACTGCTCCGGGAGTTCTTTATGCTGAAAGCTACTGCAATATCCATGGTTTGTGGGATTACAGCAAGAAAATTAATGTCGAGTAATAGGAATGGGGTGGCAGTATGGATGTCCGGGAAGCAGTATTAACCCGCAGAAGTATTCGCAGATTCAGGCAGCAGCCAGTGGAGGATGAAAAAATTCAGATCATTTTGGACAGTGGCCGGCGTGCGCCAACGGGGCACAACACACAGCCGGGTCGTTTTATCGTGATTGATGATTTGGATCAGATCCGCAAAGTTGGCGAAGCCTGCAACAACCAGCCGTTTGTTACCCGGGCGCCTTTGTTGATTGTGCTGTTGGGGGATCTGGCCTGCCGGAACAAAGATGCTGTTGCGGACAGTGAGATATTGGATCCAGTCTTTGCAGATCAGCGGGAGAAAATTATTCGCGATACGGCCATCGTCGGTGATCATATGGCACTTCAGGCCCATGCACTGGGGCTGGGAGTTTGCTGGGTTGGCGATTTTGAGCAGCTGCCGATGCGGGCAGTGCTTTCGAGTCCAGCGAGCCATTATATCCTGGCAATTTTTGCAATGGGCTATCCCGATGAAGATCCTGCTCCCCGACCGCGTAAAGCGCTGGATGATTGTGTCTTCTACAATCGCTACGGTCATAAGAAATAGGTTGACGAGGATAATTGTCGACGGTATAATGGGTCCGGGAGGTATGTTGATGTCTGCGATGGTGCACAACCCATAACCAATTCGGATAAGCAGGAATCAAGCTGGCGCGGCTGCACAGAGCGTCTGTTTGAGCTTGAATTTCTGCGGGTTGGAGCAGACAGAATCAATGTATTGACCGTTGGCAGATGATTAAGTAGATTCAGCCGTGGTTCTGATGCCACGGTTTTTCTTTATATGCTTCTGTCTGTTCCGGTAACTTATTGAAAGAAGGGATAGAATGGAACAGAATTTAATGACCTTGGATTATCACGTGATTAAAAGTAGAATCAACGAGTTTGTCGCCAGCGGCTTAGGGCGGAAACTGGTAGAAAAGATGCAGCCTCTGGTGCGTTTAGACCAGGTGAAGGTTAGTCAGATGGAAACAGCAGAAGCCCGCAAATTGCTGGATGCCGGAGGGCAGATCCCATTGCGGGGATTGTCGGATATCTCCGAACTCATTGAGCGAATCAAGGCCGGCAGCATTCTGGAGGCAGCAGATCTCATGCATGTCGAGGATTTTTTAAGGGGCTGCCGGGAATTGAAAGTTTATATGAAACAAAAGAGAAGTACGGCAACACTTCTCTCTGGCTATAGCGAAGGAATTTTTAACCTGTCTGATCTCGAGGATATGATCCACGGTGCCTTGGAAGGCAGCCGTATCGCCTCTGCCGCCAGCAGCAGACTCAGTCGGATTCGCGACCAGCTGCAGCGTTGCGAGGCGGATATTGAAGCAAAACTGAATCAGATGCTGGCATCGGCTGCAATTCAGGGGTATCTCCAGGAGTCCTATGTCAGTATTAAGAACGGCCGCTATGTTTTGCCTGTAAAAGCAGCCTATCGGGCCCACGTTCCCGGAATTGTGGTGGACTCTTCCGGCAGCGGGGCCACGGTCTTCATTGAACCGGCCGCTGTGCGAAAACTCTCAGACCAAAAACTGATGCTGGAGCGCCAGGAAGAAGATGAGGAATACCAGATCCGTGCCTGGCTGACTGCAGAAACAGCCCGGTATGAAAACGAACTACGCCAGAATCTGGAATGGATGGGCATTTTTGATTTCATCACAGCCCGTGCCCGCTACAGTCAGCAGATCGGCGGGCAGGAAGTTAGCTTGGATCAGGCAGGCGGGATGCTATTAAAAAACGCCAGACATCCCTTGCTGGGCGCCGAAGCAGTACCCTTGAATTTATCCATGCCCCACGGAATTAGGACCCTTGTCATTACCGGCCCCAATACAGGTGGCAAAACGGTGGCACTCAAGACTGTTGGCCTGTTGGCGGCGATGGTGCAGTCCGGTCTGCAGATTTCTGTGGAAAGCGGATCAAAAATGCCGGTATTTAGCAGCATCATGGCAGATATTGGCGATGAGCAGAGCATTCAACAGTCGCTGAGTACATTCTCCAGCCACATGAAAAACATCGCCGCCATCATGGCCCGAGCAGACAGTCACAGCCTGATCCTGCTGGATGAAATTGGCACTGGAACTGACCCAGCTGAAGGGACTGCGCTGGCAGCCGCCATTTTGGAGAATCTCCATGACAAAGGGGCGATCACCCTGGCAACCACCCATTACGAGGGTATCAAAGTATTGGCAGAAAATCATCCAGGGTTTGTCAACGGGGCGATGGCATTTGATGTTGACACGCTCAAGCCGTTGTATGTTCTGGAAATGGGGGTATCCGGCAAAAGCCATGCATTCTGGATTGCCCACCGTTTGGGAGTAAGCAATGACGTGATCCGGCGCGCGGAATCGTGGCTGGCTGATCCGGTCCAGGCGGCACGGACGATTCGCCCGGCTGGGGATGAAGTGCCCTCAGATACGCTGACAGACACGGATGAGAAATTGACTCACAACGATCCGCATATCCAGGTGGGCGATATGGTTGTGATTCGGACAACGGGTGAAAAGGCTCGCGTTTTAGGAACGGATGATCCCAGGGGCAATCTTCTGGTGGAGGTTAAAGGAGTTAGAAAGATGATACACAGCAAGCGCGTCAGGTTATACCTGGATCGGGCCGTACTTTATCCGGAGGGGTATGATATGAACGAAGTACTGCTTAACAAGACAGAGCGAAAGATCGACAAAGTGATGGGTAGAAAGCTGACGGATCAAGTGCGCCAAATCAAACCAGGCGATGATGAAGAGCAATAGACGTGTTTGAGCAGGGATTTTTATGACCGGCAGAGAAAAGCAATGGATACACATGCCGGGCAATGCGGGGTGGAGCATGAATATTAAGGTCATCATGAACCCAAAAGCCGGGAAAGGACGTGCGCTCCGAATCTGGCAGCAGACAGAAAAGCTCTTAAGCGCGCTACCCAAAGGGCAGCTCGCCTGGACATGCTATCATTCCCGCGGGCCAGAGCAGACCTGTGAACTTTCCGGGCAGGCAGAGCAGGATGGGTTTGATGCTGTCATGGTTGTAGGGGGCGACGGTACTGTGGGAGATGCAGCCCGGGGCTGTCTGGAACACCGGCTGCCGCTGATTATCGTACCAGCCGGCACCGGAAATGCTTGTGCACGCTCTCTGGGCCTCAGCAATACCAGAGATGCACTCACTCAACTGCTCAGAGATGGCGAGATAGTTGATCTTGATGCCGGTATGATCGGCAATGCATTTTTCCTCAACATGGCAGGGGTTGGTTTTGATGCCGATGTGTTGAATCAATACAAGAAATCTGGCTGGGCACGCGGAATCCCGGGCTATATCGGCGTTGGCTTGGGTATGTTGAACAGCTACCAGGCTGCGAAACTGACCATCACCGACGACCGGGGTACCCAGACTTGCCAGGCAGCCATGGTCGCTGTCTGCAATGGGCCATATTACGGCGGAGGTCTGCTCATGGCCCCCCAGGCAAACATGCAGGATGGTCTTTTAGATATCTGCCTGCTGGAAGACCTGGCACCGAAGGATTACCTGGCTATCTGGCAAGGCCTCTATACGGGCCGACACCTGAGGCATCCGAAAGTCAGGGTTTTTCAAACCAGTCGCCTGGTAGTCGAAAGTGATCAACCTCTGCGCTATCATCGGGATGGCGATTTGGCAGGCAGTACGCCGTGCGAAATCAGAGTACTGTCTGGTGCGATTCGGGTTCTGATCCCGAAAGGTAGGGCACAATCAATCAAGGGGGAGTAGCGATGAAATTCAAAATTCAAGAACAGGTCTTTGCGCAGGTGCCGGATTTTTGCGTTGCGGTCGTCGTAGCCACGGGCCTTGACAATAAATCCATCGACAAAGGCCTGGTGGCGCTTATGAACGAAGCTTCTCAGGCAACCCATGCCCTGTTGAAGGATACTGAGATTCGAGAGCATAAGAATATTCGGGTTTGGCGCGATGCGTTTGAGAAATTGGGCATGAATCCCAATCGTTTTCCAAGTTCCATCGAAGCGCTGGCCAAACGGATTGCAAAAAGGGCAGAATTGCCGGTTATCAACAATGTGGTGAATCTGGTCAATGGGATAGCTGTCCGCTATCTGGTCCCGATGGGAGCACACGATCTGGACAAAATAAGCGGCGATCTGGAAATCCGCTTCAGCCGCCCCGGAGAGATTTTTACCCCCTTCGGTGGCAGTGAAACGGAGATTGTGGAAGAAAATGAACTGATCTATGGCGATGAATTGGAAGTGCGTACCCGAAAATGGGTTTGGCGACAAGGAGAAAAGGGGAAAGTGGATGACTGCACCCGGCGGGTCTTTTTCCCTATTGACGGGTTCTACGGCACAACCGATACAGACATTCATGCTGCCCAGGAAGCACTGGTGGCGGCTCTTAAAGATGTGTTTCCGAATATCAGCATCCAGACAGGCTGGGTGGATCGCAGCAATCGGGAGATGGATCTTCAGTGAAATCTAGACGGAGGGGGCATTTTCAATTGAAATCGGTAGACAGGAAGGTACATGCAAGAAAGCTTTATGAAGGCAAAGAGGTACCCCATCACAGCTGCGGTATCTGCATCGCCTGCACCTTCGGCCTCAAACCATCAGCGTATCAGTCGCTCCGAAAAGGCGGCATTACCGGGTGCGGCGAATGTGGTGCGATTAAAGGCGGCGAAATGGTACTGGGCGAATACCTGGGGGATCCAAACCCTACGGGTGCGGTTACAGATGCCCTGCGCAGCGGGATAGAGCATTACCGACAATTGCTGGCTGAGGCAAAACTAACACCGCTGACCGCTATCACATGCAACCATCTGGTTCGACACTATCCTGATTTTATGGGAGATGAGCGCAAGGCGTTTTGCGCAGATCTGGTTGTCCAGATTACAGAATTTGTTCAACAAGTGCTGGATGACCAAAAAATTCAATGCCGTGAGCCGCTGACTTATGAGTAAAGGAAAAGGATCGTCCCGGCGAGGATGCTGCCGTTTCCGTTTGACTTGAAAGATAGGCTGTGTTACCATATATTTGATAACAGAATAATGGAACAAGGGGAGCTGGCGCAGGCTGGCTGAGAGAGGACTGTAGACGGGTCCTGACCCTTCGAACCTGTTTGGGTAATGCCAGCGTAGGGAGTTAGAATACTGTACAGATGCTTCCCTGCATGGGAAGCATCTTTTTTCAGAAAGGAGGTTCGTGATGGCGACATGCAATGTAAGTCTGCAGGTTTTACCCTTTGTACCCGAAGAGGAACTTTTTCCGGTTGTGGATAAGGCCATTGAAGTGATTGCAGAATCCGGGCTCCCCTACATCGTAGGGCCATTGGAAACGACCATGGAAGGGGAGTTGGATGAACTTTTGGCAGTAGTGAAAAAAGCTGTGCAGGCCTGTACCGATGCAGGTGCGAAGCGGGTAGTGTCAGTGGTAAAAATAAGCTACAACAGTGAAGGAGAAAGCATGGATGGCAAGATTGGGAAATACCGTTAAGCGCATGATCGGCAATCGACTGCTACCCGTCTATTTCCTTCTGTTCCTCATCCTGCTCTGGGAGTGGACAGTGGGCCGCTTGGGCATACCCAATTATATGCTGCCGGCTCCTTCACTGATCTTGCAGACACTGATCAGTCGGATGCCGCTGCTGATGCAGCATGCCCGGGTAACACTGTATGAAGCGCTGGTGGGAATGGCGGGTGCGATTATTGTGGCATTGCTACTTGCCATTACCATTCATAAGATCCGTGTATTTCGCAAACTGCTCTACCCGGTGTTTGTCATTTCCCAAACCGTGCCCATTATTGCCCTGGCACCATTGATGATGATCTGGTTCGGGTATGGAACTTTGCCGAAGATCTTCATTGTCATTCTGGTTTGTTTTTTCCCCATCGTGATTAATCTGACGGAAGGGCTGGATGGCGTTGACCCGGACCTAATTGATTTGATGCGGGTTATGGGTGCATCCAACGGCCGAATCTTCTTTTCCGTGGAATTGCCATCTGCGCTGCCATCAGCTTTTGCCGGACTGCGTATTGCTGCTACCTACAGCATCATGGGAGCGGTCATCGGTGAATGGGTGGGGGGAAATCTGGGGTTAGGGGTCTTTATGATTCGTGCCATGAATTCGTACAGCACCCCAGCGTTGTTTGCTGCCATCGTCCTGGTGGTGCTGCTGAGCATCGGTATGTTTAAACTGGTGGATGTGGCTGCATGGCTGATGATGCCCTGGCAGCGCACCCGGTCACAAATAGAAGAAACTTAAAAAATGAG
>CAZDAI010000085.1:0-9537 GCA_964503545.1 uncultured Candidatus Sumerlaeota bacterium
GAACACAGTTGAGTGCGTATAGTCATAGTAGTTAAATCGATGGATACGGTTCCCTCGTAGGAGGCTTGAAAGACCGAAAAGCCTTAAAAAAGAAATACTCACCGATGACCGTTCTACCAAATGGGCATAGTTTATCGACTGCATCTACCGAACAGGTAAAAAGTGTGGACTGTATCTACCGAACCAATAGGTTGAAAATGTGCAGTTGTTGTAATTAAAAACATACGGTCGAGCCACGTTGAGACGGTAGTATTGATGTCAAGGCTATAAGAGTGGGTGTGCAAGAAAGGCTTGAAATAAAGGGATTTGCGATTTTCACTGTTCGGAAACCGGTGTTCGAGAACTGTGATTTTATCGGTTCGTGGGAACTAGTCCAAGCAAGCAATATTGAGTGTGACAGAGCAGATTAGATGTCGGTGCTTGATGAGTGGTCAGTTTGGATAACATGGGTTTGTGAGTGGTCGATTTAGATGTTTTTCGGATTTTCCGGGGTTGAGTGGTCAGGTTGGATGAATGTTGAACTAAATGAAGTGTTAAGGAGTTTTGCAATCCCTATTAATGGTATCTGCTGATGTTTACTGCGACCCGATAGAGCCAGCGGTGTGATTTTTTAGAACCACCTTGTTCTTATATTAGAGCCACGATGTGCATTTTCCAGAGCCACTAATTTATTAATGGTTGTAATAGGCCCCAGAGCTAGACCTGGGGCCCCCTGTTCAAAAATATCAGAAATTACTTGTTGATACCATGACGTTCTCTCATAGAAACCTTACCATCGATTAAGATAGTGTAGGAGTCATGAACAATTCGGTCTAAAATTGCATCAGCGAGCGTTACTTCACCGATTTTCTCATGCCAACCGCCGGGCGCAAACTGAGTGCAGAAAATCGTTGAGGCTGTTTGGTGTCTCGCTTCGATAATCTCTAACAGGTCCATTGCTTGGGTTTCTTTAAGTGGTGTTAGAAGCCACTCGTCTAAAATCAATAGACTCACTTTTTTGTACTGCTTCATTACCTTTTTATAAATACCTTCACCTCTGGCGACTGCCAGTTCATCTAGTAAATCTGGGAGGCGAATGTATTTAACCGTGTAGTAGTTGCGACAGGCAGCCATGCCAAAAGCACAAGCTATATAGGATTTACCGTTTCCAGAAGCCCCCATGATGATAATATTTCGTTTTTCCTGAACATAAGTGCAGCCGGATAATCGCAGGATTTGTGTTTTATCCAGTTTCCGATCAGCATGGTATTCAATATCCTCAATACTTGCTTGTGGATAACGAAAACTGGCCTTCTTGATAAGGCGAAGTAACTTATTACTTTTTCGTTTAGCCCATTCCATGTCTACTATAAGGCCAATGCGTTCTTCAAAAGACAATTCATTATATTTGTCATCAGATAGTTGCTGGCTGAATGATTCTGCCATGGTGGATAGTCTCATCTCATGCAGCTTGTTAATTGTTGTAGCATTATTCATTGTCTCTACCTCCAAAATAGCCAGCTCCCCGGACAAAGCCATAAGATCCTGTATCCTTTTTTGTACTCACTTTACGATTCGGCTGATCTTGACTTGCTAGTTTGTCCTGACCGGTTTTTAAGATCGTTTGAATTGCTTTGAAACTGGGGCTAGGCGTGTAGCTTAACGCTCGCTGACAGGCTTCTTCGAAACGAACGAGTGAATACTTATCAGCCAGTTTCATCAGTGAAGTACAAGAGCGATAGCCTTGTTTCTCGACTTTATGGGTAGAGAGAATTGCATTGACAACAATAACAGTGTTCGGGCCAACTGAGGCAGCCCATTCTCTGAAGTATTCTCCATCTATGGCTAAATACTGTTTATGTTTTTCCGGCATATGTTCCGGCACAGTAATGGTTTGACCTTCCTTGCCACGTATTCGCATATGGGAAGCAATGCGATGATTGTGGTAAAAGGCTTCTATGGTTTTACTTGTCGTGCGGACATCCACCTGATGTCGGATGTACTCATACGGTACAGAATAGTGATTTTTATCGACAATTATGTGATAATCATACTGTACGGTTGCTGTTGACCAGGCAGCAAGTTCGTATGGGGAGGCAGGCAATGGCAGCAACAATGCTTTTTCCTCTTCAAGAAAGGCGCTTTTCCTGCTTCCCGGCTTTTTTTGAAAAGGTTTCTCGTTAAACTCCTGTAGTTTAAGCTTAATTGCGGCATTAAGTTCTTGAAGGGAAAAGAATTGCTGATTTCGCAGAGAAGCTATAATCCAGGTTGAGATAATGCCGACTGTACCTTCAGCATTGGGCTTGTCCTTTGGTCGTTTAACTCGAGCAGGAATTACGGCGGTGCCATAATGCTCGGCCATTTCATGATATGTTTTGTTAATCTTAGGTTCTGGACGGGATGCCTTGTCTACCCCCGTCTTTAGATTATCTGGCACTATTATTCTGGTGGCACCACCAAAGTGTTTAAAAACGTTAATGTGAGCGTTTATCCAGCACTCCATGTCCATGGATAGGAATGCCTCTACATAAGCATACTGGCTGCATGCTAGAGCGGCTACGAAAACGTAGGCGGGAATGAGTTCACCAGTTACATTATCAATAATGAAAGCCGTTTTCCCAGCCCAATCCACTTCCATGATCTCGCCAGGTTTGCGTTTAATCCGCATAGTCGCTTTAGTGGTGTTGGCGTACTTGCGATAGTGCCGGCAGAACTGGCTGTACATAAGGGGAATCTCCCCACTTAATCGACAAGCTTCACAGTACTCATGCCACAGTAAGCTTAATGTTACACCGCTTTTAGCCATCTCCTTGTGGATGTACTCACAGTCAGGCATCTTCCGGTTAGACTGGATACTTTTTTCAGGGAAGAGCAAATCCTGAAGTTTAGCGTCTGACATGTCAACCGGCCAAGAGATACCGTGCCTTTCTGCATGCTCTAGAACATTTTTGACTGTGTTTCGTGAGCACTTACAGCTCGCAGCGATACCGCGACCACTCACACCTTGGCTGTTAAGCCTAAGGATTTCTCGGTACTTGGTCATTGAATCGACCTCCTATAATGATTTTGCACTCATAAGTGCTTGAAATCATTATATAAGAGGCGGCTCTCGCTTGACCATAGTGGCTCTATTTGATGCACATGGTGGCTCAAAAAGAGTACACTCATGGCTCTATCCAAAAATATTACTCAATCAGAAGCTTTTTCTGTTCTGAGATATCCTCCAGCTGAATATCCATGCGCAGGATAGTGTCTGTCAAATGGCTGAAATGGCGCAAAAAAACATTGGCAATATTGCGATGGCGACTGGCGTAGTCTTTTAAAACCTGGGTCAGGATGGCATGACTTTCAGCATCATCCAAAGCCAATAGGCGGGATAAGGTGCGCTGGATGCGCTCTTCATCTCCGAAGTGAAAGAATCGGGTGATAATCCGTCTGGGGTCTGGCAAGAAACGAATATCCATGCGTTTTACAGGTATGGACAATGTATCTCCCTCCCGGTCCAAATGTACTGGTATAGCGCAGAACAGTTAAAACAGGGGGGATGCATGATGCATCCCCCCACCGTTTAGTTCAGCCAGAAATCTTCATCCTCCAACAGTCCGGAGCCGTAGATACCGGTAAATTCATCCAGGCGACTGGCCCACAGCTGGTTCCCTTTGAAATACAGGTAAAGTCCCGTGGGATCTTCATCGTAGGGGACAAATACCCAGATTTCCCGATTGAAGGAGACCGATGCCGCGGTATGGTAGATCCTGACCGGTGGAATGCCCAGCAGATCCTCTACCTCAGCCACCGATTTTCCAATAATCGTGCTTGTTTCCGGACCGGGAAAATAGGTTTCCCAGCCTTGTTTGGGCTTGCGGGTGATGGGTCGGTTGCGCAGGGCATTCAGCTCTGCCTGAAGTGCTTCAATTTCATTATCGGCTGTTGTGATCATTTCGTTCAATCGCTCATTTTCCGTGGTCAGGGCTGCAATGGACTCTTCCAGTTCCTGAATCCGATCTGGATCCCCATTGCCTCCGGGAAAGAAAGATGTGAGTCCCCAGACAATGGCGGCTGTGAGTATGATGCTGATAATTACCGGGTACAGGGTTTCTTTTTTCATACAGGCCCACCTCGCTCTCATCATATTTGCATTCATGCAGATGCTGCTCTCCAGCAGCATGGGACTCTTTTTTACGCAGAAAATGTGGCAAGTGCTTAATCTTCAACAATCAAGGTGCCGACCATCCCCAGGGCGCGATGGTCTTCCACACTGCAGTAGAATTCAAACTCCCCTGTCTGATCGGCTAAGAATTCCACGGCACCCGTGTTTCCGGCCCGGATCTGAGCCGTTGCTGCATTAAACTCATCCACAACCCAATCGTGGGTGCCTTGGTTGCTGGTCAGTTCAATGCGAACAATCTGACCGTTTTGGACACGGAGAACATCCGGTGAGAACACATAGTTGCTGGCGGTGATTTCAAATACCACATCGGCTTCGCCGGATGGCTCGTCCACCGGTGCCCGACATCCTGTCAGTAAAAGGACCAACAGCAGTACGGTGAGGAAACTGAGTTTTTTGAACACTTTCATCCCCTCCTGCTTCTATTTCTTGCATGCGGAAACAACTCTCCGCACCCGCCGGGATCCCCAACGAAGCTTATTTTCTTGAGCCCCACCTGATCGGATCCCATGCCTTTGCTTTGCTTAAAAAGTTCACCATCTCTGCCGCAAAATCCTGCGCCGCTGGATTCATACCTGTTGTTGTGCCATTCAAAGCTTCATTAAAAGCCTGCCCCCATGCCAGCCAAGCCTTGTACCCGCTGTGTTTACACAAGGTGCAGCACGACGGATGGGTGCGGCACTGTCACAGCTGTTGGCTTTTCAGGGGATCGTTTATCTGGTATACTGGGTGTGGTTTGCATTCACAATTTAGAAAGTATCCGGTCATTACAACTGTTTAGGCGTACAGCGAGCAAGATGCTGTCGTTCAATTGATACTTTCCTATTTTCAATTGACACACCCCATACTGTTACAGCCAATGATGGGTTTTTGGCAAGCGGGTACCCTGCGGACTCGACAGCCTTAACCATATACAAAGAAGCAAAAATATGTCCGGTATCCGATCGTGTGAACCGGAACGGAGGTTATCCAATGAAACTTACGACGCATCAACTGACCCTGGGCGGGCTCCTCAGTGCTTTGACCGTGGTGCTGGGCATTACCGGAATGGGGCTTTTACCGGTTCCCACACCGGCCGTCTTTGCCACCTTTATGCACATTCCCGTCATTATCGGTGGTGTGCTGGAAGGGCCGCTGGTGGGCGCTTTGATCGGTCTGCTCTTTGGCCTTTTTACTCTGACAGCGGTGCCGGATCCGCGCATTGTCATTCCGGCCCGCCTCCTGATCGGCCTGGTCTCCTATATCGTCTATGGCGGTGTCTTGGGCCTGATGGCCAGCAAAACCCCTCGGATGCACCGCTCCCGCTATGCCCTGGCCGGAGCCGCCGCCGGGGTCATGGGAACGGTTACCAACACCGTGGGCACATTATCGCTAGCCGTACTCTTTCAGTACATCAACATACCGGTGGCTGTGGGGATTGCCGCTGCCAACGGGATTCCAGAGGCTCTCATTGCCGCCCTGCTTGTGGGGGCACTGATGGTGGTGCTCGGCCCCCTCTACAGTAAGAAGTATGTAAGATAACATCGTTTGATCTGATGATCTGCCCGGGTATCGCAGGACCCGGGCAGTATTTTTTTTGCAACTTCGTGCTCACCACAAATTAACCGAGCATGGAAAGCAACCCTGCAGGCAGCCATAAGAATATTTACTTACTCGTCACCTGTTTCATCAGCCTGGAAGAACACATTCTGGCATTTGTGACACTGGATGCATTCCACATGGTGCACTTCATCGTAAGTAAGACCCCAGTGCCTGAGCTTTTCCAATACCATGGCAAGACTCGCACCCATTTTACTAAGAGCGTATTCCACATGGGGCGGCACTTCGGGATAGACTGTACGGGTGATTAGTCCGTCTTCTTCCATCTCGCGCAATTGCTGGGTCAGTACCTTCCCGCTCACGGGGTGAATTTCTTTGGCCAACTCGCCATAGCGGACCGGTCCCTTGGCCAGGGTTTTGATGATCAGGATTTTCCACTTACCGCTCATCATCCCAATGGTTGATTCGATCGGGCATTTTCCTTGACCTGCGCTCATAATGTCCTCCATTCCATGTGCCGACGTCGATACGAACTTTCAGGTAAGCATCCTTACCAAAAAGTGCCTACTTGAAAAGATATCCCTATCAGTATATTATCGAACCGGAAGGATAAATTCAAGTTCGGGTCAGCGCACCGGCGGATGAACTGACATGAACCAACCATCCGGCAACGACATGGAGGTGTCAGCAAATGAAAAAAACAGGTATTGTAGGGGGAATCGGACCGGCTTCCACCGTGGATTATTACAAAGGGATCGTGGATGGTTTCCGCGCTCGCACCGGTAAAGGGTATCCGAAAATGATCATTGACAGCCTGGATCTGGACGAGATGTATGATCTCGTAGCAAACAAGGTGTGGCCAGAATTTACCGGCCGTCTGACAGATTCCATCAAGACCCTGGCAGCGGGTGGTGCTGATTTTGCCATCATGGCGGCCAATACAGCCCACATCGTTTTTGATGAAGTCAGCAGGCAATCCCCTTTACCGCTGCTCAGCATTGTCGAGGAAACCTGTAAATATGCTGAGAAAAACGGCTGCAAAGGTGTTGTGATCTTCGGGACCGCATTTACAATGAGCAGCGGCTTGTATACAGAAGCCTTTGCCAAATACGGCATCGCTGCCCATGTCCCGTCGGAGGCCGATCAGGCCGCCATTCACAACATCATCTTCCCCAACCTGCAAGAAGGAATTGTACTGGCAGAAGATAAGGAAAAGATTCTGGAGATTGCCCGGCGCATGATCGCTGAAACAAAGGCAGACGGGCTGATTCTGGGCTGCACGGAGCTACCCCTGATCATTCAGGCGGCAGACCTGGATGTACTGGTACTGGATACAACGCAGATTCATATTGATGCCGTGCTGGATTACATTCTGGCATAAATGAAGAAACATCCTTTTTATGGCATGCCTTCCCGTCAGAATATCTGTACGAGAGGATCGGAGCTATCCAAAACTGGACGCAGTCAAGTGCTATGATTAGAGAAACTGCTCAACCCATGGGGTGCGAGCAGTTTTTTTCTGACAGTCTTTGCTTAATTCTATCAAAAAAGATTCAGCAGTCTTCGCTGCTAAACCATAGATGAGCGGCACGCCTCTCATTCGGCCGAACGGGTGTCCACCACAGGACATTAATCCTTACAACACGGGTCAGCGCATCACCCACATCCAGATCTGGATTTTAAAATATACCATCAGCAGATAGTAGGCTGTAAATACAATCCCGGCATAAAAAAGAATCCTCGGCCCCACCCGCTGCCTTCTGGCCCAGACTGAATAGAGCATGATGGGAATGATGATGATCTTCACCGCCGGGAAAAACAGTGTATCAACAATCGCATTGATCACCGGGTTTGCTTCTCGATACCCCATGCTGAGGGCCAGTGTGGTGAGAAAATAGTCGGCAACATTGAAGACCGCTGTTCCGATGAGCAGATATTTCAAGATACCTTCCTGGCTTTGGGTTATTCTCTTACCCATGATCATCATCCTTCTTTCCCTGTTTGGGATCAATGAAAATCTGCTTAGCACAGGATTGGATTGAAATATTATGATCCAGCAGCTTTTGTGTTACCATTCAACGCTTTTACAGCTTTTTCCTCTACCGGGCATATCAGAGCACACGTATTAGTCGAAAATATTACGGCGTTATTTGCTCTTCATCGAAACAACTATGATTAATGGGAATCCATCTTCCCCAAACTGTCCGGGATGACTTCCCGAATTGATGGTAAGCTTTGCTGCTCGTATCAGATCAGCGATACCTTCATCATGCAAGTTTAGACTGATGCTTCACTCCTGCTGATCCATTTTTTCAGATGGATCAGCAGGTACGCTCCAGGTACCAGAAAGATTAATGCTCTCCAGATCTGAAATACCGCTCCCATTGCAGAAAGCGGCAGGAGTAACAGCATGGCCAGCAGCAACTGCCGGCCAGGTTCCAGCAGCAGCAAAACAATATCACGCACAAATGCTGGGAAATAGTCGTATAAGCGAGCTTCTGTCTTGCCATACCGCAGCAGCATCTGCCACAGTTCAGCCCGATTGAGCTGGGCAGGTTTATTATAGTCTTGAATGATCCTTGCTGTTTCATTGATTCTATCCGGCAGATCTTTCAGTATGATTGCTGCCTGATCTGAGAGTTGAAATGCAACAATATCAACACCGGGATCTGGGTTCTGCTCATTTGCAACCATGATCTCATATGTGTCCGCAGCCCTTTGGGGAGCTCCTTCACCTAGCAGCAAGCCAACACTTACGACTACTTCATCGCGGGCTAGCTGAGAAAACCGAACCCAATAAATTGGCGGTCCTGAGATTGTTACTTTGTATGGAAGATGAATTTCGAAATCTTCCCACCCCGCCTCCTTCAGTGCTTCGGTTACCTGAGCAACTTCGGGATGTTGGACCTGATAAGCCATTTTACTGCCGTGTGGATACGCGACCAATGCTGAGAGAAATATGTACGCTGTTACCAGAAGCAGCCAGTTCACATTCATAATCTTCATTCCCGATCATCTCTCATTCCGCAGAATTTGGGGATAAAAAAGATCACCGAATCGCCCGATGCGGACTCAATTACAGTATATCAGCGGAGGAGCATCGGGGGTTATTCTTCTTTTCTAATCGGCATTCTGGTAACATATCAGCCATCAGGTCTTTTAGTTTTCTGAGACTGATGGTGCGTTGCCCGTTCTTTTGCATTTTCCCGCAGGCATTCCACACCAGATAACCTGGACCATTGTGCACTTCTTCTGCCGTGCCATGGGGGTTAATCGAGAGCGCAATAAGGTGTTCCGGATTGCTGGACATGCTGTTTTTTTATCTTGCGTTGCTTTGATCTGCACATGCCGGTTATCGTGGGCAATTGCATCGTGCGTTCTGCAGAAGCCGGCAGTAAGACAAGATCATACATCTGAGCAGCCAGAACTTCCCCAATACTGCCAACCAAATGTCCGTCCAGCGAAAATTTTCTGCCCGGATGCATCCTTTCCAGTTCGTCAACGATTCTGTACAGTTCATGGACTCTTTCAGCAATCGCTGTGGCGTTATCCATGGGGAACATTTATCCTTCTATCCCTCTTTCCTTTGCCAGTCGGGCTAATGCTGATTTGATCCTGTTGAAGACTGCAATGGCTTTTTCGTCTTCCTTGAAACAACCGGAGACAATCCGAATATAGCCTTCGCCGTATATTCCAAAGTGGTTTCCCGGACTGACAGAAACTTTGGCTTCGCTCTTTAGATAGGCTGCGATTTCCTCGGAGGTTCCTAACCTTGAAATCTTCAGCCAGGACAGGATGCCGCTCTCAGGCATTTTCATCTCTACTCCGGGAATGCTTGAGAAAATCTCATG
>CAZDAI010000086.1:0-9425 GCA_964503545.1 uncultured Candidatus Sumerlaeota bacterium
GTGCTACCGCTGGAGCGGATCTTACATTTTTACGACCATGATTTTGTTGTGATGGAAGGTGTGGATGATACCTGCGCGCCAAAGATTATCACAGCCCATAACACAGCAGAAGTGGATGAAAGACTGGATGAAACTGTGTTTGCAATATCTGGAGTCCTGGCCAACAGTATGACTGAGTACAGAGGCCTGCCAGTGATAAACAGTATTGAAGACCCCCAGGCACTGGCAGACCTGGTTGAAGAGAAAGTCTTTCGCCGGCTGCCGGATATGGACCCAAAGTGTTGTCAGGCGTGCGGCTATTCCTGTTCTGCCCTGTGCGGCCGAATACTACGGGGTGAGGCGATGCGGGAAGATTGTGTACTGGATCGTCCCATCGTTCGGTTGCAAATTGACGGACAAGACATCACCATGGTTCCATTTGTTCAACAGTTGCTGCAAAATGCTGTTTTAGGAGTAGTAAAGGAACTGGAGGGCTATCGCAGCAATGGGGGAATCCGGGTTGATATCCCGGGTGGCCATGATGAATAAGGCCAGTCCGATCCATTGGCTGGGACATGAGCTGCGGGAAATGCACACGTTTCCAAGCAAGAAAAATCGCGTGCAGCTGGTCACCTGCGGTGATGAGACAACAATGATGGTTTTTAAGCAGCTGACAGACCCTGCTAAAATAAAAAGGGAGGCGCAGATTCTGACAATGCTCCAGGGCAAAGTTGCTGTGCCAGCACTGTTGGGGGAGCATGAAACTGGGCTACTATTGGAATACATTCCGGGGGGCACCCTGGCTGATTGGCTGGAGAGAGCAGAAAAAGAAAACCCTGACAGTCTATTGCCAGCAGTACAGGAAAAAATGGGGGAACTTTTGGATTGGCTGGCAGGCTTCTACAAGGTGATGGAAAACCAAGGTCAGGCAATGATTATGGGGGATGTCAATCTGCGCAACTTCATTGTGGGAAAACAGCTAACCGGCATTGACTTTGAGGATGTTAAAGAAGGTCTTCCGGCAGAAGATTTGGGCAAGGTAGCGGCTTTTATTCTCATGTATGCTCCCGAGGGGACCATCTGGAAACAAAAACTGGTAGATTTCTGGTTGGCGCAGGCAGCCAGGGGTTTTTCCCAAGATCGCGCCCTGCTCGTCAGGGAAATGGAACAGGAACTGCAAGCCATGCAGATTCGAAGAAAAATAAAAACGGTTGAGGGATGAGCACACCAGGCACCGCCTGATGCTGTCACTGCAACCGTTTTTTGTCGACACTGATAAACGACGGAGTAGCCCTATTTTAGTCTCTGCCAAAGAAACGGGCAGCATTATCATAGAGCCATTTCTCAATTACCGCTTCCGGCAGCGGCAATTCCTTCATCTGTTGGATCAGATCTTCAATGGGAGTGCACTGCAGCTGCCAGTTGGAGGCGAAACAGAAACGGTCGGCAAGAGCAGTTTTCCCATAATGCATCAAGGTTTCAAAACCGGACCCGCTAATGCCCAGATTTACTGGCTCATGGACTTCGGCATTGAGATAGACATTGGGGTGCCGACGTACAACCCCCACCATTTCCGGGACCCATGGCCAACCACCGACAGTGGCCATAATTTTCAATTCCGGGAAGTCCCGGGCTACCTGGTCCACATAGCGGGGATGACCAATATCCATGGGCAACCCAGCACTTAAATTCATGCAACTATATATGAAAACAGGAATGTTCAGTTCGACTGCTTTGGCATAGATGGGGTAGCAGCGCGGATCATTGGCTGCGACTCCCGTGCGAAAAGCGGTCAGATAGGCGGCAGACAGTTTCAGCTCCCGGACAGCATACTCCAGATTTCGGACGGCCTGCATGGGTTGCTTGGGATCGAGGTAGGCAAAGCCCAGGAGTTTATCCGGATAACGCGCAACGATCTCAGCAGTTTTTTCATTGTTGTGGTCGTGGGTGCTGGTGATCCCCCAGGAAACACCCACACGATCCAGATGCTGCATGAAGTCATCCAGGGGTATGACGTGTTCCCGTGCAGCGGCACTTACCCGACGTGTAAAGGCTTCCGGCCCTTCTTCTGCTAGAATGGCATCCAGTTCAGCCATGCTCAGGCCGATGGAACGCGCCTGTTTTTCCCCAAAGGTTTGCTTATACCCCTTGTAGCTTTGTGCACCTTCACCCATGCAATACCAGCTTAATGATCCCACCAGGTATTCTTCTGTGGCAGGCAGATCAAGATATAAATCGATGACTTTGCCCATGGTAAAACCTCCCTCGAAATGGATATATGGTTATATTTGCCGATGAGTGGCGATTCCCTGCCAGTGGTTTGCAACCATTTTTTTCATATGCTATACTAAAAGGGAATTCAGACGGACGACAATGCAGAGAAACGGTGTGATTGGTGGATGAATTTTCTGAGTGCCGTTCCGACAGAAGTATGGTTTCTGGCTGTACTGCTGATTTTTATTGCAGTACTCTTTGTTTTATTAAAGCGTCCTGTATATGAGTGCATGATTGGCGGATATGTGCTGGTGATTCTCCTTACCGGCCGCAGGGATCTCTTCTTGAGAGGATTGATCGAGCCAGCCAACAGCACTCTGTTTTATGCAATCCTGTCTTTTTTACTGCTGGCACAAGTCTTTGGTGAGACGAAAGTCGTGGAGAAGATAATCAAAGTGATTCTGGCCACCATCGGCCGTGTCCGTGGCGGTGGCGGTTATGTATCCTTGTTTGCCAGTACTTTCATGGCGGCGTTATCCGGAACTGGCCCCGGTAATGTTGCATCGACCGGGGTGTTCACTATCCCTACGATGATTCGCACCGGCTTTCCCCGGGCACTGGCGGCAACCACCGAGATGGCCAGCAGTGCCCTGGGCAACATCATACCGCCTTCCGGTATTGTTCTGTTGAGCTTTGGGGTCTATGATAACCTCTACCCGGGAGTTTTGACCCTCACTCAGTTTTGGCTGTTGGCCTGGGGTGTGGGGATCCTCTTTTTCTTGCAACGTTGGCTGACACTGTTGGGGTTCTGCTGGTATTACAAAGTAGAAGCGCTGGAGCCGGATGATCGACCACCCTTGAAGGCCTCGTTACGGGAAGGGTGGTTGTCACTGTTGATTCCCTTGATCATATTCTTGCCTCTTCTTCTGGATAATTATCTGGGGGGCTGGATCAGTCTGCGGCTGGGGGCAGAAGGACAGGCAGCTTTCTCCCGTCTGGTGCTGGTGACGACGCCGGGGGTAGCCATGCTCTACAGTGTATTGATCGCTCCGGGAAGTGGGAGTTTCACCCAGAAGCTGGGGGACGTTTTTACTGCTTTGACTCGTGTTGCTCGAAAAGTGGCACCCGTTGCATTTACCATCTATGTGGCTTATGGGATTTCCATTGTTTTTAATGCCATTGGCATGGAAGACAGTATTCGCAGCTGGTTTGTGGGGATGGGGCTGACAAAGATCACTCTGGCCCTGGTACTGCCGGTGTTTACCATGTTTTTGGGTATGGTACTGCCGGGCTCCTCTCAGGTGGCTATTCTAGGCGGTGCGCTGATTTCCACCTATGCCGCTCTGGACTTAAACCCACTTCTGATAGCCGCCATGCTGCCTGCCCTCACGGGGGCGATGGAGGGGATGACACCACCTTTGGCCTTGAGCATGTATGTGGCCATGGGCATTGCCGACTCCCCCTTTGGAGAGACGGTCAGACTGGCATTTGTCTGGGTCGCTTTTCATCTGTTGCTGTCGGTTGTTCTGTTAGCTGGGCTTGTGCCCGTACCCTTTCTCTAGGAGGTATCTGACATGCGGGAAACCGTTACCCGGTGGCTGAGCCGTGCATTTGCTGTGCTGGGAATGATGGTGCTGATTTCTGGCAGCACCGTGTTTTTGATGTTTGCCTTGGGCATAACAGTAGGAGGTGTGCTGGGAATTCGACTGGCGGCAATTGCTGAGCAGGTAATGGGGGTCAGTTTGTGGCTGGCGGTGCTCACTACCCTGATCGGCATGCTCCAGATGTATGCAGCACGGGAGTCTGCTCTGCAGATGGAGCAGGAAAGGCCCGGTGCTGATTAAAAGAAGATTGGGTTGGGAAGGCTCGCCTCAAAGGCACCACCTGATAGCAGGTTTGGTTGCCTTTTTTAGTTCAGATCTGCAGCGGTCAGATACTGGCGAATATGCATCCCAGACAGGTTGGAGGATAATGGCGGCAGGAAGCGAATTGCATCCTTATATGGCGTTGACAGCAACCGGAAGGAGTGGTTTTGTGGGCAGGTTCTATCATTATGCTCATCTGGGCAGTGATATCCGCACACGGCTGGTGCAGGCGTGTGCAGACCGGGCAGATCAGGGGCTTAAAAGCATGTACCTGGCTCCTTCCCGTGAAGTTATATTTGCGGTGAGAGAACAGCTGGAAACATTACGAGGCGGCATTATGCACATTCAGGTGGGGGGGCTGGAAGACTTAGAAAAGTGTTTGCTGCCAGCGACTGCTGTCTGCCGGCTGGACGAAAGGACTGCCGTCCGTATGATCCAATACATCCTGCGCAACATGAGCACTACTCAGGCTTATCAGCTCTTTGTATCTGCTGCGGACCAGGAGGGGCTGGCACGCCTGCTTTACCGGCAGATCAAGCGGATCAAGCGCGCTAATGTGGATGCAGGGCAGCTGGCAGAAAAGATTAGCACCGGGCCATTGTCCAAGGAGAAGGAACCTCTCTGGATGCTGTTGGCAGATGTCTATACAGAATATCAGACACTACTTAGAGAGAAGAATCTTTTGGATGTGGATGATCTATCCATGCTGGCAGCCCGCACACCGGAGTTAAACAGGGCACTGCTGCCTGATTTTCTCGTACTGGAAGGGTATATGAATGTGGACCCCGTCCATCGGGACATGCTGACCCACCTGCTTGCTGCATGCCCGGATCTGGAGTGTGCGGCTGGTGTTCCCTTTTACACAGAAGCAGCGGACGCATTTTTACAGCAAGAAATCATCCGGGATCTGGAAAGGTTGGGCTTTGAACGGATGCAGGAGGAAGCTGCCAATGCGGGTGCTGTTTTGGCTGGTGGAGATTTGGCAGGAATGCTCTTTTCCCCCGATGCTGCTGGGATTGAGGGGGGGAAAGTCCATTTCCTTGATGCACCCTCCCTGACAGATGAAGTGCGGCAGGTGCTGCACCGGGTAAGGGATCTGCTTATACAGGGAGTACCGCCCACACAGATTGGTCTGGTTGTGCGGGATGTGAATCACTACCAGAAATCATTGGTGGCAATAGCAGAAGAGTTGGCCATCCCGTTGGGGATGACGGTTATGGAGCCATTGAGCAATAGCAATATAATCAAGGATATTGTGCGGGTTCTGGCCCGTTGCAGTCGGGTCAGAGGTTCTGAGCAGACTGTAGAACCGGTGCTACTAAACCGCACTCCAGAAGGGGCACATGCCCTGGGCTGGCTGGAAGCGGGCTGGCCGATGACAGGTTCCCAGGCAGAATATTGGCAGCAGTTGGGCAACTGGTTGGACAAAGCTGATTTGTGCCGATTGCTGATCAGCCTACATGGTACGGGAGATATCCGTACCCAGTGGTTGCACGCTGAAATGGCTGCTCTGCAGGCCCTGGAGCAGGTGCGAGCTGAAATGGCGTATACCACAGCCCTATTGCCGGATTCAACTCAATTGGATGCAGAAGACTTTTACCTCCTGCTGGTACGGGAGATTGCGGAACGATCGGTTTCCGGCATTCGCCCCATTGGGGGTGTCCGAGTTATGGATCCCGACTTGTTGCGAGGAATTGCTCTGGATCATGTATTCTTCATGGGGCTCAATGATGGGATCTATCCGCGCACCGGGGAACAGGATCTCTTTGCTATTGCTCATTTGCCCAGGGTCAATGATCTCCCCGCTCTTAGTACAGCCTGGGAATTGGAGCGGGAGAAGATCCGTTTCGCGTCGGTGTGCGCTGCTGCCATTGCAAGCCTGACTTTAAGTTACCGGACCGCCAATGAGGATGGATCATTTTTGCTTCCCTCATCCTTTTTGCAGGACGCTGCAAAGCTGGTAGACTACGAACTAAAACCGCGGCGCAGCATGAGAGATCGCTTTGCTGTGACTCCCCAAGAGATCATGAGCGTGCAGGAATTGCTGCACAGCTGGGCAATCGCTGGTGCCAAAGAGGATAGGCAGGCGGATTTGCTCTTTGCACCCCTGCTCCGCGACGATCCGCTGCTGGCCGAACGGCTGAATCGGATTCGTCACGGTACCCAAATTGAAGAACAACGCTTGAGCAGTGCCCCGGCGGATCACTATGATGGTGATCTCCAGGGCATGTCTTTCCCCCAGCAGACTAAGAAGTATTCCTTTAGCGCATCCCAGCTTAACACTTATCAAGAGTGCCCCTTCCGCTATTTTGCCAGCAGGATCCTGGGATTGGGCCGCCAGGAAGAAGAGGATGAGATTACACCTATGTATCTGGGCAATCTCTACCATAAGATCCTGACTGACTACTACCGGAGGGAGCCCGCCGAGCTGACACTGAATGCGGTTACTTTCGAACATTGCCTGCAGGAAGCACTGACAGATCTTGAGCAATTTCGCTATCCCCCGTTGTTTGTCAGGGCCAAAGTCCAAGAAATCCGCAACCATTTGACAACTTTTCTCATCAATGATCTAACGATCCGTCAGGAATTTTGTAATTCTACCGGTAATGAATTGCGACCTGTTTTTCTGGAGTGGAACGTTGTGGATGATGAAACCATTTCGGGTGTGCGCTTGAAGGCTACAATAGACCGGGTGGATTTAGAATACAGTGGCAACGAAGCAACCGGCCGTTTTGTGGTCTATGACTACAAACGGAAAAAAATAAAGAATTTGCGGGATATTCTCAAAGGAGAAGATCTCCAGCTTCCCCTTTATGCTCTCCTTGGTCAGCAGGCGGTGCCCCGCGCACTCGATCTGCCTGCCGGGGAGTGCATGGGCGCCCTTTTTTACAGCATTACCAAATTGGAACGAAAAGGGTTGTACCGGGACGATTGGAAAAAAGCTTTGGGTTTTCGCGGTCGGGGGATTCATGCCGGCCAGTGGCCGGGTTTGATGGCCGGATTCAGTTTGCGGATCCAAACCATGGTGAAGCATATCCGAGGGGGCGATTTTGTGTTGCCCCGCCACTGTCCTCTCCAGGGACCCTTTGCTGCGTATCGCTGCGACTACACAGACATGTGCCGGTATCAGCCTGAGCGTCTGGCTGGCAAGGGAGGTGTACGGAGCCATGCATAATGCACAATGGTTTGACCTAGACCAGCCCCAATGGGCAGCCACAGACCCAAAGCGCAATTTGGCGGTGACTGCCGGCGCCGGATCCGGGAAGACCCGGGTGCTTACCACCCGCTATATTCGTTTGCTGGTGGCAAATCCCCAGTTGGGTCCGGAGCAGATTGCGGCTATCACATTCACAGAAAAAGCAGCTTTGGAAATGAAGGATCGCATCCGCCGGATGATTGACCGAGAGGCTCGCAACGCTTCTGACCCTGATGAAAAACTGCGCTGGCAAAAAATCCGGGATCGCATCGGTACTGCACCCATCAGTACGATTCATGGTTTTTGCAGTCGTTTGCTGCGGGAAAATTTCTATCGTTTAGGTTTGGCCCCTGATTTTCAGGTGCTCAATGAGGTTGAACAGAATACCACCATGGCAGAAATCGCCCAGGCGGTGATCGATGAATTTGGTCGCGAACCCCAATGGGAAGCGGCAGGCATGGCTCTTGTCCAAATTTATGAAGCAGATGGCCTGGTAGATGGTACTTTGGCAGAGGATCTGATTGGTCTTTACAAAAAACTGCGGGAGCATGGGTTTTCAGTTGCTGAGGCTGCCCAGATCAAGGAAGCAGAAGAGTTGGCTGAGGAAGCCTTCACACAGCTTCTGGCAGAATTGGAAAAGACCTATGAAAAGTGGAAAAAGCGTTACAGACGGCTGGACTTCTCTGATCTTGAGGTATTGACTGCCCAGCTTTTGCAGGATGATGATGTGCGCCTCCGGGTCCAGGAGCGTTACCGGTTTGTCATGATGGATGAGTTTCAAGATACCAATCCCCTGCAGAAAAGAATCGTCTATGCCCTCACAACCGCACAAGGACAGCTGCTGGAAAACCGGCTGTTTATTGTGGGTGATTACAAGCAGTCAATCTATGGCTTTCGCGGCACCGATTACCGGATCTTTGCTCAAGTTTGCGAAGACCTTGCTGAGGATGCTGTATGTTCCCTATCCGTGTGTTTTCGGAGCAGTGAAACACTGATTCAAGCCATTAACCGCATCTTTTCCACGCAAATGGATCCTTATGAACCCTTGCAGCCAGCGCCAGAGCGCATTGGTGGGGGAGGATCACCGGTGGAAATGATCGTCTGTCCGCCTGGGGAAGGAGGCGATCCCCGCACGGCCTGTGTGGCTGAACTGGACAAGCTTCTGCAAAAGCCTGATGGGAATCGAGAGATACTCGCCATGATGCTAGCCCTGGATGGGATGCCCAGCGTGAAAGACAAGGAGGATCTGGAAGCCCAGGTACTGGCTCATCGGATCCGGTTGCTTCATGGTGAAGGGATAGCCTATCGGGATATGGCGATTCTGGTGCGGACACGCACACCGTTACCCCGCATCGAAGAGGCTTTGCGAAAAGAGGGTATACCCTACTGTGTACTGGGTGGAACCGGTTTTTTGGATAAGCAGGAGATGGTGGATGTTCTAAATCTCTATAAGGCGGTGTTTGATCCCATGGACGGGATCGCTTTGGCAGCGGCCCTGCGTTCACCTGCTTTTGCCTTGGCGGATCCTACTTTGGCAGCTGCTCGGGAATTGCTGTTTTCCAATCCTGGGGTATTGCCTGAACCGGAGATGGTCCGTGAGCTGGAATTGGTCATTGAGGAAAAAAGCCGTTTGCATGACGCTCTGGCATGCCTGAAACGTTTTCGCCGAGAGGCGGTTTACGCAAGTGCCGGGGAGTTGCTTAACAATTTGCTTGCAATGCTGGACTATCCGGCGATATTGCTCAGTCAGCCCAACGGCGCGCAAAAGGTGAGGAATCTGGAGAAATTACAGGAGATTGCAGATGAATTTGATCAGACTCATCTGTTTCATCCCCGCCAGTTTCCCCGGTATTTGGCAGAATTCTCCGACAGTCAAAACGGCGGCAGTGAAGCCGCACTGGATACGGAAGAAAGCGAAGCAGTGAAAATTATGACGATCCACGGTGCCAAGGGCCTGGAGTTTGATGTGGTGCTGGTACCGGATGCCGGCCGTAGCTTAACGAGCACCCGACGCCGCAAGCAGCCGGTACTCTTTCACCCTCAATGGGGGTTTGGATTAGAAAAGACGGATGAAAGTTGCGGGGTCCATGGGCAGATTCTCGAAGCGAATCAGCAGAAAGAGCGCGCGGAAGCCCTGCGTGTCATGTATGTGGCAGCAACACGAGCACGGG
>CAZDAI010000087.1:0-9324 GCA_964503545.1 uncultured Candidatus Sumerlaeota bacterium
ATATACCGGAACTGGTCTTGATAGACGCTCAAGATGTCCTTATGAGCCCTAAAAAGTTTCACCGTATACAGCAATAAGTCGTCAAAATCCAAAGTCCCGCTGTCACGTAAATATTTCTGATAGCGCTGATACAATCTGCCGACCCTCTCGTCCCGATACCCTCTGGCTTGGGCAACAAATTCCTCCACTTCCTGCAACTTGTTTTTGGCATTACTGATCTGGGCGAGGATCGCAGCCACCGGAAAGTCTTTTTCAATATAGTTTAGGTCCCGAATGCATTTTCGCATCAGTGCCGCCTGATCGCCCCCGTCAGCAACGGTGAAACTTTTTCTTATCCCGATCCTTTCCCCATCCGCACGTAAGATCCGAACACATGCAGAATGAAAGGTGCTGATCCAGGTTTGTCGCGGATGCACATGCAAAATGCTGGATATGCGATTTTTCATTTCTTGCGCCGCTTTATTGGTGAATGTTATGGCCAGGATCTCATCCAGGCTTATACCTTTTTCACGTACCAGATAGGCATAACGATGGGTAAGCACCCTTGTTTTACCACTGCCGGCTCCAGCCAGAATCAGAAGGGGCCCGTCTGTATGCATTACGGCTTCTTTCTGTTCTTTGTTCAACCCTTGTAGTATATCCAAAATGAACCCTCCGCAAAAAGAAAAATTCAGTCGCCGCCTTCTAGATGGCTGAGATCATTTAATGTTACAAAGCGAAAATCGTTGTTCTGGTACTCCAAGATATTAACTGCCGTATTTCCTTGAGGAAACTCCCAAAACCCGCCATCCAGATATTGGCATATTACGGCTTTAATTAATCCACCATGGGCTACCACAACGATTGTCTCATCGCGGTGACGTGCAGCAATATCCCGCAAGGCCACCAGTGCTCTGTTTTGCACTTCGATGAAGTTTTCTCCTTCAGGAGCCTTGGTTTCCATTGGATTTGCCAGCCATTCCTGATAGAGTGCCTTGTGTTCATCCCCAATGATCTGACGGCTCATCCCTTCCCAGAGACCAAAATTGATCTCCCGCAGAGCCGGATTTTTAATAACACTTAAACTGTGATGCTGGGCGATTGCTTGTGCAGTCTCATAAGCACGGGATAAATCTGACGAATAGACAGCCGCAATCTTTTCGTGCGCCAGCCTGAGCCCTACTTTTTCAGCCTGCTCCTTACCTGTCACGCTCAGAGGAACATCAGTTTGTCCCTGGAAGCGAGCATTTTTATTCCAGTCCGTTTCACCATGCCTGACCAGGATCACCTTTGCCAAATCCATCACCTCGGTTCTTGTCATCTGTTAGTATTTCGTTACAATGATAAGCTTCCCTGCAATAAAATAGGGGAAGAATTTACTCTTCCCCCGAAACCTCTAACGGTCTGTCAGGCTTATTCCCACTCGATCGTTCCCGGTGGCTTGGAAGTAATATCATAGAGCAGTCTGTTAATTCCCTTCACTTCGTTCACAACTCGACTGCTGATCTTCTCAAGCACTTCGTAGGGGAATCGCACCCAATCGGCTGTCATGCCATCGACGCTTGTTACGGCTCGCAAGATGATCGGATAAGCATAGGTTCGCTCATCTCCCATAACTCCAACACTCTGAATGCATGGCAAAACAGCAAATACTTGCCAGATCTCATTGTACATGCCTGCTTTACGAATCTCGTCGACCATAATGGCATCCGCTTCGCGTAAGATGTCCAATTTCTCTTTTGTTATATCCCCAATTACGCGAATCCCAAGCCCAGGCCCCGGGAATGGCTGACGGTGCACGATCTCATCTGGCAGGCCAAGTTCACGGGCAACCAGGCGCACTTCATCTTTGAAAAGCTCCCGTAACGGTTCTACAAGTTCAAATTCCAGATCTTCTGGAAGGCCGCCGACATTGTGATGGGATTTAATCGTGGCGGCTGTCGCCGTTCCACTTTCGATAACATCCGGGTAAATTGTCCCCTGAACCAAATAATCAATCTCACCCAGTTTGGCCGCTTCCTCCTCAAAAACCCGAATGAACTCGCTACCGATGATCTTACGCTTTTGTTCGGGGTCGGTAACGCCAGCGAGACGATCAAGAAATCGGTCAACAGCATCAACATATATTAAATTCATATGAAAATTATTATCAAATGTTTCCACAACAGATTCAGGCTCACCTTTACGCAAAAGCCCATGATTGACAAATACACAAGTCAGCTGATCCCCCACGGCACGATGCACCAGCGTTGCAGACACGGCCGAGTCGATCCCGCCGCTTAGGGCACACAGCACTTTTTTAGATCCCACTTGCTGGCGAATCGCCTCAATCTGATTTTCCACAAAAGCTCCCATTGTCCAGTCCCCACTGCAGTGACAGATATCAAACAGGAAATTTTCCAAAATCATTTTGCCGCACTCTGTGTGCATTACTTCCGGATGGAACTGTACTCCATAGAGATTCTTATCCGCGGATGAAATCGCTGAAATCGGCGTGTTTTCGGTTCGTGCCATCACAGAAAATCCTTCGGGTAGCTCCACTACGGAATCGCCATGACTCATCCAGCAGGTGATTTTTTCCGGCACACCTTTAAAAAGCGGATGAGAATCTGTAATCTCCAAACCAATCCGGCCATATTCGCGCCGCTCTGGTTTTTGTACCTGACCGCCCTCATGCCGTGCAATCAGCTGCATACCATAACAGATACCCAATATTGGGACACCCATAGCAAAAACTTGCGGGTCGCAGTCAGGAGCCCCCTCAGAATAAACACTGGCCGGGCCTCCGGAAAAGATAATTCCTTTGGGATTCTTTGCTGCAACCTTTTCAGGTTCTGTGTTGTAGGGTAGAATCTCGCAATAAACCTTGCTTTCTCTTACCCTCCTGGCGATCAGCTGACTGTACTGCCCGCCGAAATCAAGGATTACTATCATTTCTCGGGTATCTGTCGTCATGGCGCCACCTCCGTATTATTAACAATTGATTATACCAACCCAAAACTCCCTTTGTCAATAAAAGCAGGTGGAGGCAAAAGAGCCTCTACCTGCTTTTAGATTACATCATGGGCATGCCGCCCATGCCACCCATTCCTCCCATACCGCCCATTCCTCCCGGAGGCATAGGTGGTTCTTCCATGGGTGGTTCAGAGATTAATACTTCAGTAGTGAGGATCATAGACGCAACACTGGCAGCATTTTGGATCGCGGATCGTGTGACTTTGGCTGGATCAACAATCCCAGCTGCAACCATATCTACATATTCACCGGTTAATGCATTGAATCCAATTCCTGCTGCCGATGCTTTTACCTTTTCTGCAATCACATTACCTTCATATCCAGCGTTTGCTGCAATCAGTTTCAGAGGATCTTCCAGCGCCTTTCTGACGATATTAACCCCGGTTGCTACATCACCGACAACATCCAGATCGGATAGTACCGGCAGGGCATGAATCAAGGTGGCGCCGCCCCCTGCGACGATTCCCTCTTCAACAGCGGCACGTGTCGCTGCCAGGGCATCTTCGATACGCAGTTTTTTCTCTTTCATTTCCGTTTCAGTAGCTGCTCCAACTTGAATAACTGCTACACCACCGGATAGTTTCGCCAATCGTTCCTGCAGTTTTTCTTTATCATATTCTGAAGTAGTTTCATCAATCTGCTTGCGAATCTGATTCATCCTGCCATTCACTGCTTCCAGATCACCTGCACCGCCAACCAGGATGGTATCTTCTTTGGTGACCTTGACCTGTCGTGCCTGGCCCAGCATCTGAATGTCAACATTCTCGAGTTTCAGACCCAGATCTTCTGTGACAACCTGCCCACCGGTAAGTACAGCAATATCCTCCAGCATCGCCTTTCGTCTGTCACCAAAACCAGGTGCTTTTACGGCTACCACATTCAGCGTGCCTCTTAGTTTATTTACCACAAGAGTAGCCAGTGCCTCACCGTCCACATCCTCTGCGACGATAACAAGCGCCTTGCCGCTTTGTGCGATCTTCTCTAGTGCTGGTACCAGATCATTTATGGTACTGATCTTCTTATCAGTAATAAGGATATAGGGTTCTTCCAGGACTGCTTCCATTTTTTCGTTATCCGTTACCATATACGCAGAGATATAGCCCCGATCAAACTGCATACCTTCTTCCATATCCAAGCTGGTCGTGATCCCTTTGGATTCTTCTATCGTGATAACGCCATCCCGACCAACTTTCTCCATTGCTTCGGCGATCAGATCTCCAATTTCAGAATCGGATGCCGCAATGGATGCTACCTGGGATATGGCTTCCTTATCTTCAACTTTTTTGCTGACTCTTTTAATCTCTGCCACAATGGCCTCCACGGCCTTGTCAATCCCTTTTTTAATAATCAGAGGATTGGCTCCTGCCGTAACATTTTTCAGCCCCTCACGCACGATAGCCTGTGCCAGTACAGTTGCTGTTGTGGTTCCATCACCGGCCACATCATTGGTTTTTGTGGCAACTTCTTTTACAAGCTGAGCACCCATGTTTTCAAAAATATCTTCCAGTTCAATTTCCCTGGCAATTGTGACACCATCATTGGTAATCGTGGGAGAACCGTACTTCTTTTCGAGTACTACATTTCTCCCTTTCGGTCCCAGAGTTACTTTAACTGCCTCTGCCAGCACATTCACTCCGCGTTCCAGTGCCTTTCTGGCTTCAGCATCATAAATCATCTCTTTGGCCAATCAAGACCCCTCCTCTTTGTGTCAATTATTAGACAATCGCAAGAATATCTCTTTCGCTCAGAATCAGATACTCTTCGCCATCCATCTTTACCTCAGTACCTGCAAACTTTGAAAAGATAACTTTGTCCCCGACCTTCACATCCAAGGGAATCTTTTCACCATTATCCAGCGTTTTTCCAGTCCCTACAGCCAGAATTTCGCCTTGGTGCGGTTTTTCTTTCGCCGTATCCGGTAAAACAATGCCGGACTTCGTTTTCTCCTCTGCCTCCAGAAGCTTGATGACGACTTTGTCGCCAAGGGGTTTCAGTTTCATGCAATTACCTCCTTACACCATATTGTTAGCACTCGATTTAAGGGAGTGCTAATCTATCTACTAGTTTATTAAACATAACCCGAAAAATCAAGTGCAAAGCGAAAAAATTAAAAAAAAAGTCCGGGAAGGCTTTTCCCTTCCCGGACTGCAGTTCTTTAATCTTCGAGAATTACTTCTACTTTGTCACCCTGGTTCAGCATACATGCATTGGCCTCATCCGTGTCGAGATGAAGTTCAGTGTGCATACCGGGAGGGCCAGCACGCAGAATGACATTTTCAAACGTGCATCCACGATCGCCGCCTGCGCGTACCTTTACAGTATCGCCACTCTTCTTGCCCCATTCTTCAATGGTATCCGCACCAATGTGAATGTGACGGGCTGCAATAATTGCACCTTCAGGAAGCTCTATAGTTCCTGCAGGACCAATGACAGTAATCGGTGTTGAACCTGCCAGGTGGCCGGATTCACGAACAGGAGGCTTAATTCCCAGCTTGAAACAGTCTGTACGAGCCAATTCGATCTGAGTCTGTTTGCGAACCGGACCCAACACTCGAATGTTTTCCATAACACCTTTTTCTGTTTTTAGGGTAATCGTTTCTTTTGCAGCAAAGACCCCTTTGAATGAAAGATCCCGCAAGGGCTCTAACTGATGACCTGCGCCGAATAAGGTTTCCAGGTCTTCCTGGGAAAGATGTGCATGTCTTGCCGAAACGCCGACAACAACTTCCTTCACTACCATTTCTTTTCCTCCTTTGAGATATTAGTGTGGGCGTGCGTATTCTTTCGGTTCTTCTTCCTCTCGCAACACCCGAAGTGCACCCATCGCCAAAGATTCAAGTTCCTTTTCGCCTGGGTAAATCTTCACCGGTGCTATATATTCGACATACTCAGTGATCCATCCTGTCAGGATTTTAGAATATGCCAATCCACCTGTTAAAACAACTGCATCCACCTGTCCCTGGAGGGCTGCAGCAACAGCGCCAATGTTTTTTGACACCTGATATGCCATTGCCTTATATACTTTTTCTGCCTCTTCATTGCCATCAGCTATCATTTTTTCTACATCTCTGGCATCTTTGGTACCGAGATAGGCATAAAGGCCACCATTGCCCATCATCTTTTTGTTGATTTCTTCTTGCGTATAGTTACCAGAAAAGCAAAGGGATACCAGGGAGTATGCAGAGGGATATCCTCTCTCGTGCGTAAACTAACCGGTTTCTCCAATATTCACATCCACTATTTTCCCTTTTTTATGTGCGCCGATGGAAATGCCACCACCCATATGGGCCACAACAAGATTAAGTTCCTCATACTTTTTACCCATGTCTGCAGCAACCTTACGAGCGATCGCCTTCTGATTCAAAGGATGGAATATACTTCTGCGTGGCAATTCCGGCCAGCCAGAAATTCGTGCAATATCTTCGAACTCATCCACACAGCAGGGATCAACGATAAATGCAGGAATTCCTAATGCCTTGGACAGATCATCTCCGATGACCGGTCCAAGATTGCTCGCATGAGAACCTGCATTTTTTGACATCTCAACCATATCGTCATTAATTCTGTAAGTCCCACTATCCATGGGGCCAAGATCCCCCCCACGGCATGCCACCGCATCCAATGATTCGAGTTCAAATCCCTTCTCTTTCAAAAGATTAACAATCGTGTCTTTTCTAAAGCTGAACTGATCAGCCAGCGTCTTAAAAGGAGCAAGGTCTTCAGCTGAATGATTGATGGTTTCCTGCATCAACAATTCCTCATTTTCATAGACTGCTACTTTGGTTGTGGTGGATCCTGGATTCACAGACAGAATTCTAAACTTCTCTTTCACAAAAAAACCTCCTTGTGTCATATTGATTCTAGAACAAGAAAAACCTGCCATCCCATGGTTATAGTAGCATACTGGCTGAAACAATGTCAAGAAGCGCTGTTTTCATACTTCTCCCTCCACGTAATTGCCGTTTCTAGATTCCTCAGTCATTTTCTGTCTCATGCGCTCCGTCACACTGAATGTCCGCCGTTTTCTCTTCACGACATCTCTGTGGGAAAATGTATTGCATCGTTTGCCCGTGATTCATAGAATTGAAAGAAGTCTGGATCTTTACAGATCCAGACTTCCCTCTTCACCCTGTGATATTTAGTTGATTTAAACTTTGATTGATTGCTGCATCTACCGCTACAACTGATCAGGGTTTGTAAACATACGACACTCTCTCAGGATTCTCACCTTTCTCAAGAGCTGGGAGGTATCGATGCCAGAAATCATTATGCATTTTTACCACTTCATGTCTTAAAAACACCAAGCATAGTAACGCTGCTACAACACTGATTATCGTGACAGTGTCTGTTAGAACCCATAATAAGCCAGTGTCAGCACCCGCCAAGAAAATCGGCGCCAGGAAATATGCAATAAAAACCCACGTTGCTGTCCGGTTGCGATCAGTATCCCCCGCAAGGAAATTAACTGACTTCTCATTGACATAGTATGCAGAAAGCATCGTTGTCCAGGCAAATAGACCAATTGCAACCGCCAGTAGGTAGCCACCGATCGGGCCGTACGCAACCTGCCATGCAATTGTTGTCAGAGCAGCGCCGGTCTGTTCAGGATTGGCAATGTGTGAACCAGTCAACATGATGGAGAGAATTGTGATCGTGCAAACAACAATGGTATCAATGAAGTTCTCACCAAAACCCCATGAAGCCTGGCGGACCGGGTGATCAACAATGGCCGCAGCATGGACGCCCATGCCAGATCCCATGCCAGATTCATTAGAATACACACCACGGGCAACACCGAAACGCATGGCTTCAGCCACACTGATACCTGCAACTCCTCCCACCCCTGCATAGGGGGTAAAAGCATACTTAAAGATTTCGGCGAGAGCTGGTAGAACCTGCCCTATATTCATTACTACAACAACAAGCCCAGCTCCAATGTAGAAGACAGCCATGATTGGTACAATCTTGTCTGCAACAGAAGCAATCCGGCGGACACCACCAATAATTGTAATGCCCAATGAAAAGAAGACGAAAACGATCCCTACCATCAGTGGAAAACCAAACGCCTGCTCCAGAGATGTCGCAACAGCATTGGTTTGAACAAGAAGACTCCATGGACTTAAAACAAATGTCCAGGCAAGAATCTGTGCGAGGCGAGTCCAGCCCAGACCATTTTTCAGAACATAGTTACGGCCGCAAAGGTATTCATCCATAGTCTCAAATTTAACCCGATAACGCTGTCCAAGCATGATTTCAGCTGCTTTTGTGGACATACCAACAAGCGCTGTCATCCACATCCAGAAAATCGCACCAGGACCGCCTGATACAAATGCGGTTGCAGCACCGGCCACGTTGCCCACTCCAATGGTCGATGCAATAGCTGTAGCCGCAGCAGCGAAACCACGTACTGTTCCTTCTCCCTCAGCTTGTTTATCGAACATCGTGCCAAATGAATTTCTAAAATGGAAACCAAGTTTTAGCTGGTAAGCGCCTTTAAAAGCAATTGTATAATAAAGTCCAGTACCTAGTACTCCGATAAAAAGGGGTGGTCCCCAGAAGAAATTGCTGATCATGGTTACAATATTAACAACAGTATCGAGCATCGTAAAACCTCCTTAAGAAAATAACTATTTCTAGCTTTCTATCTGTAAACAACTTTAAACCACCAGCGCCTCCTTTCATGAGAGTCTTGAAATATTATATATCGCGTAATAATCTTAGCATTAAGTTATTATTATGTCAAATCTCTTCATATTTACTTATTTATTATTATTTAACTAATTTGACTGTGTTTATAATTCTATATATAAGTATTTTGCTGTATTTCAAATATTATATTGCATTTGTGATAATTCTATATGTATTTTGATTATTCTTTTTTATCTGAAATTTCTGCAAGAAAAATGAATGGCATATCTCTTAGCTATCGTTTATCCAATCATCCGTTTCTACGCAATCTGATTCCGATTAGTTATTGGACTTCACCTGGTTCTACAGCCTTATTTGCCTAAAGCGGTTTTTGATCGTCAGTCCAGAGATTTGCCACCGCCTTCCTTCACACTCCACCTCGCTGCGGACGCGCCTGCCTTGGCTATACACTTCCCACAATCAGACATGTTCGGGGGCTTTCATCCTTTAGACTGCGCCCATGCTGGATGCACAAAAATCAAAGGGAGCTGGATAACAGCTCCCTTTGATGATTACTTTATTCTTAGCTTATTGACTTAGGGTTTAGATACGAAGGAAACTCTGGCCGGATTCTCGCCTTTTTCTAGAGCCGGCAGATATCGGTACCAGAAGTCGTTGTGCAGTTCAACTACTACCTTTCTC
>CAZDAI010000088.1:0-9313 GCA_964503545.1 uncultured Candidatus Sumerlaeota bacterium
ATACTGGTCGCCATTCTTCTGGCCCGCAACCTGGCCTACATGTTTACAGTGGTCATGAGTCTGATGGCGGGTGTCGTGTTGGGTGGGGATCTGCGCTTTATCGTGGTGGCACTTGTCGGTGGCTTTGTGGGCATTTTCAGCATTCCCCGCTTGACCCAGCGCAGCGATATGACCCGGGCTGGGTTTACTGTGGCTGCGGCCAATGTGGTAACCATCCTGGCGACAGCAGCCGTGGCTGGTACGGGTTTTTATGACTTGTTGCTGGAGACAGCCTGGGGGTTTATGGGTATCATTAGTGGTTTGATTTCAGCAGTCCTGGCCATTGGCGCACTACCTTATCTGGAAAACACATTCGGCATTACAACACCCATGCGCTTGGCAGAAATCGCCAATCCCAATCATCCATTACTCCGCCGGTTGCTGATGGAAGCACCTGGGACTTACCACCACAGCATCATGGTTGGAAACCTGGCGGAGTCGGCAGCCGAAGCTGTTGGTGCAGAACCGTTACTGGCCAGAGTGGGTGCCTATTTCCACGATATTGGGAAAATCCGCCGACCGCAGTTCTTCATTGAGAATCAACTGGCTAACAGCAATCCGCATGATAAAGTAACTCCTGGATTGAGTACGCTGATTATCACTTCTCATTTAAAGGATGGAGTGGATTTGGCGAAAGAATACAAACTTCCGGGTAAGATTATCGATTTGATCCGGCAGCATCACGGGAAGGGACTGGTAAGCTACTTCTATTACCTGGCTTCTGAGAAAGGCAAAGCCAAAGAAGTCGTGGAAGATGATTACCGCTATGAAGGACCAAAACCGCAAAGCAAGGAAGCGGCGCTGATTCTGCTGGCCGACTCGGTGGAGGCAGCCGTGCGCTCTTATCCCAAGGCTGATGCAGAAAAGATGGAACAAGTGGTGCGGCGCATCATTCGTGAACGGGTCGAAGACGGCCAGTTGGATGAAAGTGATCTGACGCTCAAAGATCTGGATCGGATTGGGGATACATTTGTCCGCATCCTCATGGGGACATTCCACTCCCGGATTGAGTATCCGGATTTTCCGGAGATGCTGGAGGAAAAGGAGCAGGACGATGGAAATTTATCTGAACAATCAGCAGACGACAATTGATCTGGATGAGTCACTGACAGCGGCGCTTTGCGAAGCGGTACACAAACTGATGGCCCGGGAGGGACAAAGCGACTCTGGGGAGCTGAGCATCACCATGGTGGATAATGGGGACATCCGGGAACTGAACCGGATTTACCGGCATCAGGATCGGGTGACCGATGTTCTGTCGTTTCCAGCGGATCCTCTGCCGGGAGATCCGGATGGACCGCGGATCTGGGGCGATGTGGTGGTGTCGTTGGAACGGGCGGTAGAACAGGCTGCAGAATATGGCCACAGTCTAAAGCGGGAACTCACCTTTTTGGTGCTCCATGGCGTTTTGCATTTGCTGGGCTATGATCATGGTGATGTGCAAAGTGCAGAAATCATGGAGGCCAGGGGGGAAGCGGTTCTGGCGGACATGGGGATAGGCAGGGAAGTATAAATGGTGAAAACAACACGACCCATCTGGGAGAGTGTACGGGATGCTGCAGACGGTATCCTATACACATTGCGGACACAGCGCAATATGCGGCTGCATGGGACCATGACTCTGCTGGTGCTGGTTTTTGGTCTTTTCCTGCAGGTACCGGCCCTGGAGGTTCTTTTTTTGCTGTCAGCCATCGCTTTTGTGGTAGTAACAGAAATGGTGAACACCGGGATTGAAACGACCGTGGACATGATCACTGGCCATTACAATGATCAGGCGCGCATTGCCAAAAATGTGGCGGCCGGCGCTGTGCTGACAGCCAGCATTTATGCCCTGGTTGTCGGCTACCTGGTGTTGGGTCGGCGGCTGATCAGCTGGCTATTTGGCGGATAACATAAAGGAGGCTGGACCGATGGATACAACAGAAGGGAAACAGCCGTTTCGTTCCGGGTTTGTCACCGTGATCGGCAGACCCAATGTGGGGAAGTCGACGCTTTTGAACCAGTTGCTGGGCGAGAAGTTTCTGATTGTTTCGGATAAGCCCCAAACGACGCGTAACCGCATTCGCTGCATCCTGACCCGGCCTGACATGCAGGCTGTGTTTATTGACACACCGGGCATTCATAAACCCCAGCACAAGCTGGGTGAATACATGGTGCAAACCGCCCTGCGCACCCTGGCTGAGGTGGATGTAGTGGTTTTGGTGATGGATCTGACCGCCGAAACAGGTCGGGGGGACCAGTTTATCCTTGAGCAGCTAAAGACCATTGAAACCCCCGTTATTTTGCTCTTGAACAAAAAAGATCAGGTAAGCCTGGAAGTGTGCAGAAGACGGCAGGAAGAAATGGCTGGGTTGTACGCTTTTGAGCAGATCCGCTGCGTTTCGGCCTTGACGGGCGAGGGGACGGCAGAGTTTTTGGATCTGATTGCCGGACTTTTGCCGGATGGGCCCATGTACTACCCGGGAGATATGGTGGTGGATCATCCAGAGCGCTTTATTGTGGCGGAGTTGATCCGGGAAAAGGTCATACTGCGCACAGAAGAGGAGATTCCCCACGCGGTGGCGGTGGAAATTGAAGAAATGTCTCCGTGGCCGGATGAACTGATTTACATTCGGGCGGTGGTGTATGTAGAACGGGAATCACAAAAAGGGATTGTCGTGGGGGCGGGCGGTCGACTGCTAAAACAGGTAGGCCAGGAGGCGCGCAAAGACATTGAATCTCTGCTGGGGTCGCGGGTATACCTGGATTTATGGGTGCGGGTAAAAAAAGACTGGCGGCGTCGGGATGGTGCCCTGCGCCAGTTTGGCTACGACTGAGAAAGGTGACTTGTGTATGAAAGCGTATCGTGTACATGCCATGGTGCTTCGCTCCCGCGCATTTATGGAAGCGGACCGGCTGGTAACATTGTTCTCAAGAGAAAAAGGAAAGATTCAGGCAGTGGCTCGGGGAGCGCGCAGGCCACGTAATCGATTCAGCGGCAGTACCGGTGTGTTTACTTTTGGCATCTTTCATCTCTTTGGCGGGAAGAATCTGGAGAATCTCTCATCGGTGGAAGTACTGGAACCTTTCGGGGATCTGCGTGAAGATCTGGATAAAATCGCCTACGCCTCCTATATGGCCGAACTGGTGGATAAATCACTAGAAGATGGTCAGGTTCAGGAAGAAATGTTTACTCTGCTGCTCCAGGCCTTTCATGTCCTGGATGCGGGCATGGATCCGCGCCGCACCGCCCGGGCATTTGAGATTCGCCTTTTGCTGCTCCAAGGGTTGCAGCCGGAACTGAATCGCTGCGTCCATTGTGGACAATTGTTAGAACGCTCTGCCAGTCGGGTCAGCATCAGTGCTGCCCAGGGGGGAATCCTCTGTAGCGAATGCCGGCAGCCCGATGATTACTGCATTCAGGTGTCCCGGGGCAGTGTGGAAATGCTCAAACGCCTGGCGCATACCGAATTGACGCGTCTTTCGATGCTGCGCTGCAGCGATGAAATGGAACATGATCTGGAGCGGATGCTCCGCGCTTTTCTTACCTACCATATTGACAGTCCGTTGCCATCAAGGGCATTTTTGGATACTGTGCAGATGACCCAGAGCAACAGCAAAAAGGAGGATGAAAACCGTGACCGAAATGGAAAAGATTGATCTGATCCGCGAGCGTACAGGTTTGGGATATCGTGAGGCCAAAAAACTGCTGGATGAAGCAGGTGGGGATGCAGTGCAGGCGCTGGCGCGCAATGAGGAAAAGGAGAGCAAGTGGGAAGAAACCATCCAGGTCAAAGGCGGCGAGATCATCGATACGGTGCGGGAATTGATCAAAGAAGGGAATGTCACAAAAATTCGAGTTAAGCACGAGGGGAAAACCATTGTGGAACTGCCGGTTACCATCGGGGCAGCGGGGCTTCTGATTGCACCGCAGCTTGCCGCACTCGGTGCGCTGGCGGCACTGCTGACTCGCTGTACGCTGGAAATTGAGCGGCCAAGACCGCCGGCTGCAATAGGTGAGAAAATGGCAGATGAAACAGATAAAGGATGAGAGGCTGTCCCTTAGGACAGACAAGGGTGAACCATGCCAACGATTGAACTATATAAGAGCATCCTGGACCGCTTGTATGAAGGCGTCTACCTGGTGGATCAAAAGCGGCGGATCTTATCCTGGAATCGCGGTGCTGAACGAATTACCGGATTTTCTGAGCACGAGATGGCGGGTCGCTTCTGCTATGAGAACCTGCTCCAGCATGTTAGTGATGATGGCCGATTTCTCTGCCAGGATGGTTGTCCGCTCACCGGGACACTGTTGGATGGGGAGGAGCGGGAAGCACTGGTCTACCTGCATCATCGCAATGGCCACCGGGTACCGGTGATGGTGCGAGTGATGCCGCTGTTCCAGGATGGCCTCATTATCGGTGCCGCTGAATCATTTACCGATGATGTGGAGCGCTTTCGCATCCGTGAGGAGATGGCAGAACTGACAACCCAGGCGCGGCAGGATCCGCTGACCGGGCTGGGAAATCGGCGCTACGGTGAAGTTTTTCTCTCAGCAAGGCAAGAGGAGCTGGATCGGCTGGGAATTCCCTATGGTGTTATTCTGTTTGACCTAGATCATTTTAAGCGCATTAATGATCAATACGGTCATGCGCAAGGTGATCAGGTCTTAAAGACTGTCGCGCGCACATTGCAGGACGTCAGCCGCCAGCATGATGCTGTGATTCGCTGGGGCGGGGAAGAGTTTCTGGTGATTGTATCATCTGTCAGCGAGCAGGATCTTTTGGACATTGCAGACCGTATGCGGCACCTGGTGAATCAGTCCACCTTGTCTTTGCCAGACGGCATTCTGCAGGTAACTGTTTCTGGCGGGGTATGCCTGGGGAGTGCCAATCTGTCGCCGGATCAATGTGTTGAGCAGGCTGATCGGGCGCTGTATCGGGCCAAAAAAACTGGCCGGAATCGAATCTGCCTCCCAGGGGAATAAACTGCAGAAGAAGGACATGGTCTTCTCATTGGACCATGTTTTTTTCCTTTTCTGCCCCCAATGCAGAAGGAATCGGACCGCTGATATAGTATATACTATATCAGTCTGTTTCCGATTTAGTATAGCACATTGCGGGAAAGGCGGTGGCAACGATTGAACTGACTCCACGGCAGAAACAGATTGTAACAATTGTCAAAGAGCAGGAACCCATTACAGGGGAACAGATTGCAGAGCAGCTGTCTGTGAGCAGGGCAGCTCTCCGATCAGACCTGGCTGTCCTCACCATGTCGCACATTTTGGAGGCCAAACCCCGGGTGGGATATTTTTATGCCGGTCAGCAGTATGATTACCTGATCCGTTCCCGCATTCGACAGATCCGGGTGGATGAAGTCAAGTCCATGCCCTTTGTCATCCGGGATGACCTGAGCGTCTATGATGCCATCGTCAGCCTGTTTTTAGAGGACATCGGCACCCTTTTTGTCGTTGGTAAAGAGGGCGCTTTGGAAGGAGTGGTATCGAGAAAAGACCTTTTGAAAGCGGCGATGGGCGGTGCAGATCTGCATCAGATGCCGGTGAATGTGATTATGACCCGCATGCCCAATGTCATTACTGTGACACCGGACGATACGGTCTATGATGCTGCCCGACGGATCGTGCAGCATGAAGTGGATGCGCTGCCGGTAGTTCGCCCTCTGGAGCAGGAATCAGCCAGCTCAACGGGGAAAACAATGTGGCAAGTAGTAGGCAGGATTACCAAAACCACACTGGCCCGTCTGTTTGTGGATATGGCTGACGGCCGGAGGGAGGAATAGGCAATGGTTGAGGGCAAGGAGATCAAAAAGACAGAGGGAGCACGGATTATGGTGTATGCTCTGTCTGACTCCATCGGTGAAACTGCAGAGTTTGTGGTGCGGGCCGCTGCCAGTCAGTTCAATGGCGGAGGGCTGGCCATCAAGCGGGTACCATATATTAACAGTGAAGAACAAATTCGGGAACTGGTGCAAAAGGCGCGGGAAACAGACAGCCTGGTGGTATATACCCTGGTACTGCCGGAATTACGGGATGCCATTGAACGGGCTGGCTGGGAAATGGGTGTGGTTACCGTGGATATCCTGGGGCCGGTTCTGGACGCAGTGACCTTGAAGATGTCTGCCAATCCCCGGCTGCAGCCGGGTCTGGTACGTCAGATCGATGATGAATACTTTCGCAAAGTCGAAGCGGTGGAATTTGCCGTCAAGTATGACGATGGTAAAGATCCCCGCGGGCTGCTACGAGCGGATATCGTTTTAATCGGTGTGTCCCGGACATCCAAAACGCCCTTGAGCATGTACCTGGCACACAAGCGGCTGAAGGTGGCCAATGTTCCGCTGGTGCCGGAGATCCCGCCGCCGGATGAACTCTTTGATATCCCCAACACCCGGGTCATCGGTTTGACAGTCAGTCCGGATCAGCTCCACGGGATCCGCCGGGAGCGTCTCAAAGCCATGGGACTTACGGCTCGGGCTGAATATGCCGAAATGGACCGCATCCTGCGGGAACTGGAATACGCAGATAAAATCATGAAGCGGATCGGCTGTCCGGTGATTGATGTGACCAATAAAGCAGTGGAAGAGACGGCAGGCAGAATTTTAGACATATTCAGTAGGAGGGAAATGTATGACCGCTAAAAAGTATATCTACAAATTTTCTGAAGGCAATGCCAGCATGAGAGAACTGCTGGGCGGCAAGGGCGCTGGGCTGGCTGAAATGACAGCCATTGGTCTGCCCGTACCTCCGGGATTTACCATTACTACCGAAGCATGCAACGAGTACTATGAAAATGATCGTAAGTTCCCTGAGGGCTTGGCGCAAAGCCTGGCCGCCCATGTCACGGACTTGGAGCAGCAGACGGGTAAGGTATTTGGCAGCAAGGAAAATCCCTTGCTGGTATCGGTTCGTTCCGGAGCTGTTTTTTCAATGCCGGGCATGATGGATACGGTTTTGAATTTAGGTTTGAACGAGGAAACAGTGGAAGGCCTGGCAACACTGACAGACAATCCCCGATTTGCCTATGATTCCTACCGGCGTTTCATCCAGATGTTCGGCGGGGTTGTGCTGAAAATGGAGCACCATGAGTTCGAAGATATTCTCGAAAGCCTAAAGAAAAAGCAAGGCGTGAAGCTGGATACCGAAATGACTGCAGAAACGTTGAAAAATGTGGTACGGGATTATCTGGCCCTGGTCATTGAGAGAACTAGAAAACCCTTCCCCCAGGATCCCGTAGAGCAGCTCAATATGGCTGTTGAAGCGGTATTTGCATCTTGGAACAATCAGCGGGCCATCACCTACCGGAAAATCAACAAGATTCCGGATCACCTGGGCACCGGTGTCAACATTCAGGCGATGGTTTTTGGCAATCTGGGTGATGACTGCGGTACCGGGGTTGCCTTCACCCGCAACCCATCAGATGGCACCAATCAATTGTACGGGGAATACCTGATTAATGCACAGGGTGAGGATGTAGTGGCCGGTACCCGAACACCACAGCCCATCTCTACCCTGGCAGATGAAATGCCGGAAATCTACCGGGAATTCCAGGCCATCTGTCATCGCCTGGAAGAGCATTATAAGGATGTGCAGGACATTGAATTTACTATCGAACGTAACAAACTCTACATTCTCCAGACCCGCTCCGGGAAGCGGACGGCCAATGCAGCTGTAAAGATCGCCCATGATTTTGTCGGAGAAGGAATCCTGAATAAGCGGGAAGCTATACTTCGCGTTTCTCCGGATCATATCAACCAGGTGATGCACCGGCGCATCGATCCCGATGCCCATGTGGAAGTTATGGCCAAAGGGTTGCCGGCATCCCCCGGGGCAGCTTCTGGGAAAGTGGTTTTCGATGCTGATGAAGCAGAAAAGCAAGCGAATGAAGGGCATAAGGTAATTCTGGTGCGTCCGGAAACCACACCGGATGATATCCATGGAATGGTAGCGGCCCAGGGCATTCTGACCAGTCGGGGCGGTATGACCAGTCACGCGGCTGTGGTTGCCCGGGGAATGGGAAAACCCTGTATCAGCGGCTGTGAAGAGGTTAAGATCAGTCTGGCAAAGAAAGAGTTTGTGGCGCGGGGTAAGACAGTCAAAGCGGGTGATGTAATTACCATCGACGGTACGCTGGGACAAGTCTATCTGGGTGAAGTCCCCATGATTGACCCGGAACTTACTCCTGAGTTCATTGAAATCCTGGAATGGGCTGATGACATTCGTGTTCTGGGTGTTCGAGCCAATGCTGATACGCCGGATGATGCAAAAAACGCCCGGGAACTGGGCGCTGCCGGTATCGGCCTGTGCCGAACTGAGCATATGTTCTTTGCTGCAGACCGACTTCCGGTGGTGCAGGAAATGATTATGGCAGAAACTGTGGATGAGCGCAAAGCTGCTCTGGATAGACTCCTGCCCTTCCAGCAGGAAGACTTTGAAGGAATTCTCTCCGCCATGGATGGCCTGCCGGTCACGATCCGGTTGCTGGATCCGCCCCTTCATGAATTCCTGCCCAATCTGGAAGAACTGGCTGTGGAAATCACGACTCTGAAACTGGAAGGCGGTAGTCCAGAAAAGATCAAAGAACTGGAGGCACTCCAGCGCAAAGCCAGGGCACTGGCTGAATTTAACCCGATGCTGGGACTGCGAGGCTGTCGATTGGGGATCATCTATCCCGAAATCTATCTGATGCAGATCCGTGCCATCCTGATGGCAACAGTGCGTCTGCTGAAGAGAGGTTTGAATCCGATGCCGGAAATCATGATACCGTTGGTTGGGCACGAAGAAGAGCTGCGCATCAACCGGGAGATGGTCCTGCAGGTGGTTGCAGAAATTGAGGAAGAAACCGACATTCGGTGCGACTATCCTATCGGCACCATGATTGAGCTGCCCCGGGCATGTCTGATCGCCGATGAAGTAGCCCGGTACGCGGACTTCTTCTCCTTTGGCACCAATGATCTGACCCAAACCACATTTGGCTTCAGCCGGGATGATGCAGAAGGTAAATTCCTCCACCGCTATGTGGATGATAAAATCCTGGATAACAATCCCTTTGCTGTTTTGGACCGCAAGGGCGTAGGTAAACTGGTGGATATGGGTGTAAAGCTGGGTCGGCAGCAGCGTCCGGATCTGAAGATCGGTATCTGCGGTGAACACGGCGGAGATCCGGATTCAGTGGAATTCTGCCACTTGGTGGGCTTAGACTATGTCAGCTGCTCTCCCTTCCGGGTACCGGTAGCGCGTCTGGCTGCGGCTCATGCCCAACTTAAAAATGGAGAATGAGAT
>CAZDAI010000089.1:0-9305 GCA_964503545.1 uncultured Candidatus Sumerlaeota bacterium
GATTATCATTTGCATCCAGACTATTCCATAGATGCCGATGGTAGCATGCGGGAATATGCTGAAGCAGCGCTAAAAAAAGGATTTGACGAAATTTGCTTTACAACGCATCTGGATTTGGTGCCGGAACGGTTGCATCTGGACGGCTTTGTTCGGGTCAGAGGAAAATATTTGTCTGTAAAGGACCACTGGATTCCACAGTATCTGCAAGATATTGAAGTATTAAAGAAAGACTATGAAAATCAGGGCCTCAGTATAAAATCCGGTGCGGAAATCGATTATCATCCGGAGGTGATCGATGAGATTCGCACCATCGTGGAAGAATATCCCTTTGATTATATTCTCGGTGCAGTCCACAGTCTGGAGGGCTGCTCCATTGCAGTACCAGAAGACTGCCGAGATTTTTGCCGCGGAAAGTCACCGGAGGATGTCTGTCGTTTATATTTTACATTGGTAATCGAAGCGGTGCAAAGCGGACTCTTTGATACCATTGCGCACCTGGATCTTTATAAACGCTTCAGTTACTCACTGTTTGGCCAGAAAATTGACCAGGCACATCTACCAGTCTGGGATCGTGTATTGGGCGCTTTTTCAGCCTCTTCCACAGGGATAGAGATTAATACGGGCAATTGGCGCAAAGGATTATCCCAGCCGTCGCCAAGCCTGGATCAGCTAAATGATCTAATCCAGGCCGGAGTTGAGATTGTGACGGTAGGCAGTGACGCACATCTGCCACAACTTGTTGGAAAGGACATTGTGCGTGCTGTAAAATTTGCCGAAACTGCCGGTTGTACAAAGATTCACCGTTTTTCCAACCGAATGCCTCAAATAGCCATGAAATTGGGCAAGGGAACAATTGTGCCAGAACAGGGGGAACTATGAGAAATTTCTGCATTGTCTCATTGGGTTGCGCCAAGAACCTGGTCGACTCCGAAGTGATGGTGGAACTGCTGACAAATCAAGATTTTGCATATACGGAGGACCCAGACCAGGCAGATATTATAATTGTGAACACGTGCGGTTTCATTGAAGCTGCCAAACGGGAATCAGTCGATATGATTTTAGAACTTGCAGAATACAAGAGAACTGGAAAATGCCGAGTTTTAATCGTAACCGGTTGTCTAGCACAACGCTATGCAAAAGAACTGCCGGTGGAAATTCCTGAAATCGATGCTCTTGTGGGCACAGGAGATTATCCTAACATCGTAGGTGTGATTAAAGCGTGCAGCCCAGGCTCGCAGGTAATTTCAGTACATTCACCCGGAATGTACGGGGCTGTCTTGCCTGATACCATTCCAACGGTAAGCCTGACTCCTTCTCACACCTCGTATGTGAAGATTGCCGATGGCTGCAACCATAGTTGTTCATATTGCATCATCCCACAGTTACGCGGCCCCTTGCATAGCCGGTCGGAAGAATCCATTTACCGGGAGATAGTCACAAAAACCCGAAACGGAGTGCAGGAAATCATTCTCGTAGCGCAGGACGTGACACAATACGGACGAGATCATGGCCAGATAAACGGGCTGGAGAAATTGCTCCATAGCCTGGCGCAAATCGATACACTGAATTGGTTGAGACTACTTTACGCATATCCTCAGGGAATCACCCCCCAATTGGCTGAAATCATCGCCAAGGAGAAGAATATCTGCAATTATCTTGATATCCCAATGCAGCATGCCAGTGCGGATATTCTCAAAGCGATGCATCGCCCGGATCGTAAAGAAAATATGATCCAGCGGGTACGTATGCTGCGCAGCATCGTGCCTGATATTGCTTTACGCAGCACATTCATAGTGGGCTTTCCTGGAGAGACAGAAGCACAATTCAATGAACTGCTGGAATTTTTAGAAGAGATCCGCCTTGATCGAGCTGGATTCTTTGCTTATTCCCAAGAGGAGGGTACGCCGGCTGCATTATTTGCAGACCAGGTGCCTGATGACATAAAAGAGGAACGCTATCATCGGGCACTAGAATGTCAGGAGCGCATTACTCTTGATGCAAATCGTAAATTGATTGGTAGAACGATGCAGGTACTTGTGGAAGATGAAACAGAAAGTTCACGTTTCAAATTTGCTGGCCGGAGTTACCGCGATGCCCCTGAGGTGGATGGTCAGGTATATATTCAGGGGGAGAATATTTCCGTTGGCATGTTAGTCAATGTCAGAATCTTTGATGCAGACACATACGATCTTTACGGAGTTCGAGCGGATAGTTTAAGAGGAGAGTGACTAGAATTGAGAGCAGAGATTATATCCGTTGGTACCGAACTGCTTTTGGGGCAAATTGTCAACTCAGATGCCCAAATAATTTCCGAGCTGGTTTCCCCCTTGGGAATTGATATGTATTACCATACTACTGTAGGGGATAATAGCGAGCGACTGCGCAGTGTTTTTCGCCAAGCGCTGGGAAGATCTGATCTGATCTTTACCACGGGTGGGTTGGGGCCGACTATGGATGACCTGACCAAAGAGACCATTGCTATGGAATTAGATCTGGAAATGGTTATGGACGAGAAAGAGCTTGCGCATCTGGAAGAGATGTTTACCCGCCGTGGCGGCGTAATGCCGCAAAACAATAAAAAGCAGGCTATGTTTCCCGTCGGCAGTTTTGTAATTCCCAATCCGAACGGCACTGCGCCGGGAGTGATCATTGAAAAAGATCAGAAAACGGTTGTGATTCTCCCTGGACCGCCCCGTGAAATGCGTCCAATGCTTGAGAGTACAGTACTGCCGTATTTGCACAAAAAAAATGGTGATCAGCAATCAGTGATTCAATCACGCGTTCTGAAACTTTGCGGTTTGGGAGAATCTGCAGCTGAAGAGGCGATTGAAGATTTGATTCGCTCCCAAAGCAACCCAACCATCGCCCCGCTGGCTGGCAGCGAAGTCACTTTTCGCATTACTGCCAAAGCAAAGTCAAGCATTGAGGCATCGCGCCTGATTTCGGAACTGGAGGATAAGGTGCGTGAACGCATTGGCCGACATGTCTACGGGTGCGATGACGATACTCTGGAATCTGTCACAGGCCGCCTCCTGGCTGATGCAGGATTAACCATGGCAACAGCTGAATCTTGCACCGGAGGACTGATTGCTGCCCGTATTACCAATATTCCAGGCAGTTCCCGCTATTTTGACCGAGGCTATGTCTGCTACAGCAATCAGGCAAAGGTGGACCTTTTGGCTGTTCCTGTCGAAGTCATTGAGAAGTTTGGTGCAGTCAGCGAGGAGACAGCCGCCCGCATGGCTATGGGAGCAAGGGCGATGAGTAATACTGATATTGCATTATCAGTTACTGGAGTGGCGGGGCCCGATGGCGGGAGCCCGGAAAAACCAGTGGGTTATGTCTGCTTCGCCATAGCCACCCCTGAGGGTGTCCAAACCGCAATACAGCAATACTCTGGGCAACGATCATCCATTCGTGCGCGAGCAGCGCAGCATGCACTGCGCCTTCTATGGGAATACCTGATCAGCAGGTGATGAGATGAATGATATTTGCAGCAGATTTTTTGCGGCCATACCCTTGCCGGCCGAACTGAAAACGGAGCTGCAGCGTGTGCAAATACAACTGCAGCATCAGTGCACCGGCTACCGATGGGTGGATCCGGGACTAATGCACATTACACTGTTATTTTTCGGCGACCAAACTCACGGCGCGATGGATGATCTCGGCTCGAACATACGAAAACCGATTGCGGATGTCGATGGTTTCCAAGTCTGTCTGGGTGGACTGGGAGCTTTCCCGGATTTGCAGAATCCTCGTGTTATATGGGTGGGCGTAACAGAAGGAAGCCAACAACTCTATGATTTATTCAGGATTGTTCGAGACAATGCCCGTCGGTGTGGCCTGACCGGTTTGGAAGATGGGGAGAGATTTCATGCTCATGTAACGCTGGCGCGGGCAAGAAAAAATGTTTCCCAGAAAACAATCAATGTCCACGAAAAACAGAAACTCCTGCTTAAACCATCCATGATAGTCAACCGGGTCGAATTACTTACCAGTGAATTGACACCTGCGGGCCCGAAGTATAATGTGCGGGATTGTTATTTTCTAAAATAGGAATTTTACTAGGCAAACATATGTTCTTATGATATACTGAAAACAACAGGCGGGCGGCGCACAGGATTGCCGTTCAGATGAAAGGGGTATGGAGATGACAGAAAAGCGAAAAGCCCTTGAGATGGCCTTGTCTCAGATTGAAAAACAGTTTGGCAAAGGTTCTGTAATGAAACTTGGTGAGGCTACAGCAGCACTGAATGTGGATACCATTCCGACTGGGTCGTTGGCCATTGACATTGCTTTGGGAGTCGGTGGTATTCCCAGAGGCCGGGTCATTGAGATTTTTGGCCCTGAATCATCCGGGAAAACCACCGTTGCTTTGCATGTGATCGCAGAAGCGCAGAAGTTAGGTGGCATCGCAGCATTTATAGATGCAGAACATGCTCTTGATCCCAAATACGCAAAAAATCTTGGTGTGGATATTGACAATCTGCTCATCTCTCAACCAGACACAGGAGAACAAGCTCTGGAAATAGCAGAAGCGCTGGTGCGCAGCGGAGCGGTGGATGTTGTCGTCGTGGACTCGGTAGCGGCTTTGGTACCAAGGGCGGAGCTTGAAGGAGATATGGGAGATGCTCATGTTGGTCTCCAGGCTCGACTGATGTCCCAGGCACTGCGAAAATTGTCTGGAGCCATCAGCAAATCAAGAACATCTGCAATTTTCATTAATCAGCTTCGCGAGAAAGTTGGTGTAATGTTTGGCAATCCCGAAACAACACCTGGAGGCCGAGCACTGAAGTTTTATTCTTCAATACGAATGGATGTGCGACGTATTGAAACCATCAAATCTGGAAATGATATGATCGGCAACCGGACACGCGTTAAAATTGTTAAGAATAAGATTGCCCCGCCTTTTAAACAGGCTGAGTTCGATATAATATATGGCGAAGGAATATCCCGGGAAGGCAGCCTGGTGGATATTGCTGTTGAATTGAGCATCATGGATAAAAGCGGTGCCTGGTATTCCTATAAGGACGAGCGACTCGGCCAGGGTCGGGAAAATGTGAAAGAAGTCCTAAAACAGCGACCCGAACTAAGTCATGAGATTGAAACCCGCATCCGTGAAGCACTGAGTCTTGGGAATGTAAAGGGCAAAACAGCTTCCGATGATGAATCAGCTGATAGTTAAACTTCAAGGGAAGGGAATGATCCTTCCCTTTTCCATAGAGGTGATCATGTGAAACCTGACCCTGATCTTTCTGCCCGTACAGCGGCTCTGCACCTGTTATCAGCAAAGTCATATACTGCTGACGAGTTACGAAGAAAACTCAAGCACAAGGGATTTGAATCTGAAGAGATTCAAAGTGTGCTGGATGATTTTAACAGCAAAGGGTATCTCAATGATCGTGATTATGCGGCACGTTATACAGAGATGAAGCGAAAACATGCTTATTTCGGTAAGAGAATGATTGCTGCGCAATTGAAAAATAAAGGAGTATCGTCTGAAATAATTACGGAAACAGTCGAGAATAATCATACAGATCACGATGAATACCAGATAGCCAAAGATGCTGCCCGGAAAAAACTCACCCAATGGCATTTGGCAGATAACAAAGATCTGGATCGCCTGCGAATGCGCATTTATGGTTTTTTGCAGCGGCGGGGTTTTTCAAATCAGATCATCTACCGGGTCATTCATGAATATCTTCCCGATTCAGATTCTGATGGTGAGTATTTTGATTCGGACTGACGAGAGGTATTGACTTTTAATCAGGCAAGGAAAAAATCGGTAAAAACGCGGAAGTATTTATATCTGTGGTGTTTGCCTCCTTGACATGATTCCAGAAAAGTTATAAAATTAAGTGAAGAGCGACCGCCATCTGCTCGCGACGGCATGTTCCAACAATTGCCATGAGCTTCAGATGGCTCTCTTTTGGATTAGGGACAATTTACTTAGCCATAAAACAACAGTCTATAACAGGAGGTGAAATCATATTATTGACAATCCAAATATTATCTGGTATGTAATCGCGCTTGTACCCGTAGCATTTTTTCTCGGTTTCCTGTTTCGAAAAATACTTGCCGAAGCGAAGATTCATTCAGCTGAAGTAAACGCGCGCAAGATCATTGAAGAAGCTGGGAAAGATGCAGAAGCGATAAAACGGGAAGCGATACTGGAATCCAAAGAAGAGGTTCACAAGGCCCGTAACGATCTGGACAAAGAGGTTCGCGAACGTCGCAGTGAGCTTCAACGCGTAGAACGACGCCTCCAGCAGAAGGAAGAAACGATTGATAAAAAGGTAGAAACGTTGGAGAAAAAAGAAGAAAGCATTGCACGAAAGGATCAAGAAATTGATCGTATCCGCGAATCCATTAATGACCTGAAAGCAAAACAGGTAGCAGAACTGGAAAGGCTATCAGGACTGACCTCTGAAGAAGCCCGGAAACTGCTTCTCTCCAATGTGGAAGAAGAAATCAAGCATGAAGCAGCCATGCTGATTAAGGATATCGAAAGCAAAGCAAAAGAAGAAGGTGAGAAGAAAGCCAAAAATATCATCTCACTGGCTATCCAGCGTTGTGCTGCTGATCATGCGGTGGAAACGACGGTTTCTGTAGTGGAGCTGCCCAACGATGAAATGAAAGGGCGCATTATTGGTCGGGAAGGAAGAAACATCCGAACTTTTGAAACCCTTACAGGAATCGATCTGATCATCGATGATACGCCTGAAGCTGTCATTATCTCCGGATTCGATCCCATCCGCCGGGAAGTTGCTCGTCTGGCACTGGAAAAATTAATTTCAGACGGGCGTATTCACCCGGCACGCATCGAAGAGATGGTTGAGAAGTCACGAAAAGAAGTAGAAGTACAGATTCGTGAAGAAGGGGAACAGGCAACTTTTGAAGCAGGTGTTCACGGTCTGCATCCTGAACTAGTGAAACTCCTGGGCCGGTTAAAATTCAGAACCAGCTACGGGCAGAATGTATTAAAACACTCCATTGAAGTGGCACATCTGGCAAAAGTGATGGCTGCCGAACTGGGCGTTCGGGAGGATCTGGCAAAAAGGGCAGGTCTGCTTCACGATATCGGTAAAGCAGTTGACCACGAAGTGGAAGGGAATCATGTGACCATTGGTGAAGAGCTGGCAAGAAAGTATAAAGAAAGCAGCGAAATCACCCATGCCATCGCCGCTCATCATGGCGATGTAGAACCGGAAACCATTGAAGCTGTTCTTGTCCAGGCCGCTGATGCAATATCAGCAGCTCGTCCGGGAGCCAGACGTGAAACGCTGGAATCCTATATCAAACGGTTGGAGAAACTAGAACAGATTGCAGATTCGTTTGATGGTGTCGAAAAAGCCTTCGCTATCCAGGCAGGCCGTGAAGTTCGCATTATGGTAAAACCTGACAAGATTGACGATGCGGCAGCCATCCGAGTGGCACGAGACATAGTAAAACGAATCGAAGAAGATATGGAATACCCGGGACAGATCAAAGTAATGGTTATACGCGAAACACGTGCTGTGGATTATGCTAAGTAAATCCCAAAAATCCAGAAAACAAACGACTTCGCAAGAAGTCGTTTTCATTCTCAAACCAATGCAGGAAAAGAATGAAATACGACGAAGAAAACGGGAAAGATAAGGCATCTAAAATGAACCGGGAGGGCAGACTGATCATGACAATAAGCCGATTGCTACAGGAAAAGGAAAATTATACCCATGAGATCAGTTTGCTGGTCTCCATCTTGATCCGCTATCCTCAGATCAGCTCGCTGAATTATGATCCCCATGGAGAGATGATCCGCTTCGGTTTTTTGATATCAGAAGAGATCAGCACAGAGCGTGTTCTAGGCTTTAATCAATTATTGAAGAGCAGTCTGGAAGCATTCCATCATCTAGACGGCAGTGAGGATTTTCACGTTGAGGTTAATGTTCAAAGTGTTGATAAAATTACCAGTATGGAGATTTCTCTATACATCAGCACATTATCCCGGGATGAAATCTCCCTCCTTGTCTTGCTTCTTCAGGATGCATTTGCTAATCATCTGGTCATGGATATACATGATCCGACAATCGAAGAAGAAATGCAGCTTCAAGAGGAAATCATCGATTCAATGCTGATGGACCTGCAGTCTGGCACCCATGACCGAAACTTCATCGCTTTTCGAGAAGAAGGACGGGTTATGGTATTTAATAAATAGCGGGGTGTTACAGATGAGGGTGCTGATGATTGGTGACATTGTTGGTCAACCGGGCAGAATGGCCGTCAGTGTTTTACTTGAGAACATTGTCCGGAATCAGGCAATTGATTTTGTCATTGCTAACGGTGAAAATGCAGCGGGGGGAAACGGCATTACACTGCCTATTGCCAGAGAGCTTTTTGAATTGGGAGTCCATGTGTTAACCATGGGCAATCATGTTTGGGATAAAAAAGAAATTTTTGATTTTATTGATCTAGAAGACCGAATCATCCGGCCGCTCAACTATCCTGGCAATCCACCTGGTCGCGGATATGGCATCTACCAGGTTGCAAGTGGTGGAAAAATTGCAGTGGTAAATGCCTCCGGCAGAGTATTTATGGGAGATCTAGACTGTCCTTTTCGAAAAATTGAGCAGATTTTGCCGGAATTAAAAAGAGTAACCCCGGTGATTCTTGTGGACTTTCATGCAGAGGCAACTTCGGAAAAAGTCGCCATGGGCTGGCATCTGGATGGTAAAGTATCGGCAGTAATTGGTACACATACCCATGTCCAGACTGCAGATGAGCGTATCCTGCCCCTTGGGACCGCATATATAACGGATGTTGGTATGACAGGACCGGTAGATTCGGTGATCGGTGTCAGCAAGGAGGCGGTTTTGGAGCGTTTTTTAACCCAGATGCCGGCTCGTTTTACGGTGGCTAAAGGATTGATGATCTTCTCTGCTGCGATTATCGATATTGATCCACTAACCGGCACGGCTGAATCCATTGAACGCATATTTGAGTATCTTCCGGAATGACATAATATGCAATAATTTTGTGGCAATTGCCAGAGAAAAGAGGAGATACTGCAATATTATCGAATATTGGAAAATAGAAGAAAAAACCAATATCGTCGGGGAGGTAATATAATGGACGTGCTGAAGGTGTCAGCAAAGTCCAGTCCCAATTCTGTAGCAGGCGCACTAGCCGGTGTACTTCGAGAAAAAGGTAGTGCAGAGCTTCAGGCAATCGGGGCTGGTGCCCTCAATCAAGCAGTAAAAGCAGTTGCCATTGCACGTGGTTTTGTTGCGCCGAGCGGAATGGACCTGATCTGCATACCTGCCTTC
>CAZDAI010000090.1:0-9304 GCA_964503545.1 uncultured Candidatus Sumerlaeota bacterium
CCTGGCATGATGACAGGACTAATCCTGGGTCTTTCCCGGGCAGCAGGAGAGACGGCACCCATTCTCTTTACCGGAGCAGCTTTTTTTCTCCCCAGACTGCCAGCAAATATATTCTCCCGGTTTATGGCACTACCCTATCATTTGTTTATCCTGGCAACCCAGCACCATTCACCTGCTTTGGTCCGACCCATTGCCTATGGCACGGCCCTGGTTCTTGTGGTAATGGTTCTAGGGATGAATATGGCGGCGATTATCATACGCTCACGTTTTCGGAGAAAGATGTACCGCTGAGAGGAGGCTTGGAAATGGATAATATAAAAATGGAAGCTGTCAATCTGAATCTATCTTATGGAAAGAAGCAGGCATTGAAAAATGTTTCCCTGGCGGTAGCAGAAAAGGAAATTACTGCGCTGATCGGTCCGTCCGGATGTGGAAAATCAACCTTCTTGCGCACTTTAAATCGCCTCAATGACCTAATCGATTCCGTGAGTATTCAGGGTGAAGTGTTTTTGGATGGGACCAATATCTACAAAAACGGCTATGATGTGGTAGCACTGCGCAAGAAAGTAGGGATGGTATTCCAAAAGCCCAATCCTTTCCCCAAAACAATTTTTGAAAATGTTGCCTATGGACCTCGCATCCATGGCATGCGAGATAAACGGAAGCTGGATGCGATTGTCGAGAAGAGTTTGCGGGAAGCGGCACTATGGGATGAAGTAAAGGACGATCTGAACCGTTCAGCGTTACGCCTCTCAGGTGGTCAGCAGCAGCGCTTGTGCATAGCCCGGGTATTGGCTGTAGAGCCGGATGTACTCCTGATGGATGAGCCGACTTCCGCCTTGGATCCGATTGCAACACAGCGAATCGAGGATCTGTTGCTGGATTTGAAAGAGCATTTTACCATTGTCATTGTTACCCATAATATGCAGCAGGCTGCCCGCATTTCAGATACAACCGCGTTTTTCCTCCATGGTGAAATCGTTGAAACCGGTGTCACTGAAAGTTTGTTTACCCGACCGCAAGATCGTCGCACCGATGACTACATCACCGGCAAATTTGGTTGAGATTCCCTGTGTGCATGATCGCAAATGAAAAAGAATCCGAGAAAACATGCGAGAAGCAGGAAAATGGCAGTGCTTTTGCCAATATATCAAAAGGAGCAAAGAGGATAACCTGCACATGTGCAGCGAAATAGGATGCTCATTGATAAATGGAGGGATGATCATGACGCGTCAGTCATATAAAGAGGAAGTTGAATCACTGCGCAATGATTTGCTCAAGATGGGGCACCTGGTGGAAAGATCCATCATTCGATCCGTCGAATCATTGGCAAAAAAGGACATTGAACTGGCAAAAAGGATTATTGACGAAGATGACATTATCGATGATATGGAGCATGACATTGAGAAGCGCTGTTTGAGGCTGTTAGCACTGCAGCAGCCGATGGCCAGTGATCTGCGGGCGATTGGTACGGCCTTAAAGATTATTACTGACCTCGAACGGATTGCAGATCACGCCTCAGATATTGCAAAAGTAACGGTTCGTTTGGACGGGCAACCTCTGATTAAGCCTTTGATTGATATTCCACGGATGGCTGAGATAGCTGAGTCAATGATTCACGATGTGCTAACTGCCTTTGTGGATGGAGACATTGAATTAGCCGAGGAGGTCTCTCGGCGCGATGATGATGTGGACAATCTATATTCCCAGATTTTCCGGGAACTGCTTCTGATTATGATGGAAGACCCCCGCACCATTACCCAGGCAACGTATCTTCTGTTTGTTGCCCAATACCTTGAGCGAGTAGCAGACCATGTGACCAATCTGTCTGAATGGGTCATCTACATGGTAACAGGTGAACGTAAGGAATTGAACGAATAGAGATCGCGACATAATCGGAACTTAACTTTCAGACAGAGGTAAACTCTGTCTGTTCGTTTGTTACCGAAGCTGATGAAGGGGTAATCATATAGGGCAGGTAAACGGATGATTTTGTCAAATATATACCCATAATCTGACGCAGGAGGGGCTTATGGAAAAGATCCGAGACACATTTGCTGAAGTCCTGCTAGCCATATTACCTGTATCGCTTGTGGTGTACATACTAATCCTCGTTTTGGATATTCCTCGAGAAGCACTTGTACGCTTTTCAGGGGGTCTAGTTTTTGTTGTTTTGGGTTTTGTACTTTTTTTGCTGGGTGCTCAGATTGGTCTCCTGCCTTTTGGTGAAATCGTTGGCGCTGCTCTACCGAAAACAAATCGGATCAGTCTGGTATTGGTATTTGGTTTCCTCTTGGGGCTGGTCATCACTGTGGCAGAGCCGGATGTTCGTGTATTGGCTTCACAAGTGGACATGGCATCCGCTGGGTCAATTCCCCAGAGTCTCATGGTCTTATGCGTTGGCATTGGAGTGGCCCTCTTTGTTGCACTTGCCCTTGTGCGCATCATCTACAATATTCCAATCCGCAACTTGCTGTTAGGAAGTTATTTGGTTGTGCTGATGCTCGCATTTTTTGTTCCTCCGCAGTTTTTTTCGGTGTCTTTTGATGCGGGGGGTGTGACCACAGGCCCCATTACAGTGCCATTTATCTTGTCATTGGGCGTCGGGGTTGTCAATGTTTTAGGCTCACGACGGGCGTCATCCGAAGGTTTTGGAATGGTTGCGTTAGCATCCGTCGGTCCAGTCTTGGCCATCATGATTTTGGGGGTGATCTTTGGATGATGGTCATGCTTTTTGCTGGGATTGGTGATTCTTTTCGAGAGGCTGGGTTGGCAATATTTCCACTGCTGGCTATTTTGATCATATTGCAAATGAATCTGCTTAAAGTTTCGAAGGAAATGATGGCAAGAATGCTGATGGGTTTGTTTCTGACATGGATCGGTATCGCTCTTTTCTTGCACGGGGTGCATGTCGGGTTTTTACCTGTTGGTCAGCGCGTTGGTGCAGCTCTTGGGGAATCCTCATATGCTTTTGTCATTATTATCATCGGCGCCTTGTTAGGCTTTGTTTCAACTTACGCAGAACCCGCTGTGCGGGTCTTAACCTATGAAGTGAATAAGGTCACAAGTGGCTTTATTCCTGAAAAAATATTATTGTATACGATGTCAATTGGTGTAGCAGCAGCAATTGCTATGTCCATGGCGCGCATTATTTATGGATTTCCGCTGTGGATCGTGCTGATTTGCGGTTACACGATTGCTTTTATCATTAGCTGGCGTTCATCAGAGCAATTTGTTGCCATTGCTTTTGATTCGGGTGGTGTTGCTACCGGGCCGATGACGGTTACTTTTATTCTGGCACTAGCCATTGGCGTATCGAGCGCTACCCCCGGGAGTGATCCTTTGATCGATGGTTTCGGCATGATCAGTTTGGTGGCTTTGGCACCGATCTTAGCAGTTTTGGTGCTAGGACTGCTATTTGGCAGAAAGGAGAAGGACATTGAGCGAGAATGTATGCTTGCTGCAGAAAGTCATCGTAACAATTGTGAAAAAGGGCAGAGCTGATAAGGTAATCAAGGCTGCAAAAAGCAAGGGAGCGGAAGGTGCAACGGTTATTTTTGCCCAGGGCACGGATACGGGAAAGAGAAGCATTTTTTCATTGGATTTTGACCTGGAAAAAGAGATTGTATTGATACTGGTTTTGGATGATATTGCCGAAAGTGTGATTCATGAGATTGTGACTGTTTTGCAGCTTAATAAGCCGAATCAAGGGATTTTGTTTGCCCTCGATGCTGCCGCCTGTATCGGGGTCGTGCACATGGAAGAGAAGGGGGGGGTCGCCACGATGAGCTCAACAGGAATTTATGAAGTTATTTTCACAATTGTTAACCGAGGAGACAGTGAAAAAGTAGTGAACGCTACCAAGGGGGCTGGAGCCCGTGGAGGTACGATCATCTGCGGCCGCGGTACGGGAATTCATGAAAAAGCAAAACTGTTAGGGATTCCAATTGAACCAGAGAAGGAAATTGTTCTAACCCTGATTGAAAAGGAACATACAGCAGAGGTACTGGCAGCGATCTCAGAATCTGCCGAACTAGATATTCCCGGAAAAGGGATCGCCTTTGTTCTTCCGGTTAGCCAGGTAGCTGGCATCAGTCAATATAGAAATTTGCCGTAGCTGTATCTAATGAGCAATATATTTTGCATGCTAATCTTGAATCCAATGATTACCTGTGATACGTTAAGTAAGCTAACTTTCAATTCAGCAACACATTAATTGGGGGCGAGTGCATGAAAGTGCATCCCGGTGGCGATCCTTTAATCACATCCCTGGAAGAGCTGCTTGAACGGATAAGAGCGCGTTTTGGCACCTGCAGTACAGGAGAAGTTTATATCTCCGGGAGTAATATGAGCAGCTTTTTAGGTATGATATTCACAGAAGCAAGAAAAGATCTAATGTTAGAACACTTTAATATCATGATGCCTTCTGTATCGGCCGTAGGTATGCTTTTTAGAGCCCGCGCCAGCCGCAGTGGAGCTGAAGTTCGCATTACCGGTCACGCGGTTCATGATATTATTGTGGGCAATGGATCGGCTATTCTCGTTTCTGTTTTTACTACTGATCACCAAAGAACATCACTGCTTGCAGTCGAATTGACAGATGATACGCTTTACAAACAAGTCCTGAATTATATGGTCGAATTATGGGCCACTGGGCTATCATTGAAGTTATAAAACATAGGAGGCAAGACAATGCGCATCATTATTGTTGGAGCGGGCAAGGTTGGTTATCAGATTGCTGAATCACTATCAGATGAATCCTATGATATCGTTGTTATTGATAATGATGAGGAAACCCTGAACCGGGTCAGCGACCATCTGGACGTTATGACCATCTTTGCAAACGGCTTGACGGGCACACCGCTTAAAGAACTTGAATTAACAAAGGATGATATCCTTATTGCAGTTACTGACAGTGATGAGGGGAATATGTTGGCCTGTATGTCAGCGAAGAACCTCGGCTGTGGCCGAACGATTGCCCGCGTGCGCAAACCGGAATATGCCCGTGACCTTGCCGTTACAAAAGAGCAGATGTCCATTGACTTGATGATCAACCCTGACAGCTCTACTGCTAGTGAGATCACACGACTACTGACTTTCTCTCCAGCAGGTCAAAGTGAAGATTTCGCACAAGGGAAGGTGCAAATGGCAGAATTGCCCATTGAAACGGGCAACCCTTTGGTTGACACCCCCTTGCGAGATATTAAACGCTTTAAGAATGTCCTAATCGCTGCAATTTTGCGCGATGGTAAAATCGTGATACCCAAAGGAGACGATGAACTTCAAGTAGGTGATGATATTTACTTGGTCGGTAAGCGGCAAGATATTGTTGAATTCAGCAAGTTTATTGGCAAAACACCGCGAAAAGCACGGAATGTAATGATTGTCGGAGGCAGTAGAGTAGCCAGTTACCTGGCTCTTAATCTGCACCGCTTGGGAATCAATGTCAAGCTCATCGAAAGAGATGGAACCAGAGCAAGGACATTATCTGAGGATCTTCCCCATACGCTGGTTATAGAAGGGGATGGGACTGATGTAGAATTGTTAAAAGCTGAAAATATTACTGCGATGGATGTTTTCATCGCCGTCACGGGTATTGATGAAGTAAATATTCTCATTGGGCTGCTGGCAAAACAACTCGGCGCACGAAAAGTTGTATCCAAAGTCAACCGTACCAGCTACATTCCTTTGGTAGAAGAAATTGGCCTTGATGCCATCGTTACTCCGAGTGTTATTACGGCCGGTGAAATACTGCGATTTGTCCGCGGGGGCGAAATATTGTCGCTTTTCCTTTTATCCGGTGGTCAGGCACAGATCATGGAATTCTATATCCATACTCCTTCGAAAGTAATTGGTGTTCCTATCAAAGACTTGGGATTACCTAAGGAAGCGATCATCACGGCCATAGTTTCGAATAATGAGGTTATTATTCCAGGAGGCGAAGATAGAATCAAAGAAGATGATCGAGTGATTGTGTTCTGCAGTTCGGATGAGGTGGAACGAGTGAATAATATTTTCATTGACAGAAAGAGAGAGAGGAAGGAATCTGATGGAGCTTGGGATCGTCTTAAGAACACTCGGCCTTTTACTACTCGTTGAAGCTGCAACGATGCTTCCTTCTCTGGGGTTGGCTGCATATTATCAGGAAGGGATCCAGCCATTTTTATATACGATATTGCTTATTCTAATCGTAGGAGTTGCATTTGTTGCAACAACTCGAAACACAAGGCGCAGTATGATCCGCTATCGGGAAGGGTTTATGATCGTAGGATTGGGTTGGATATTTTTTTCTGTTTTCGGTGCATTACCTTTTGTTTTCAGCGGCGCGATACCCAGTTTCATTGATGCAGTTTTTGAAACCACTTCAGGTTTCACAACTACAGGAGCAACAATTCTCACAAATATTGAGATCTTGCCCCGAAGTATCCTGTTCTGGCGTTCTTTTACTCACTGGCTGGGTGGCATGGGCATCCTGGTGTTTACACTGGCACTTCTACCAGCTTTAGGAATGGGGACCGTTCAGGTATTCAAAGCTGAAAGCCCTGGCCCTTCGCCGGGAAAACTTGTGCCGCGCATTGGTCAAACAGCAAAACTTCTTTATATCATCTATTTTGCCATCAGTCTTGCCGAATGTCTGTTGCTGGCAATTGCCGGCTTATCATTGTTTGATGCCATAACACACACATTTGCCACCATGGGGACAGGCGGATTTTCCACGCTGAATGCTTCCATTGCCGGGTTTCAAAATCCAGCTGCCGAATGGATCATTATTGTATTTATGTTCCTGGCAGGTACCAATTTTGCATTGTTTTATGGCATATTTAATAAGAATATCTTCAGCATTTTTAAAGATTCTGAGTTTCAGTTTTACATGGTTGTCGCCGGAATCGCTTCACTGGTTATCATTTTCAATACCCTGCCTTACTATGAAGGATTTGCAGTCAAGGGGATTCGAGATTCGGTATTTCAGGTTGCTTCCATAGTCACAACCACCGGGTTTACAACCGTTGATTATGAGTTGTGGCCTACCTTAAGCAAGATCATACTGTTTCTTCTGATGTTTATCGGCGGCTCTGCTGGATCTACGGGGGGAGCGATCAAGCAGATCCGGATCTTGCTGATTCTAAAATATGTTAATCGGGAGATCAGCAAACTCATTCATCCTCGTGCTGTGATACCAATTCGAGTCGGCGGAAAAACTGTACCCGATGCTGTAATGCAGAATGTTGTTGGTTTTGTACTTCTTTATATGCTGTTGTTTTGCTTCTTTAGCGTCTTGCTTACAACCCAGGGAATGGACTTGATCAGCAGCACTTCGGCAGTCGCAGCAACGATCGGTAATATTGGCCCCGGGTTAGGCTTAGTAGGACCTGCGCAAAACTATGCAGCTTTAACCGATTTTACAAAGATCATACTGACACTTAGCATGCTTCTCGGCCGATTGGAAATATATACTATATTGATCCTTGTTATGCCGTCATTCTGGAAAAAGTGAGATAAGTGTACAGATGAGTAGGAAGGAAACCGGCGCTATTGGGCGAATGATAGAGGTTAACAAGGGTTATGGCTGATATATTCATTGAATTAATTACATTTGCACAAAGGGTCGTAGAATGGCTCCCCAGTGCATTTGCAAACGCTTTCTGGCGTGATACAATGGGGAATAGATGAAAACTGGAACGCTGAATCTTTATAGAGCGGAGGAACCGAACATTTTGGGGTGAATCGCCTGTTTGTGGGCGTAGGGCAGACTGTAACTGTCCGAATCCGACAGCTAACTTCGTAAGCGTGGCGAGTACAGGCAAACACAATATCCTGCTATTGTGTTTCGTTTTCCCTGTGATACCCACGGGGGTTTGTTTTTGGCAAATTTTATCAGAACGAACGGAGGATTTGTGATAATGAAGCAAGTTGCAGTAATAGGATTAGGAAGGTTTGGCATGAGTGTAGTTCGCAACTTGTGCAGTTTTGGCGGTTGTGAGGTATTAGCTGTAGATATCGATGAAAAGCAGGTTCATCATGCTGCTGAAACAGCAACTTATGCAGTTCAGGCAGATGCAACGGACGAAGCAACATTAAAGTCCTTGGGGTTGAAGAATTTTGATTTCGTTGTGGTAGCTATTGGTACTGATATTCAGGCGAGTGTTATTATTACATTATCTCTCAAAGATTTGGGCGTCGGCAATGTAATTGCGAAAGCGCAAAGTCATACACACGGTCGTATTCTGGAAAAGGCCGGTGCAGATCGTGTCGTATATCCAGAAAGAGATATGGGTGCTCGTCTGGCAAAGAGTATATTAACATCCAATATTGTCGATTTTATTGAGCTTTCTCCAGAATACAGCATCGTTGAATTATCTGTGCCGTATTTCTTCAAAGGCAAGAGTTTGGCGGTTCTAAACGCGCGTGCCCAATACGGAGTGAACATTATTGCCATAAAGCGTGGTGAAGAGATTATTGTCTCACCGCAAGCCAGTGATACAATCATGCCTGACGACATTATGGTTGTTGTCGGCAAAAACTCGGATATTGCAAAACTGGAATTGTAGAAGTAGGGAGGATACTTGATGAGTACTCTAGGTACCAGAATCAGAAAGATGAGAATGCGCAGAGGCTATGAACTGGATAAACTAGCCTACCTTACCGGAATGGATTCAGAATTGCTTGCAAGACTTGAAAGTGATGAGAAAATTGAGCTCTCCATAGAAGATGTCATTTTGCTTGCAAAAACTTTGGACGCTGATCTTGATTACATTCTTATCGGTGATCAGAAGTCAGAAGATGAGACCGATGATAACCAGGAAATTGAAATCGACGAGCATTCTTTCCTGAAGCAGATCATCAATGATGAAATCATGGAATATATGGGACATTATCCGATTACTTTTTGGGCAAACTTATTTCGGAAAATGTGCAGGAAGGAAATTTCCCCCGATGGAATGTGCAGGCTGATTGATGCAGTTGAGACCGTAAAACCGAGTGATGACAGCAGTAATGGCAACAGAAGCCGCCAGAGGTAGAGGTACAAAAGATTATCGATAAACTCCTTATGACGTCCATGTCTGGGCTGCATGAGGAGTTTTTAAATGTTTACCGTACTTAGTATGATTGGATATAATGGGTCGTATTGGATCTTATGCTACAACACTATAAGATGAAGAGTATATTGTCTTTGCATGTCTTTGCTTTTGCGGTATTATTGTAGGGTATGGATTAACTCCACTCCGATTAGAATTCTGCAACATGTTCTTTTATTTTTCCTTTGGAGGAATCACAATGGACTTTCTAAAACTTTTCATTATTT
>CAZDAI010000091.1:0-9240 GCA_964503545.1 uncultured Candidatus Sumerlaeota bacterium
GATGATTGCTGAATCCTCTTTTGGGAAGTCTTCTCTGGATCGGCATCTGACCGCCTTCAAAGCCCAAACGCACGCCTCCACCAGATCGGGACTTCTGTCCCTTGTGACCTCGCCCTGAAGTTTTTCCTAACCCGGACCCAACACCTCGTCCCACTCTTTTACGGGACTTTTTTGCTCCAGGTGCAGGTGCTAATTCGTGCAGCTTCATCTCAAGCACCTCCTTTGTTGAATGTTTCATACTGCCTATTGCCTTTATGCTTCAACTTCTTCTACAGCAAGTAAATGATTAACTTTCCTTACCATACCGGCAATCTGCGGCGAATTCTCATGAATGACCGACTGATGCAGTTTGCGTAGACCCAAAGCTTTCACAACTGCTCTTTGGTTTTCTGGACGACTGATCAGACTTCTAACTAAAGTAATTTTCAATTTCTGAGCCATTTTTTGTACCCCCTAACCCAATAGCTCTTCAACAGACCGTCCACGGAGTCTGGCAACATCTTCAATCCGTTTGATGTTCTTCAGAGCGTCGATGGCTGCATATACCATGTTATTCGCATTGGATGAGCCTAAGGATTTTGTCAGTATATCTCTAATTCCCGCTGACTCCATAACTGCACGGACCGGACCGCCAGCAATAACTCCTGTACCTTCTGATGCAGGCTTCAGAAGAACACTGCCGGCACCGTAATTACCGATAATCCCATGCGGTATGGTTGTTCCTCTCATAGGAACATTGATGAGATTCTTCTTTGCATCTTCAACGCCTTTGCGGATTGCTTCAGGCACTTCAAGTGCTTTGCCCAAACCAGCGCCTACATGGCCATTGCCATCGCCGACGACTACCAAAGCACTGAAGCTGAATCGACGTCCACCCTTTACAACCTTCGCCACTCGATTGACGGTAACAACCCGTTCTGTCAGTTCGAGCTGGCTCGGATCAATTCGCTTCATCGTTCACCCTCCTTTTCCTCAGCATAAATCAACTAAAATTCAAGGCCCGCTTCTCTGGCGCCATCGGCAAGAGCAGCAACTCGACCGTGATAGTTGTAGCCACCTCGATCAAAAACCACTTTATTGATCCCTTTTGCCAATGCTTTCTTGCCGACTAGAACACCGACCGCTTTCGCAGCTTCAGTGTTGCAAGTGGATTCCAGCTGTCCGGCCAGATCTTTATCAAGTGTGGATGCTGCAACCAATGTAGCGCCGGCCAGATCATCAATCACTTGAGCATAGATGTGCTTGCTGCTTCTGAAAATACTCAGGCGGGGACGCTCTGCGGTTCCCGATATTTTTGCACGAACGCGAGTTCGTCTTTTTCTGCGGGATACTTCCCGATCCAATTTTTTAAGCATCCGGACTCACTCCTTTCCTGAATTACGCTGCTAACCCGATTATTTGCCGGCTTTTCCAGCTTTGCGCTGAATGAATTCCCCAGCGTATTTGACACCTTTTTCCCTGTAGGGATCAGGATCACGAGTCTGACGGATGAATGCAGCTGTTTCTCCCACGAGTTCTTTATTTATCCCCTTCACCACGATTGTGATCGGGTTGGTTACCTCAAACTCTATGCCTTCCGGCTCTTCAACTTCCACCGGCTTGGAATAACCGATTGCCAGGACCAGTTTATTCCCCTGTTTGGATGCTCGATATCCTACACCTGATAGAACCAGGGTTTTGCTGAAGCCGTTTGTTACGCCTTCCACCATGTTGGCAATCAGGGTTCGGGTAAGACCGTGCAGCGCCTTGTGCTTTTTGTTCTCACTGGGCCGTTTTACAACGATTTGACTTTCTTCCACTTCAGCAATCATCTCGCGATGAATTGATCTCTGAAGCTCTCCCTTCGGGCCAGCCACTTTGATGTTGTTATCAACGATCTCGACGGTTACGCCACCAGGAATCTCAATTGGTTTTCTGCCTATTCGTGACATCTCAGCACCCCCCTTTTACCAGACATAGCAGATTACTTCGCCACCGACACCTTCTTTGCGAGCCTGCTTGTCCGTCATGATTCCCTTGGAAGTAGACAGGACAGCAATGCCCAACCCACCCAAAACTCTCGGGATTTCATCTCTTTTTGCATATACTCGCAGTCCAGGTTTACTGATTCTCTTCAATCCGGTAATTACTTTCTCCCGATCCGGACCGTATTTCATCCGAACCCGCAGGATTCCCTGTTTGCTATCTTCAATGTATTCGTAGTTATGGATGAAGCCCTCGATCTTGAGCAAATCCAAAACTGCCTTTTTCATATTAGAAGCCGGGAATTCTACCAAGTCATGTTTCACCATGTTGGCATTTCTAATTCTCGTTAGCATATCAGCGATAGGATCAGTCATAACCATCGCTTAATCCCCCCTTCCTTGGTATTTTACTACCAGCTTGCTTTCCGTACACCCGGGATTTCGCCGCGGTGTGCATATTCACGGAAACATATTCTGCACATGCCGAACTTGCGAAGATAAGCATGTGGTCTGCCACAGACACGGCAGCGATTATGAAATCTGACTTTGAATTTCGGTTCCTCTTTCCATTTTTCCAAAAGACCTTTTCTGGCCATATTTTCCCCTCCTCCGTGGCTATTTCAACTACTGCTGCTCCCGGAAAGGCATTCCCATCAGGCGAAGAAACTCTTTCGATTCTTCATCCGTTTTGGCCGTGGTCACGATGACAATGTCCATTCCCTGGACTCTTTCCACCTTGTCGTACTCGATTTCCGGGAAAATTAACTGTTCTTTCACACCAAGCGTATAGTTTCCGCGGCCGTCAAAAGAACTGGCCGAAACTCCTCTGAAGTCACGCACCCTGGGCAGCGCAATGCTGACAAGGCGATCGAAAAATTCATACATTCTCGTTCCGCGCAAAGTCACTTTGCAGCCAATTGACATACCTTCTCGCAATTTGAAGTTTGCGATGGACTTTCTCGCTTTGGTAACCACAGGCTTCTGTCCGGTGATCTTTGCCAAATCGGAGACCGCAGAATCCAGCGCCTTTGCTTCCTGAATGGCAGCACCAACGCCCATATTGACAACGATCTTTTCCAGTTTCGGCACTTCCATTTGATTGCCGTATGCGAATCTTTGCATCAAAGCTGGAACAACTTCATTCTGGTATTTATCTTGCAGCCTATTCACGTTTTTACCTCCCTTCGAACACTTACTTATCAATTACCTCTCCACATTTTTTACACATGCGGACGATCTGGCCGTTTTCCAGGACTTTCATACCAGTTCGCGAAGGTTTTCCGCAACGGCTGCACACAAGCATCACATTCGAACAGTGAACAGGGGATGCTTTTTCAATGATACCGCCCTGCATAACTTTCTGCGTTGGCTTCGTGTGCCTCTTTACCATATTGACTCCTTCAACGACAACTCGATCTTCTTTTGGCGAGGCTGACAGGACTTTTCCCTTTTTCCCTTTATCTTTACCTGCCGTGATAATGACAGTATCTCCCTTTTTCACGTGCAGTTTCTTCTGGGTCATATTTTCTGACCTCCTCTCAATCCATCAGATAACTTCCGGTGCCAGTGACACAATTTTCATAAAATCTTTTTCACGCAATTCTCTTGCCACAGGACCAAATACACGCGTACCTCGCGGTGCATTCTGGTCATTGATCACAACTGCAGCATTCTCATCAAAGTTGATGTGTGAACCATCTGGACGGGAAAGACCTTTGGCAGATCTGACCACAACCGCGCGGACCACATCACCTTTCTTTACCACGCCGCCGGGCGTAGCTTCTTTAACGGAAGCAATTATTACATCCCCAATATTGGCGTATTTGCGCACGGATCCGCCTAAAACACGGATGCACATCAGCCGTTTTGCGCCAGTATTGTCAGCGACATTAAGAATCGTCTGGGCCTGAATCATCAGTACCCCTCCTTTCAGCAACTCTTAGACACTATACGGATTACTCAGCTTTTTTCAAAATTTCGACAAGGCGCCATCTTTTATCTTTGCTCAGCGGTCTTGTTTCCATTGCTTTGATTCTATCACCAATTTTGCACTCATTGTTTTCATCGTGCACTTTGAACTTTTTAGTCCTCTTCATAACCTTGCCATACAGCGGGTGTTTTACAAGTGTCTGCACCTGCATCACCACGGTCTTATCCATTTTATCGCTGACGACGACTCCTTCAGTCACTTTGCGTTTATTTCTCTCTTCCACCACCGGTGCCTCCTTTCTTGTGCTCTGCTCTGGATCAGGGATATGTTACGCCTGTTTTGCCAGCGTTTGGATTTCCCTTTCGCGCATAATGGTCTTGATCCGGGCGATGCTCTTTCGCACTTCCGGAATGCGCATTGGGTTTTCCAACTGACCTGTTGCAGCCTGAAACCGGAGGTTAAACAGTTCTTCCTTCATGTCTTTGAGCTTTCTGGTCAGCTCATCATTGGACATATCTCTAATTTCCTTTACTTTCACTGCGCTTCACCACCTAAATCTTCCCTCTTCAGGAATTTTGTCTTGATAGGCAGCTTATGGGAGGCCAGCCGTAATGCTTCACGGGCTGTTTCTTCGGGAACACCACTCAATTCAAAAAGAATCCGACCGGGCTTTACAACAGCTACCCAGTACTCAGGCGCTCCTTTTCCGCTTCCCATCCTCGTTTCAGCAGGTTTTGCTGTTACCGGTTTGTCTGGGAAAATACGAATCCAGACTTTCCCGCCCCTTTTTATTGAACGTGTCATAGCTACACGAGCAGCTTCAATCTGTTGGCTTGTTATCCAACAAGAATCAGCTGCCTGTATTGCGTACTCACCGTAGGCAATGGTTGAACCACGGTGCGCCCTGCCTTTCATACTGCCTCTGTGCACTTTTCTGTGTTTCACTCGTTTGGGCATCAACATGATTACTTACCTCCCTCCGCAGCTGCTATCTTTTTAGCTTCCGGAAGAATCTGTCCGCGGTATATCCATACCTTAACGCCAATTCTGCCGTATGTAGTTTTTGCTTCAGCAAAACCATAGTCAATATCTGCTCTCAGGGTCTGCAATGGTACGGTACCTTCATGATAGCCCTCAGAGCGGGCTATCTCAGCGCCACCCAGACGACCTGAGCACAGTACTTTAATACCTAAAGCGCGCGACTTCATCGTCCGGCCAACAGCCTGTTTCATAGCACGACGGAAAGAAGTCCGCTTCTCCAGCTGCGCTGCAATGTTTTCTGCAACCAATTGTGCATCCATCTCGGGAGCCTTAACTTCATTGATGTTGATATTAACTTGCTTGCCTGTCATTTTTTCAAGCTCTTTGCGCAGTGTTTCAACTCCTGATCCACCACGCCCGATAACCATGCCCGGTTTGGCTGTATGCACGGTGACTTTCAGGCGGTTGGCGGATCTTTCGATTTCGATACGGGGCACACTGGCCAGGTACAGTTTTTCTTTAATGTACTCTCTGACTTTAATGTCCTCAAGGAGGTAGTCTGCGTAATCTTTCTTCGTGGCAAACCACTTTGCATCCCAGTCCTTGATAACACCGATTCTAAATCCCTTCGGATGTATCTTTTGACCCACTCGTTATCCCTCCTTTTTCTCTCCGACTACAACCGTGATGTGACTGGTTTTTTTGTTGATCCGGAACGCCTGTCCCCTCGAACGCGGATGGACCCGCTTGAGGGTTGGCCCCTGATCGACATACGCTTCGCTTATTACCAGATCTGATCTGTTCAGATCAAAATTGTTTTCCGCATTTGCGGCTGCTGAGGATACAACTTTTGTCAGCACAACGGATGCTGCTTTGGGTGTATACTTCAGTATTGAAAGAGCTTCGTCCACACCTTTGCCTCTGATCAGGTCAACGACAATTCGGACCTTTCTGGGGGCAATGCGAACATATTTTGCAACGGCTCTTGTCTGCATCGGTTACCCTCCTCCCCTAATCATCATTACGAGGCTATTTCAGTGATGTGGATCTCTCAGTATGCGCACCATGTCCGCGGAACAGACGGGTTGGCGCAAATTCACCTAGTTTATGCCCTACCATTTCTTCTGTAACATAGACCGGTACATGTTTTCTGCCATCGTGAACAGCTATGGTATGTCCGATCATGATGGGCAGTATTGTCGAACGTCGGGACCATGTTTTAATGACTTTCTTATCTTTTTTGTCATTCATGGCTTCGACTTTTTTCAACAAACTTTCATCAATAAACGGCCCCTTCTTCAATGACCTGCTCATTATCCAGTCCTCCTTTCTCTATCCTGAGAACTTTTAACTATTTGCGACGCCGAACAATCATGCGGTCCGAACGTTTCTTACCGCGAGTTTTTGCACCGAGTGCCGGTTTACCCCAGGGAGTAACCGGATTGCGGCCGATGGGTGATTTACCTTCACCCCCGCCATGGGGATGATCAACCGGGTTCATAGTGACCCCACGGACTGAAGGTCGAATACCCAGCCAGCGACTCTTGCCTGCTTTACCGATGGTGATGTTCTCATGATCAATATTGCCAACCTGACCAATCGTTGCCCGGCAATCCAGACTGAACATCCGGATCTCACCAGAGGGCATTCGAATCTGAGCGTATTTACCTTCTTTTGCCATCAACTGTGCCGAGGTACCAGCAGAACGAACCAGCTTGCCGCCGCCCTGAGGGTATACTTCGATGTTGTGAATGATGGTTCCCAACGGGATATTTCTCAGGGGCAGTGCATTTCCAACTTTAATGTCTGCACCTTCACCGGAAAGAACCTTGGTTCCAACTGTAAGACCGGCGGGGGCTAATATGTAGCGTTTTTCGCCGTCCACATAGTGTAGAAGCGCAATCCGGGCAGACCGGTTAGGATCGTACTCAATCGTAGCTACTTTGGCCGGAATCCCATCTTTGTTTCTGCGAAAATCAATAATCCTGTATTGTTTTTTATGGCCACCACCCTGATGCCGCACTGTCAGACGCCCTTGAGCATTTCTGCCGCCCTTTTTCTTTAAGGGTTCCAGCAAAGACTTTTCTGGCTTATCTGTAGTAATCTCATCAAAGGTGGAGATGGTCATGGTCCTGATACCTGGCGAAGTTGGCTTAAACTTTTTTACCGCCATTACCATTCCCTCCTTTCAGTGTTCATTCTGTCATTACATTCCTTCAAAGAATTCGATTTTCTCTCCTTCGGCCAAAGTGACAATGGCCTTTTTCTTTTCAGGAGTATGTCCTTTATGGACGCCCATCCGCTTCGGCTTACCTGCATTTCGAATGGTATTCACCTTAAGCACTTTCACTTTGAATACTTCTTCAACAGCCTCTTTAATCTCAGCTTTATTAGCATGCTTGTCCACGATGAAAACATATTTGTTTTCGCTCATTTGCTCCATGCTCTTCTCAGAGATAATCGGGCGCCGAATTATATCATGCGGGTGCATCATTATGACAACACCTCCTCAATCTTGGCAACAGCATCTTTTGTAATAATAAGCTTGCCGTAATGCAAAACATCTGAGACGTTGATTTCTCTAGCAGGAGAAGATTTAACTCCTGGAATATTCCGGGCAGAAAGATAGACAGAACTGTCATATTCTGCAATAACCAGCATGGCCTTCTTTTCTACGCCTAGATTTTTCAACACTTCAACAACTTGTTTTGTTTTTGGACCATTGATTTCCAAAGCATCAATGACAACTATTTCGCCTGCCTCAAGCTTGGCAGTCAGAGCAGAACGCAGTGCTGCTCTTCTGGCTTTTTTAGGCATGGTGTAGGAGTAATCCCTTGGGGATGGCCCAAATACCGTGCCACCGCCAACCCAGATCGGGGAGCGGATTGAACCCGCACGAGCCCGACCGGTTCCTTTCTGACGCCAGGGTTTCCGGCCTCCACCTCTTACCATTCCTCGGGTTTTAGTTGCTGCAGTCCCTTGTCTTTTATTCGCATTCTGCATCACTACCACTTCATGGACGAGAGACCGATTGATTTCCGCTGCAAATACACGGTCGCTTAATTCAATATCGCCAATCTGCTCTCCCTTGACATTATATAAAGCTACCACCGGCATAGCATAGCCTCCTTTCTTACTGAGCTCTAATATGTTCTAATCTCAGACTTTGACACTGCTTCTGATCAGAAGCAGGCCGCCCTTACTACCCGGAACGGAACCGCGGATAAGAATGAGATTTCTTTCTGGGTCAATCCGGAACACTTTCAGGTTTTGAACGGTTCTGCGTACATTCCCCATCTGCCCAGGCATTTTTCTGCCCTTAAACACATGAGACGGTTCACGTCCGGACGACAGAGAACCTGTCCGCCTATGGTATTTTGAACCATGAGTCATAAGGCCCCGGCCAAAACCCCACCGTTTGATCGCCCCGGCAAAACCTTTGCCCCGGGAAGTTCCGGTTACATCTACCAGGTCACCGCTTTCGAAAAGCTCCACAGTGATTACGTCGCCTATGTTGTAGTCACTGCTGTTTTCAAGTTTAAGCTCCCGCACATACTTCTTCGGTTCAACATTCCCTTTTGCAAAGTGACCTTTTTTCGGCTTGTTCAGATGCTTATCTTTTATGGTGCCGAACCCAACCTGCAGGGCTTCATAACCGTCTGTTTCTTTGGTTTTCTTCTGCACAACAACACACGGTCCCGCCTCAACTACAGTTACAGGTACTGACAAACCGGTTTCGTCGAAGATCTGTGTCATGCCCAGTTTTTTTCCAATTATCCCTTTTTTCACATTTGCCACCTCCCCGTGAATCGCATCGTAATCGGCACTTACGGCCACGTTTTTAAAGTTTAATTTCAATGTCAACGCCTGCTGGCAGATCGAGCTTCATCAGCGCATCTACTGTTTTGGGCGTTGGTTCGGTAATGTCGATCAGCCGCTTGTGAGTCCGCATTTCGAATTGCTCCCGGGAATCTTTGTATTTGTGCGGCGCACGCAGAATCGTGTAAATATTCTTTTCTGTCGGCAGCGGAATCGGTCCGGAAACCCCAGCACCGGTTCTCTTTGCAGTTTCAACTATCTTTGCAGCAGACTGATCCAGTATAGTATGGTCAAAAGCACGCAACCGGATCCGGATCTTTTGTTTTGCCATGGAATCTTACCTCCTTTGCGCCCTGTTTCATGAACGGGCATACTCCGTGGAAATTACCTGGTAGTCACCAGCAACCTTTCACGTCATCGCTAATTGGAACTGAGACAGTATCAACCAGGGCATGATTGCCCCAGTTGATACTTCATCTTCAAATTTACAGGTCGATGGTGGCAACAACGCCAGCGCCGACGGTCCGGCCGCCTTCGCGAATCGCA
>CAZDAI010000092.1:0-9147 GCA_964503545.1 uncultured Candidatus Sumerlaeota bacterium
GCTTCTTCAGCCGGTTGTTGCGGTTGATGATCCGCCGGTACAGATCGTTCAGGTCGCTGGTGGCGAAGTTGCCGGAGTCCAACAGGACCAGCGGGCGCAGGTCGGGCGGGATCACCGGGATCACATCCAGCACCATCCACTCCGGCCGGGTGCTGGATTTGCGGAACGCTTCCACAACTTCCAGCCTGCGAATAGCACGTACTTTACGCTGTCCCGTTACTTCCCGCAGTTCTTTGCGCAGCTCTGCAGCCAGTTTCTCCAGATCAATCTCTTCCAGTAAAACCCGGACTGCTTCAGCGCCCATCCCTGCCTTGAAACTGCTGCCGTACTTATCGCGGGCTTCCCGGTATTCTCCTTCTGACAATAGCTGTTTTTTCATCAGTGGTGTTTCTGCCCCCGGATCGGTCACAATGTAGCTGGCAAAATACAAGACTCTTTCCAGAGAACGGGGCGACATATCCAGCAGCAGCCCGATCCGGCTGGGAATCCCTTTGAAATACCAAATGTGGGAGACAGAGGCGGCCAGTTCAATATGCCCTAGGCGCTCTCTTCTGACCTTGGAGCGAGTAACCTCGACTCCGCAGCGATCACAGATGATCCCTTTATACCGTACCCGTTTGTATTTTCCGCAGTGACACTCCCAGTCTCGGGTTGGACCAAAGATCTTCTCGCAAAACAGTCCTTCCCGTTCCGGTTTTAGTGTTCGATAGTTGATGGTTTCCGGTTTCTTTACCTCACCCTTTGACCATTCCCGTATCTGTTCGGGCGAAGCCAGCCCTATCATGATTGAGTCAAAATTGTTGAGTTCCAGCAAAGGATTATCCCCCTTTGTCTATTATCTGGTAATGCCTGTGCAGTCAGGATCTCTTCATCCTGCTCTGGACTCTATAAATCGTATTCATCCTCATCGTACTCTTCAGGAATGACCCTCTTGGGTTTCTTCTCAAGCTTGCTCTTTTTGGGTTTCTTCTTCTCTTTAAAATCGTCATCATCGTCACGACTGCGCCTTGCAGTGACGGGTTCCACATCATCAGTTACAACATCATCCGCTTCTTCTTCATCGCGCTCGGGGATCTCATCATCCTCAAGGAGAAAATCTTCGTCGCTTTCATCCCCATCAGCATCATCTTCATCTTCCTCACCGAAAAGGGTGTCATCAATGCCATCATCGTCAGTATCTTCTTCATCCTCTTTGATGGAATCCAACGACTCTTCTTCAACCCCAAGATCAGAATCATCGTCAAGGAGTTCATCCTCTTCGCCAAGATCCTCTGCATCTTCGTCTTCTTCGAGCATTTCTGGTTCTGTAGTACGCGCTGGTCTGGGTGGAGCAGCCGTTGAACGTTCCTCCTCTTCGGCGCCAATCTCTCTTCCGTCAATATTCAGACCCAGGCTTGGAGCCACGCTGGCAGGATCATCATCGGTTTCTTTAATCTCAATTTCCTTTGCATCCTCAGACAAAATCCGTACATCCAGCGCCAGACTCTGCAATTCCTTGATCAGTACTTTAAACGACTCAGGTACACCGGGCTCAGGTACATTCTCACCCTTGACGATGGATTCGTAGGTCTTTACACGGCCTACCACATCATCGGATTTTACAGTCAGCAGTTCCTGAAGGGTATAGCTCGCACCATAAGCCTCCAGTGCCCACACTTCCATTTCCCCAAATCTCTGCCCGCCAAACTGGGCTTTGCCGCCCAGGGGCTGCTGTGTGACCAAAGAGTAGGGGCCGGTAGACCGTGCATGAATCTTATCATCTACCAGATGGGCTAGTTTGAGCATGTACACATAGCCAACTGTAATGTTGTTATCAAACGCTTGACCCGTCCGTCCGTCAAACAGCTGGATTTTCCCGTTAGCCGGCAGTCCGGCCTTCCTCAGTTCTTCCAGGACTTCAATTTCAGTTGGCCCATCAAATACCGGTGTGGCCATTTTCATGTTCATCATGCTCGCGGCCCAACCCAGATGTGTCTCCAGAATCTGTCCGATATTCATACGAGAAGGAACGCCCAGAGGATTGAGTACGATTTCAACTGAAGTACCGTCAGGCATAAACGGCATATCCTGCTCTGGTAAAATACGAGCAATAACACCCTTATTCCCATGCCGGCCGGCAATTTTATCCCCTTCAGAGATTTTTCGTTTCTGGGCAATGTATACCCTGACCAACTGGTTGATTCCCGGGGACAATTCATCCCCGTTATCCCGTGTAAATACTTTCACATCCACTACGATCCCGCTTTCGCCGTGGGGAACGCGCAGGGAGGTATCTCGCACTTCCCGGGCCTTTTCTCCAAAAATTGCTCGCAGCAGGCGTTCCTCAGCGGTCAGCTCTGTCTCGCCTTTGGGTGTTACTTTCCCAACCAGGATATCGCCAGGACGAACTTCTGCACCGATGCGAATGATTCCGCGGGCATCCAGATCTTTTAGAATTTCTTCCCCAACATTGGGGATATCCCGCGTGATTTCTTCTGGTCCCAATTTTGTATCCCGGGCATCTGCTTCGTACTCCTCAATATGGATCGAAGTAAAGACATCTTCCTTCACCAGTTTTTGGCTGATGAGAATCGCATCTTCGTAGTTGTAACCCTCCCAGGGCATGAACGCTACTAAAACATTTTTACCCAGGGCAAGTTCCCCTTTATCGGTTGAGGGGCCGTCTGCTAAGACTTGACCTTGCGCAACTGTCTGACCTCTTGTGACAATCGGTTTCTGATTAATGCAGGTTCCCTGATTGGAGCGCCGATACTTAATTAGTGGATAGCGATCCACCATACCGTGTTCATTCCGGATCAAAATCTCGTCCCCGGTTACCTTTTCTACAATCCCGCTTTCTTTAGCGTGAATCAGCACACCGGAATCACGTGCTGCTTTGCCTTCCATACCAGTGCCGACCAGGGGTGAAGCTGTTTGCAACAAAGGCACAGCCTGTCGTTGCATGTTGGAACCCATCAGAGCCCGGTTAGCATCGTCATTTTCCAAAAACGGTATTAAAGCTGTAGCGATGCTGACCACCTGTTTGGGGGATACATCCATATAATCGACTTCGTCTGCATGAACCACCACAATCTTATCGGCAGCTCGCGCTGTGACAGAGGTCTCAACAAATTTACCATCTTCATCCAGGCGTTCATTTGCCTGGGCAATGACGCATTCATCCTCTTCGTCAGCGGTGAGATAATCAATCTCTTCGGTGACAATGCCTTTTTCTTTATCAACCCGCCGATAGGGCGTTTCAATAAAACCATATTCATTGACCCGGCCGTAAGTACTGAGGGATCCGATCAGACCGATGTTGGGTCCTTCTGGTGTCTCAATGGGGCAAATCCTGCCGTAGTGGGAGTGGTGTACATCCCGCACTTCAAAGCCTGCTCTTTCACGGCTCAGGCCGCCAGGTCCCAACGCGCTCAGCCTTCGCTTGTGTGTTAGCTCAGCCAGCGGATTGGTCTGGTCCATAAACTGGGACAGTTGACTGCTACCGAAAAACTCCTTGATGGACGCTACAACAGGTCGAATATTAATCAGAGCCTGGGGTGTTATGACATCCACATCCTGAATGGTCATTCTTTCTCTGACCACCCTTTCCATCCGGGAAAGACCTATGCGAAACTGATTCTGCAACAATTCGCCAACTGACCGCAAACGTCGATTGCCAAGATGGTCAATATCGTCTACATTGCCCAGACCGTGGCGTAAGTTGAGCAGATAGCTAACAGCCGCCACTACATCCTGGACGGTGACAGTTTTTCTCATCCGCATACTGTCCAAACTGGCTTCTTCCGCAGCATTTTGAATCTCCACAGTCAAGATCGCTGTTTCTTGTGTCGGTTCTTCCTCTGTCTCGGTTAGAACCTTTACTTTGATCTCTCTGTTGAATGTCTGCCACAGATCCAAAGCGATCTTGTCCAAGGTTTTCCGATCCAGCTCTTCGCCCTCTTCGTGGATAATTTCACCAGTGTCGGGATGGATCAGGGTTTCATCCAAAAATACCTTCTGTCGCATATTGATCTGCTTTAGCGGCATTTTCTTGCTGCCCTCACCTGTAAAGCATACAAAACCCGTATAATCACATTCAGCTGTATCCATGGGTGGGAGAACTGTATTGGTAATCACTTTCATCTCTTCATTTTCTTTGTTTCGCACAAAAATCTCATGAATACCCATGCTTTCAATGGTATCCGCCAATTTGCGATCGATTTTTGTGCCTGCATCTGCGAGAATTTCTCCGGTTTCAGCATTCACCAGAGGTTCTACCAGTTCCATATTGAGAATCCGTCTGCGCAGCTGCAGCTTCTTGTTGATCTTGTAGCGCCCTACACTCGCCAGGTCGTACCGTTTAGGGTCAAAGAACAACGTGTTTAACAGCGACTGGGCACTGTCTACGGTGGGCGGTTCACCAGGCCTCAGACGCTTATATATTTCAATCAGTGCTTCTTCCTTCGAAGTCGTATTATCTTTATCAAGTGTGTTACGGATAATTTCATCATCGCCAAAGATTTCAAGAAGTGTTTCATCTTTGCTGTACCCCAGTGCCCGCAGCAGAATCGTTGCCGGCAGTTTCCGTGTGCGGTCAATATGCACATGCACTGTGTCGTACTGATCAGTTTCAAATTCCAGCCAGGCGCCCCGATTGGGTATGATGGTAGCGGTGAAAAGTTCTTTACCGGTTGTATCGATGGTTGAGCCATAGTATACTCCGGGCGAACGAACCAACTGGCTGACGATAACACGCTCAGCTCCATTGATAATGAAAGTACCGCTGTCTGTCATGAGCGGGAAATCACCCATGAACACTTCCTGCTCCTTAACCTCTTTTACCTCACCGTCTTGCTTTGTGATCAGGCGGGTTCTGACTTTGAGGGGAGCTGCGTAATTCTGATCCCGTTCTTTGCATTCATCCACATCATACTTGGGTTCCCCTAAGGTATAATCAATGAATTCCAGTACCAGATTGTCGGTGAAATCATGAATGGGCGAAATATCACGGAATGTTTCTCTGAGCCCTTCCTGAAGAAACCAGTTATATGAGTTCTTCTGGATTTCGATCAGGTTCGGCATCTGGAGCACTTCGTCTATCCTGCCGAAACTGAATCTTGCACTCCCGACTGCATTCTCAACGCTGGTTGCCATATAGACTTTCCCCCTATTCCAGTTCTGTCTAAAAATAAATTAAGCTTATAAGAAAAGTATTCCCTATAAGCTTTACGTTTCACGACAGTAAGAACACCACTTTCGCTTTTGTATGGAAATTCGTTGTGCAAGCATTTTCCTTATTCAGGCGAAAACCAAAGCACACACTGGTCCATTTTTCTGTCATGGCAATATATTATACTATCACAACACCTTGCCTGTGTCAACACAGACAGGTCGATATTTTCGAGTCGGAAGCAGTTAAGTGCAAGAGGCACCCGTTTGAAGAGTGCCTCTTGAAAAGCATATTCAGTTGAACCTGATTATTTGATTTCAACAGATGCGCCTGCTTCTTCAAGCTTAGCTTTTGCATCTTCAGCTTCTTCCTTGCTGACCTTCTCCTTAACAGCCTTCGGTGCACCATCCACCAGGTCTTTTGATTCTTTCAGGCCAAGACTGGTAAGTTCTCTTACCACTTTAATAACCTGGACTTTCTTCTCACCAGCACCGGTGAGGACTACATCGAATTCGGTCTGTTCAACCTCAGCAGCAGCAGCAGCTACAGGAGCAGCTGCAGCAGCAGCTACAGGAGCGGCTGCAGTTACACCAAATTTTTCTTCAAACGCTTTTACCAGTTCAGACAGTTCCAGTACAGTCATCGTTTCAACTGCTTCCAGAATCTGTTCTTTTGTCAAAGTTGCCATTCATTTCACCTCCTTCGCTGTCTCGTAACAGGTATATAGATGAAGCAGAATTTATGCTTCTTTTTGCTGTCTAACTCCATCCAGCGCATAACCGAAATTCCGGATTGGAGCGCCCAGCACACTGACCCAGTTTGCAATGGGTGACTGCATAGCGGAAAGGACCATAGAAAGGAGGATTTCTCTGGACGGCAGATCTGCCAGAGCCTTCACACCTTCTTCGTCAATCAGCTTGCCTTCGACCATGCCTGCTTTAATCGTCAGCTTCTTACTGGCTTTCATGAATTCTGTCAGGATTTTTGGTGCCGCAGCCGGATCCTCGTAACTGAATGCAATGGCCGTAGGCCCTTCCAGGTAGGGAGATAATTCATCCAATCCCAGTTCCTTGATAGCAAAGCGAGTCATGGTATTCTTGATTACCCGGTATTCTACATCAGCTTCTCGCAGCTTTTTTCTCAGCTGGGTGGCTTCAGCAACGTTGAGGCCTCGGTAATCGGTGAGAACTGTGGATTTCGCTTTTTCAAGTTTCTCTTTGACCTCTTGAACAATGGCTTCTTTATCCGAACGAACACTCATTATAGTACACCTCCTTGCTGCCAAATTCCGTATAAAAATAAAATTCCCCCGCGCAGACACGCAGAGGATTGATCAACAATCGAAAGAATTTCTCTGCACCTCGGCAGGTGGCTTCGCCATTAAACATATGTGCCTGCTGTCTACGGTACTGATGCTATTCACTTGATAACATGGGGAATTATATCATAAGGCTGCCACGAAAGTCAACTAACGGCACGACTTATTTCGGTTTCTGTACGGTCGCCGCACTTACCCGGATGCCGGGTCCCATCGTGGAAGACAGTGTCAGAGAACGAAGATAGTTCCCTTTTGCACTGGCCGGTTTTGCCTTTATGAGAACATCCATTAATACTGCAAGGTTCTCACCCAGCTGCTCTTCCGAGAAAGATACTTTGCCAATGGGAACATGGATGATTCCAGCCTTGTCCACACGGTACTCAATCTTACCTGCTTTGATTTCTGCTATGGCATTTTTGAGTTCGAATGTGACAGTGCCTGTCTTAGGGTTCGGCATCAGGCCTTTTGGGCCCAAAACCCGACCAAGTTTACCCACAGTGCCCATCATGTCCGGAGTAGCTACTGCTACATCAAAATCCGTCCAGCCGCCTTCAATCTTGGCAACCAAATCTTCTGCACCAACAAAATCGGCGCCGGCTTCCTCAGCTTCCTTCGCTTTTTCGCCTTTTGCGAAAACAAGCACAGACTGAGTTTTACCGGTTCCATGAGGCAGCACGACTGTGCCACGCACCATCTGATCAGCATGACGCGGGTTTACACCCAACCGAACTGCTGCTTCAACCGATTCATCAAACTTTGCACTGGAAATCTCTTTAACGGTCTTAATTGCTTCGGCAGCATCATAGTACTTCGACCGATCAATCTTTTCTGCTGCCTGCACATAATTCTTACCATGCTTTGCCATTTTTTCTTCCTCCTTTGTGGTATAAGCGGATACAATCCTCCCACAATCTTACTTACACGATTTCAATGCCCATGCTCCTTGCTGTGCCTTCAACCATTCTCATGGCGGCCTCTACAGAGCCTGCATTCAGGTCTTCCATTTTCAGCTCAGCGATTTCACGTACCTTATCCCGAGATACTTTGGCCACTTTCACCTTGTTCGGTTCACCGGAAGCTCTTTCCAGCCCGGCAGCTTTCTTGAGCAGGACAGCAGCGGGGGGTGTTTTCAAAATAAAGGAGAACGACCGGTCCGCATACACAGTGATTTCCACTGGAATGATCAAACCTACCTGCTGGGCTGTCTTCTCATTGAATTCTTTGCAGAAACCCATAATGTTAACACCGTGCTGACCAAGAGCAGGGCCTACGGGGGGTGCTGGATTGGCTTTGCCGGCCGGGATTTGGAGCTTTACCATGCCTATCATTTTTTTTGCCATTTTTCTTACCTCCTTTCTCTAATCAGCTAAATAAAGAAAGTTCCTGCAAGGTGGTCCTGCCGGAACTGTGTTTGCACCGTTACAGCTTTTGCACCTGAGAAAAATCAAGCTCAAGAGGTGTTTCTCTACCGAACATGGATACCCTGACCTTCAGTTTTCCCCGTTCAGCATTGATATCATCAATGGTTCCCACAAATCCGTCGAAAGGACCGGAGATAACTTTAACCGTCTCTTTCAACTGGAAAGCGATTTTTGGTCTGGCTTCCTCCATTCCCATCTGGCGCATAATCGCTTTTACTTCAGAATCCTGCAGAGAAATGGGTTTGGAACCGGACCCAACGAAACCGGTGACACCGGGTGTATTACGCACCACATACCAGGAGTCGTCCGTAACAATCATTTCCACCAGCACATATCCTGGGAAGACTTTTTTCTTTGTGGTTTTCTTCTTCCCGTTCTTAATCTCGACCTCTTCTTCCATAGGAACAAGGACCCGGAATATTTTATCATGCATATTCATCGAGTCTACGCGTTTTTCGAGGTTCGCTTTTACCTTATTCTCATATCCTGAATAGGTGTGTACAACATACCAGTACTTTTCCATAATAACAGGGACCCTCACCACGGTTCATCAGGCCCCTAACCTCCTAATCAGCTAGATTATCAAGCGCAGCAGACCACTGAAAACCGAGTCAACCACCCAGATGAACAAAGAAATGACAGCAACGGTCGATACTACGATCATGGTATACTGCATGGTTTCCTTCTTTGTCGGCCACACAACCTTACGCAGCTCAGCCCGGAGCTCCCGAAAGAAACGTTTAGTTTTTTCGAAAATTTGTTTGATCCGGTTCATTATCTCACATCCTAACATGAACAGTTCATATATGAAAGGCCCGCAGTGGCTCCAACCCCGTTAAGTTCTGGAGCCCTACTCCCATTAGGGAACTGCGAGCCTTCACAATACTTTATCCGAGCCTACGGAAACGACTGCGCTACTCTATCGTGTTTCCCTATGCAGTGTATGTACTTTGCAGTGACCGCAGTACTTTTTCATTTCAATCCGATTTGCATCGTTCTTTTTATTTTTTGTAGTAATGTAATTCCTGCGCTTACATTCCCCACAAGCCAGAGTGATACTGACCCGCATCCTTGCCACCTCCCTAAAAGCAGCAAAACAAGTATTCTGCAACTATCGCCATATAAATTTATCATACAATATTTTAAAAGTCAAGGGACGGGCCACCAAATATTTCCGTAGATCAAGGATTGCGGGCATTTACGCGTCGATGGTGGCAACAACGCCAGCGCCGACGGTCCGGCCGCCTTCGCGAATCGCA
>CAZDAI010000093.1:0-9061 GCA_964503545.1 uncultured Candidatus Sumerlaeota bacterium
TTTTATTTTTCCTTTGGAGGAATCACAATGGACTTTCTAAAACTTTTCATTATTTTTACAGTCATCATAATTGTTATGCGCATGAAAAAACCGCTCTTTGCTGCAATTGCAACCGGAGCAGTGGGGGCAGCCATCCTCTATCAAATCAATCCGCTGACGGCGCTGAAGATTGCTGCGGCATCATCTGTCAGCCGACCGACGATTGTTCTGGTCTTATCGTTTTATTCGATCACTTTTTTACAGCGGATGCTGGAGAAACGAGGGCACCTGCTGTTGGCAGAAGCATCTTTGACAGAACTCTTTAACAGCCGCCGCATCAATGCCATGATCGCACCTTTTATCATTGGCCTATTGCCGTCTCCAAGTGCCATTATCATGGCAGCACCCATTGTGGACAATGCTGGTGGTGAGTTTATCGATCGTGAGGAGAAAGCATTTGTGGCCAGCTATTTCCGCCATATTTCAGAAGCTTTTTTGCCCACTTATGCTTCGATCATCCTGGCACTGCAGCTGTCTGGTGTCGAAATGGCGGCCTTTGTAGTTGCGATGCTGCCAATGATGTTTGTTCTGTTCATACTGGGATATTGGTTTTATGTGCGCAGGATTCCGGTGGATCCTGGAACGCAAGCAGTCAATGATAAGTTGCAGTGCTGTAAGAATCTCGGATGGAGCCTGTGGACCATTGGCTTGACCATAGCACTGATCCTGATCTTCCGTCTCCCTGTATATTATGCTGTGCTGCCTGTTGCAATTATTGCTGCATTCATTAATCGCTTTACCCTCATGGAATTGGCACCGCTCTTTGTCAGTGCCGTGGAAGTCAAAATGATAGGGACTGCCGTCATTGTCATGATATTTAAAGATGTGTTGGCGTATACAGGTGTGGTTAACCGCCTTCCTGAGGTGTTTGCCACATTGCCCGTGCCATCGGTATTGATCTTTGCCATGATATTCTTCTTTGGTACCATAGTAGCTGGTTCACAGGCCATCATAGCTCTTGGTATGCCGATGGCTTTCGCAGCAATCCCAGGGGGTGGTATTGCACTCATGGTGCTGTTGATGAGCATAACCTATATATCTATGCAAATTTCCCCAGCCCATATCTGCCTTGCGATCGTTGTAGAGGTATTTGATGTTTCCTTCCTGAGTCTTGTCAAAAAGACACTTCCTGTGATGGGCGCTTTCTTACTCATTGCGATTACGTACAGCTATGTACTCTGGACTGTGCTGTAAGAAAGGGAAGAGAAGGGGAGCAGCTGCAGTTGCTGCGACTGATATGAAGCATTTCAAAGCAGGGTAATCCAGTGATACCCGAAGCTGAGTCGCAAAATCTAAATCATGGACATCCATATTGTATTGTATTCATTACAAATATATGCATGAAGACACTCGTTGGAATATGATCACACCGAATCACGACATTGCGATTGAATTTGCGTATAGATATAATCGGTTAAGGACAGAATATGTTCGACATACAGTATCAGTGATTGCTTCAATTATGATCGCAAGGGATCCAATACATCGTGCGAATTACAGGTGAGCCGCTAGGGATGAATTGTGAGAGGATCGATCCACGCAGAAGGACCCGCCAAGATCAGTACTTTATACAAGTACTCATGATGCAAATGCGTGAATGGGAAATTAATGCTGAAGGGTATTCGCAGCATGTAAAATGTTTCGTAGTAATAATTCTGAATCCAAATGGAATATTAATAGATAGACGAACATAGAGCAGGGCAACCAGGCGGGCGACCCTGCATAGAAATAAATATTAGTTAACATAAGATATATTATAGGACATATAGGGTTTAGAAATAAGGGCCGGATGTTATCCGCGCCCTGTTTCTAACATATGCAGCACAAATGGTTGATTTCAGCGAGCTGTGTAACCCAAATCCATGATCAAATGTGTACCATTCACCGCGGATGCTTCATCAGATGCCAGAAATACTGCACCCGCTGCTACTTCCTCCGGCGTAACCAGTCGACCGCCTGGTTTCGTCTTACGGACATCATCCACCATTCGGGTTAGAACTTGCGGATCGGTTTCACCGGCCCAAAACATTGGTGTATCAGCAGCGCCGGGACAAAGACAATTCACACGAATGTTATGGGGAACGCCTTCTAAGGCAACGCTGCGGCTGAATGCGATAATTGCACCTTTTGCAGCTGTATAGGCAGATAACATTTCATAACCAACGAAAGCAAGCTCTGAAGCCATATTGATGATCGATCCCGTATTTTGCTTTTTCATGATTGGGAACACTTCTTTTACCATCAGAAAAGTTCCGGTCAGATTGATGTTCATTAGTGTATTCCACTCGTGCAGAGTTGTATCTTCAACGCGTTTTTCAAAGGACACGGCCGCATTATTGCACAGAATATCGATCTTCTTAAAACGAGCAATGGTTTCTGCAATGACTACCTGAACATCAGACTGGTCGGATACATCCGAAACTAAGGCTACAATACAGTCTCCATGCTGCTCCTGTAGTTCTTTTGCGGTTGCAGATAGTGCCGGTGCATTCACGTCTGTTAGTATGCATTCTGCACCTTCGAATGCGAATCGTGCGGCAATGGCCTTTCCCAAGCCTTGTGCAGCACCCGTAATGATTGCAGTTTTTCCTTCAAGTCTCAAGTATATTTACCTCCCCCGGTTATGCATGCAACAAGTTTCTAACCATCTTTCTTAATAATTCTAAATCGGTATTGCCTGTGTTTATTTTCCGTGGTTATAGGTTCATCTGGGGCAGCATCAGAATCCGCTTCATCTAGAATGATCTCGCTAATTTCAATCGATTTATAATCAGAATGATTACCTATTTCAATACATCTACAGCAATTATCGCAAATTTTTTTAGGGTCTAGATCGCACATAAGACATTGTCCACATTCATCGCATGTTTTATTCTCAACCAAAATGCACATTTTTTTAATCATCTAGGCCACATCCTAATTATGAGGATGTTATCAGTATATCAAAGGTATGCCCCCAGAACAAGAATAAAACCCGATGTCGGGTTTTATAAGAAAGAAACGCAAATTTAATATACTTCTGCAGGCACCATTAAAATCTGTCCCGGGATGAGCTTGCTTGATGTGATACCATTGAGCTTCTTAATCTCGTAGATCACTTTCCGTAAATCAACATTTTCCGATCCAGGGATTGTTTCTGCAATGCTCCACAGCGTATCGCCAGGGATAACAAGAAATTCTGTTGGTTCCGTCCAATTGCAGCTGGCTCGTACATCTGCCTTGTCAGCATAACATGAAAAAACGAATACAGAAAGTAAAAATACGACACATAAGGTAATCTGGATTCTTCGCCTGCTTTCATTGGATCTGCGGTCACGTCGCTGTAATTTTCTTCTTGCAGGACTCATGCTTATACCTCCAAACAAGTGTTCGATTGCTTTGAGTATAACACGAACACATGTTCCGGTCAAGGTGTTTTTGAAAAATATTCGAACAAATGTTTGCATGCTATTCAACCATATGCTATACTTGGATTAGCAATCATAATATGTAAAGGCGGTGGTAGGATGATTCTCCGCAGTTTAACGCCTCGACAGCGTTCCATACTAAGTTATATAAAAAAAGAGCTACGGGAAAAGGGTTACCCCCCTTCTGTGCGGGAAATGGGCGAGGCTGTAGGCCTAAAATCTAGTTCTACAGTGCACAGCCATTTGACGAAACTTGAAGAACTAGGCTATATCCGTCGGGATCCCACCAAACCCCGGGCCATTGAAGTGCTTGATGAATATGCCTACCAACCGGCTGCGCGCACATCCGAAATATACCGTAACCTGGTACCTGTTCCGCTCTTGGGCAGAATTACCGCTGGCACACCAATTCTTGCCCATGAATCCATCGAAGAGACTTACCCACTTCCTGCAGATTTTGTGCGTGGTGAAGAAGTTTTTATGTTGTCAGTTCGCGGTGACAGTATGATCGAGGATGGAATTCTGGATGGCGATTATGTGATTGTCAGCCGGCAGACAAGCGCCCGAAATGGGGATATCGTTGTTGCGATGATAGAAGATGAAGCCACCGTAAAACGGTTTTATAAAGAAAACAATCATTTCCGCCTGCAACCGGCTAACGCATATATGGAGCCGATTATTGTGAGTGATGTACAGATTTTGGGTAAAGTTGTCTCATTGCTGCGAAAAGTGCAATAAAGCGATCACATTTCCAATTCTAAATATAAAAGCATCGGCTGGCCCATAATTCAGCAGCTGATGCTTTTTTCCTGGCGCTTGCTTATGCGCCGTCGCATGTTCCAATCGGGTTGATACACTCACATCAAAACAGCTGTTTTACAAACATAACGATCATGGTGGTCCCGATAATCAGTTTTAGCAAAGTACCTGTCATTATCCCGATGAATGTACCCAAGCCTACACGGGTAGCGCTTTCTTTTGTTTTGCCTGACATCATTTCCCCCAGGATTGCGCCAACGAGTGGCCCAATGAAAATTCCCCAGCCTGGCAGAAGAATAAGGCCAGCAAGACCACCCAGAAAAGCCCCCCAGACGCCCAGCCGCGATGCTCCAGATCTCTTCGCACCGATAATTCCGCTTAGGTAGTCTGCAGCGGTACCTGCCAATGTTAAGAGAGCCATAATCAGCAGAAATTCCGTTGTAATGCTTTGAAAGCCTGTCTGGAAAGCATAGAGGACCATACCGCCTAAAATCAAAGGAATACCCGGAAGCCCCGGGAGAATCACGCCTAATAGTCCAGCAATAATCAGAATCCAGGCCAATGCAATGAGTAAGTAAGTCATCCACTTCCATCCTTTCCGCTTCTAAATGTGCAGCAATGACTAGATTAGGCCACGGTTTTTCATTTCTTCAACAGCCTGAATAATGGCTATGCGGCTGTAATGGCGTGAGATACCACCCTGAAGATACACGCAAAACGGTTCTCGCATCGGCGCATCGGCACTTAACTCGATGGAAGCTCCCTGCACAAAAGTACCGGCAGCCATAATAATCGGATGTTCATATCCTGGCATTTCCCATGGGACAGGTGCAACATGCGCATCGACAGGTGAAGCCTTTTGAATCCCCTGACAAAATGCGATGACTCGCTCAGGCGTGCCCAGTTCAATCGCCTGAACAATATCTGTTCGCTTCTCTTTGAAATCAGGTGCCACGGGGAAACCCAACAACGAGAGCAGTCGTGCTGCGAAGGTGGCAGAAGCCAATGCCTCGCCCACTATCATAGGTGCCAGAAACAATCCTTGCATAAATAGACGTGTACCATCAATATATCCTCCCACTTCTCCCCCAAGCCCCGGAGCTGTTAGGCGGTGTGCTGCAGCTTGGACAAGGACCTGCTTACCTGCAATATATCCTCCAGATGGTGCAAGACTGCCCCCTGGATTTTTGATCAGTGAACCAGCCAGCAGATCTGCACCTACTGCTCCTGGTTCACAAACTTCAGTGAATTCACCATAGCAGTTGTCAACGATACAGTAGGTATCTGGATTTGATTTCTTACATGCATCAATAATATGTCCAATCTGATCAACAGACAAACCTGGCCGCCACGAATACCCGCGTGAACGTTGTATGAGAACTGCCTTAGGCTGTGATGAAAGGATACTTTCCAATGTATCAGTATCCAAAACACCACTTTTGAATACATCCACTTCCAGATAGCGTACACCAAATTCATTCAGAGAACCAGATAAGGGGCCACTACCATAGATTACTTTTTTTAATGTGTCATAAGGTGTGCCCGTCACGGATACCAATGTGTCACCGGGTCGTAATACTGCAAAAAGTGCCAGCGCCAAGGCATGGGTACCTGAGACAATTTGAGGTCTTACCAATGCACTATCGGCATTGAAGACATCGGCAAAAATCAGATCCAGTTTATCTCGCCCACAATCATTGTAAGCATAACCGGTGCAAGGCGAAAAGTCACTTTCGGCAACTTTGTGTTTACGAAATGCATTAAGTACCCGCTCAGCATTGCTGGCAGTAATAGAATTTTGCTTGGCTAATAGTTCAGATATGTCATGTTCTACTCTCTCCAGGAGAGCAGGCTGCAAGAATGTGTTCATAAGCTCCTCCTAAGTCTGTGATCAGACTATGAATGGTTCAAAAGTTTTTAAGTGCTTTCGCTGTATGTACGCCTGAAGTACAGTAGCATCGGATGTGTGTTCTTCACAAATCACCTGTCCGCTTTCATGGAGCACAGAGACAAGGTCGCCACGGGCATAGGGAATGCTGATGGTGACAAGCAAGCGTGATTGATCAAGATAACGAGCTATTGTTTCTAAAAGATCTGAAATTCCTACCCCTGTAGCTGCGGAGATGGGTACAGAGTCCTGAATATCCCGTTGCCATTTCGACAGAGTGGTCGCAGTAATCCCTTTATCTATTTTGTTCAGTGCAGTGAATGTTTTTTTGTCGCCTATCTCCAGCTCACGCAGTACTTGCTGCACTGAAGTCATATGCTCTGGAAATTTCTTGTGGCTGACATCCACAACGTGGAGAAGTATATCTGCTTCGATTACTTCTTCCAAAGTAGCACGAAAAGCTGCAATCAGATGTGGTGGAAGATTATGAATGAATCCAACAGTATCAGTCAGAAGGATCTGATGATTACGAGGCAAAGTGATCCGCCGTGTTGTTGGATCCAGTGTTGCAAAAAGCTTATCTTCGGCGAGGACACCCGCGTCCGTAAGGTAATTAATCAATGTGGATTTTCCGGCATTGGTGTATCCAACCAAAGATACCGTCGTAAGCGGTACCGATTGCCTGTTTTTACGGTGCAACGCTCTTTGCTTCTTAATCTCATTGATTTCCTTTTCAATCTCGTGCAGTCGGGTGCGGATATGACGCCGGTCTGTTTCTAATTTCGTTTCACCGGGGCCGCGTGTGCCGATTCCGCCGCCCAGGCGTGACATGCTCAGGCCTTTGCCTGTTAACTGGGGCAGTAAATACTTAAGCTGCGCCAGTTCCACTTGGAGTTTCCCTTCTTTGGATCGTGCTCTTTGAGCGAATATGTCGAGGATCAGCTCAGTTCTATCAATTACTTTGCACGATAGCATCTCTTCCAGATTTCTTTTTTGGCGAGGGGATAATTCAGCAGAAAAAATGACTGTATCAACAGCGTTCTCGCTGCAAAACTGATGAATCTCCTCGCTCTTTCCTTTGCCGATGTAGTATGAAACATCGGGTGCCTGCCGATGCTGGACGAATGTCTCGATTACTTCTGCTCCAGCAGTTTCGGCCAGCTCCTTTAACTCATCAAGCACATCGTCTGTAGACCAGGCAGGATCTTTCCCAATGTCCAGGGTTACCAAAACGGCCTTCTCGGGTAGATTATCGGTAGTGGCATGCAGTATACTCACTCGTACTCACCTCTTCACCGTATTATATCATATTCCCTATGGGGCAGATAGACGAGGGCTGCGCTGTCGGCAGATATTTTGCTCCTATTTTAGAAGGTTTTCCAGCTCTTTGTTGAATTAGTTCATGATAATTCATTTACACCGGAAGGAGGACTTCTCTTGTCGTCAGTCGTAATTGAAATCCTGATCATTCTTGTTCTGCTAATAACAAACGGTGCGCTGGCTGCCGCAGAAATAGCCTTGGTCTCATCCAAGCGGGTTATCTTGCAACAGCGTTATAACAATGGCGATATTCGCGCTTCAATTGCCTTGGATTTGATGAATAACCCCAATAAGCTTTTCTCCACCATTCAGATCGGCATTACAGTGATTGGGATTGTGGCTGGCGCTTTCGGCGGTGCAACGCTAGCTGTCAAATTCTCTGATTACCTGGCGGACTTTCCTTCAATCGCCCGCTATTCCTCTGTTCTCGGGTATGGTATTGTCGTCTTGCTCATCTCATATTTCACACTAATCGTGGGAGAGCTTGTCCCGAAGCGCCTGGCATATGGCAATCCAGAAGGCGTTGCCGTTTCCTTAGCACGCAGCATGACTTTTCTCTCCGTTCTCGCCGCACCTTTTGTCTCGATACTTAGCTACTCCACAGATCTTTTTGTAAAGATTTTTGGTGTCACTTCCTATCAAAAACCGGAGATAACTGAAGAAGAGATCCGGATTATGATTCGTCAAGGTGCCGAGACCGGTATTTTTGAGGAGGCCGAGCATGAACTTGTGGAACGCGTTTTACGTCTTGATGACCGGCGGATCAGGACAATAATGACCCCAAAAAGTAAAATTCTCGGGCTATACAAGCAGGATAATCCCGCCATTAACCGCCAAAAGGTGATCGAAAGCAATTATACGCGCTACCTGGTTTGCGATGGGTCTTTGGAGAAAATTCTTGGAGCTGCACATGTTAAGGAACTGCTTCGTGACTGCTTCGCAGAGCGTCCTTTCGATCCAAGCCGTAAGGTGGAACCTGTGATGTTTCTCACTGAAAATATAAGGATTCTGGATGGCCTGCTGCGGTTTAAAGAGGCGCGAGAATCACTGGCTTTGATTATAAATGAACAAGGCTCCGTGCAAGGTTTAGTCACGATTACCGATTTTTTAAAAGCAATTGTTGGCCGTGTTGGCTCTCTGGATTTTGTTACAGCACAATTTGCTATACAACGTGATGACGGTTCCTGGCTTGTGGAAGGATCTGCCTCAATCGAACGCTTGAAAGAGATCATGAAAATATCTGTATTACCTGGTGAAGAACGCACAAATTACGCCACTGTCGCTGGTTTTGTGATGTATTATCTGGATCGGATACCGCGGGAAGGAGAATCTTTCTACTGGGATAAGTGGCGAATCGAAATTATGGATATGGATGGATTGCGCATTGATAAAATTCTCCTGGTTCGACCCGGGGAGGATTATCTGGAATAAACGAGCCCCAATCAGATTGATTGGGGCTTACACTTTTCCTTTTGGCCGGTTTATTCGCTGTCCTTTTTACTGGATTCAGCTGTAAACGAGTGATTGATCATGCGGGAGGGAGTTATGGTCGAAATTGCGTGCTTGTAGACGCACTGCTGCTTCCCGTCATTTTCCATTATGATTGTAAAGTTGTCAAATCCGCGCACATATCCTTTTAATTGAAAGC
>CAZDAI010000094.1:0-9056 GCA_964503545.1 uncultured Candidatus Sumerlaeota bacterium
GTCTTCACTGGTCGCTGATATCATCATGCCTTTCTTCGGTGTCCTGCTAGGTGGTCGCAGTATTGCGGATATGAAATATGTCATTGAACCAGCTACCGATACTGCCGTTGAACTGGCCATCCTGTATGGTTCATTTCTGCAATCCGTTATCGACTTTATCCTCATCGCTTTCTCCATTTTTATTTTTGTGCGCATGTTTCAATCCATGAAGAAAAAAGAAGAAGCTCCTGCTCCTCCGCCTGAGCCAACTGCAGAGGAACTGCTTCTAACAGAAATTCGTGATATTCTCAAAGATAAGTAAAGACAGGCAGGTGCAGTTACTCGACTATGTTCTCTGCCTGATAGGTAATCTTTCCCCCCATGATGGTCATAATTGCTTTGATATCTTTGATCTGCTGGGGATCAACTGTAAACATATCTTCTGAAAGCACTGTAAGGTCAGCTTCTTTGCCGACTGTTACGGTGCCTTTCACTTTCTCCTCGTGGGTTGCATACGCTGAGCCCAAGGTATATGCATGCAATGCTTCCTGTACGCTCAGTCGCTGCTCCGGCAGCCATCCGTCAGCCGGTTGCCCGGTGAAATCTTGTCTGGTAACGCCCGCATAGATTCCCAACAAAGGATTGTGATCCTCGACTGGACTGTCTGAGCCTATCGCAACGGGAATCTTTCGATCAATAAAACCTTTCCAGTTATAGCTCCAGCGTGCCCGCTCCGCACCGATCCGCTCCTCCACCATGTGCAGATCAGATGCGACAAAGATCACTTCAAGGCCGCCAATCACCCGGAAATCAGCGAATTTTCTCAATAATTCAGGGGTTGTAATCTGGCAGTGATCCACGCAGCTGCGGGGATCTTTTTTAGGATGCTTTTTCTGAAGGTAATTGAATGTGTCCAGTGCTAGTTCGATGCCCAGGTCACCGATTCCATCTGCCGCTAACTGAAAACCATTGGTCCAGGCTAATTCCATCAGTTTCGTAAACTCTTCTTCATCATAGTATAGCACACCAAAATTATCAGGTTCATTCACATATCCAGCGCGGACAGCCGCTGTCTTTGCTCCCAATGAACCATCCGTTTGCAATGTGTACGGGCCGATGCGGAAGGCCGGAGTACCCGTACCAGTACGGTACCCTGCCCTGATAAAATCCTCCAGATCTTCAACCTCCGGTAAACATACCATTAGATTAACGCGAACTGGCAATTCATTTGCCTGATCCAATTCTTCGTACGCCTTCAAAATGTCGAGATAGTGGGCCTTTTTCAATTCGAAATCATCAGTCTGTACCGAAGTGAGTCCTGACCGGGCATAATCAGCCAGAGCACGGACAATTCCATCCTTAATCTCAGGCACTGATAGCCGTGGAATTACCTGATAAACAAACTCTTGGGCAGTACCTCGGAAAACACCTGTTGGGATTTGATCCTGATCCTTTTCCACATCCGGTGATCCGACCAGATCTTCTTGTGCTGCACTGCCTTGTATGATGGCCAAAGCCGTTGAATTTACAACCGTAATCTGTCCGCACGTTCTCTTGAACATGATCGGGTGATCGCTGGAGATGGCATCCAGATCGCTCCTCTGGAGCATCCTTCTTTCTGTAAATAGGTTCTGATTCCATCCTCTGCCCTCAATCCAGCGGCCTCGGTGGGGTTTGCATTCTTGTATATACTGACTTGCGACAGTTTGAACTTCTTTAATCGAGCGGCAAGGATTCAAGTCCACAGCCGATAAACTGAGTCCGTAACTGAGGAGATGGACATGACTGTCATTGAAGCCAGGCACGACCAAGCGACCCGTAAGATCAATGACTTTGCTTTGCGGTGTAGCCAATGAGAGAATCTCATCGGCAGACCCCACTGCAGCGATTCTGCCCTGATGGATTGCAACTGCCTCTGCCATCGGGATCCGTTTATCTTGTGTGTAGATCTTGCCATTGTACAGAATCAGATCCATTCTGTTTCCCTCCTCAGCATATAATCATATTGCGTATCTCTGCTTCAGTTCGCTTTCGGGGGCCGATTTCCTCCATCGAATGAACACCCACGCAGGAAGGAAAACCGAGAGGGAAAATGAATATAAGGGTATAGAGTCATTAAACAGGGAGGGATTGGGATGCCGTTCTGCAATATTCAAGGCGTTGATATTGGTTATATTGCATCAGGAGAACCCGGGAAAGGCCATACGATCGTTCTTATCCATGGTGCGGGGGGCAATGCGCGACGATGGGAAGCGCAGCTGGCAGAGCTTGGGCACAGCCACTATGCTATCGCTGTTGATCTGCCTGGACATCCTCCATCCAAGGGAAGCCCGTGTGAACAAATCTTTCTATACAGAACCTGGCTCAAGGAATTCATTGATGCAATGGGATTGAATCAAATCGTTCTTGCCGGCCACTCGATGGGGGGAGGAATTGTTGCTGATTATACACTAATGCATCCTTACCAGGTCAAAGGGTTAATTCTGGTCGGTACAGCCGCCCGTTTCAATATCCCTCAGGAACGCCTGGCAGCAATCCTCAATGGTCCCTATGATCCAGAATCAGCCAGATCAGGCTTTTCTCCCAAAGTAGATCGTGATCTCTTTCAGGCGTTTGTTGAAGAATCTGCTGCCATGGATCCCATGATCCGCTATACGGACCTGCTAGCCTGCAATCGGTATACTGAAAAGGGCATCGAGAACATCACATGCCCGACACTGATTATTTGCGGTATGGATGATACAGGCACGAGTCCGGATCATGCACGGGAAATGAATGAGAGGATTCCAGACTCAAGACTCGTTCTGGTCAAAGATGCAGCCCACTATGTGATGATGGAACAGCCAACCGTGGTCAATGAGGCCATTACTGCCTTTCTGGCTCAACTGTCATAATCAATCCTGAAAGGCGGAGTAGAATCTATGTTGTTGGATCCTAAGTTTTCACGGAATAAAGTGCGCTATGTTCTGCAATGCGGACTGGGGACACTTGCTATGTTGATAATCCTCCTGGTCCTGAATCGGATTTCCACATCCGCCGTCGTGGCCTCCATGGGTGCGAGCTGCTTCATATCATTCCTGATGCCCCATTCCCACACAGCACGTCCCCGTTCTCTTTTGGGAGGTTATCTGGTAGGAACCTTTTTCGGTTGCCTGTTTAACAACCTTTCTGTCCTGCCCATTGTAGAAGGGTGGTTGGGTGCATGGCAAGATCCCCATATTCTCATGGCAGCCATCGCCGTTGGCCTTTCCATGTTCACAATGGCTCTTACAAACACAGAGCACCCACCCGCAGCCGGACTTGCGTTAGGACTTGTCTATGATGATATCTCCAGAATCACCATTATTATCATCCTGACAGGCATCGTCTGTCTGACAGCAATCAAAACATTCCTAAAACCGTATCTGATTGATCTTATGTAATCTCAAAAAAAAGAAGCATCTCGTAAGAGATGCTCTTCTTTCTGTTGGCTGTTGCTCTTTATTAGAGACGAACAACGTTTGCAGCCTGCGGGCCGCGGTCGCCGTCAACTACGTCAAATTCAACATCCTGACCTTCTTCAAGAGTCTTGAATCCTTCGCCCTGAATAGCGGAGAAGTGAACGAAAACGTCGCCACCTTCACTCTTCTCGATGAATCCATAACCCTTTTCTGCGTTAAACCATTTTACTTTTCCTAACAATTGTGTAGCCTCCTAAATGTTATTAATTAAAGCCATGAACCGAACAAAACCCGCTGCTCTTGTCAACCCTGCAGCATTGTCCCTGCTATGATTCTTTAATCTTGTTCATTATACCAAATGCGCAAGGGATATGCAAGCATTTCACTGGAAAATATTTCACTTTGTTTGTTCAACTGTACCAGGACCGAACAGGACACTGCCGTTGCGCATTTTGGTAATTTCTCCATCCCTGACTGCAAATGCCCCGTTCACCAGCACATGGGTCAAACCATGAGCGTACTGATGAGGATCTAAGAAGGTTGCCCGATCCTGAATCTCACCAAGGTCGAATACCACAAGATCAGCCCAGTAGCCGGAAGCGATGCAACCACGCTTGTGAATATGATACCGCTGCGCTGGCAAGGAAGTCATTTTCCGAACAGCCTCCTCAAGCGTAATGACATTCTTGTCACGGACATAGCGCGCCAGCACCCTTGGAAAAGCACCGTAACTACGAGGATGTGGTGCACTCTCGCCGAATCGGCAGATATGCCCATCGGATACCACCATGACATAGGGTGATCGCATAATGGCTTCAATATCCGATTCATCGATATAGTGGTATATGATGCTGGGATCTTTGTGAAGGAACATTTCTGTAATAAGGTCCAGTCCGTTCTCCATTGACGGTTCCAGCCCTCGCTCCTGCAGCACTTCAGAAATGCGCTTGCCATCCATTCGCGGATCGCCATCATAGTGCGACACCTGGATCAGAGAAAGGTCATCCCCAACTCGGATTCTGATTTGGCTTTCAGCATAGGACCGTATCCTTTCTCTCTGTGCGGGATCTGCCAGTCGCGTCTCCAGATACTTCAGTCCCCCAGTCAGAGCCCAGGCGGGAAAGCACTGCCCGAAGCCGGTACTTGATGCCCCATAGGGATACTGGTCTGCAGCGATGTCAATACCCATTGCCCGAGCCATTGTCAGCATGCTGACAAGAATCTTCCCAGACCCCCAGACAGCAGCACCACATGCTTTTAAATGGGATATCTGTACGGAAGCATTTGCCTTTCTGGCCACTTCGATGGCTTCACCGAGAGAAGTTATAACTCCCGCCTGCTCATCTCGCATATGGGTGGCATAGATCCCGCCAAAATGTGCTGCTGTGCGGGCAGCATCCACCAGTTCTTCTGTCGTGGAGCAACGGTCAGACCAGTACTCCAGACCGGAGGAAACTCCGAAGGCGCCCTCCTCCATGGCTTGTTCCATTAGCCGAATCATTTTAAGCCGCTCGTCATCTGAGCTGGTATCGGTTACATCTTGCATGATTGCCTGACGGACATTGCCATGCCCGACTAAAACACCATAGTTCACGGCAGGCTTTATATCCTGGACCTTAGCCAGGTGTTCCTTTACCGACAGCTTATCTTCTCCTTCCCCGCAGTTTCCGCCGATCACAGTTGTGACACCCTGGTAAATATAATTCTCGGCGCCTGGTACCGGGATGATCGCCGTATCTGCATGGGTATGGATATCCACAAACCCAGGTGCTGCAATTTTTCCGCCCAGATTTACGACAACATTTGCTGATGAATCATCGAGATCGCCAACATCGGCTATTTTACCGTCGCGGATACCGATATCGCCTCGAAAAGCCCCTTTCCCACTGCCGTCTACGATGGTGCCGTCCTTGAGCAGCAGATCATACAGTTTTGTCACTTGCCTCGTCCCCTTTCTTGTCTTCTCAGTCCACAACCGGTGGCTGCAATCCATCCGGCAATGGTGACTTGTACGGATTATCCTTCGTTTTATCCTGAAATTCAGCCAGCGCCTTTTCGATCAGCTCCTCGTTCTGGAAGAACTCCACTGCAGTAAGCGCCAGGACTTTGGCAGCAGCTAGCATCCCCCGATGTCCAATCCCTGTACCCGATGAAGCTGTAATCTGCCAGGAATGCCCGGGAACACCCAAAGGACAGCAGGCGGTATACATTTCACCCGTCGGGGTCACCCAGCTTACTTCTGCCACATCCGTTGATCCCCCCATGACCTGCCCCTGACCGAAAGGCTCAAGCACGATATCGCAAAGATACTTATGCTTCAGCTTAGCGACAGCATCACTGCCATAGCGCTGCAGTGTCTGTTCTTTTTCTTTGGCGGATATGGACTGGCTCATTTTGTTGGCAAAATCCTGATCCTGATCCGTAAACGCAGGAGGCCCAACTTCCAACAGCTTATCGTGCATGACATGAGCAATGATCTCATTGGGCAGTGTGTTATAGATCCCCGAAAGAAACTCAATTTCCATTGCTGTTTCTGTCATCAGTGCTGCACCTTTTGCAATGTTTACCAATCTCCCATAGATTTCATCGACCTGAAAGCGTTGGGGGGCACGCACAAAATACCACACTTCTGCTTTTTCTGGTACAATATTGGGAGCCAAACCACCATCTGTAATGACATAATGTATGCGTGCGTCAGTAATAATATGTTCCCGGAGAAAATTTGCGCCGACATTCATTAGCTCTACGGCATCCAGTGCACTGCGTCCGTTCCATGGATCACCGGCAGCGTGTGCTGTTCGGCCGGTGAATCTGAATTTGACTGAGTTCACCGCTTGGTTGCTGGAGAGTTTCACATAATTCGCTCCCCCTGGATGCCATGTCAGAGCAATGTCCACATCTTCAAACAGACCGGCCCGTACCATGAATGCCTTTCCAACCCCAGTCTCTTCTGCCGGACAACCGTAATAACGGATCGTGCCAGTAAATGAACCTTCTTCCATTGCGGCTTTTACAGCCCTCACAGCGCCAACACCCGCTGCCCCCAGCAGGTTATGCCCACATCCGTGTCCGGGAGCTCCTTTTTGTTGTGCCTTCTGTTCCGATTCTCTAGCCTGGTTTAATCCCGGTAATGCATCATATTCGCCCAGGACTGCAATCACCGGTTTACCCTGACCATAGCTGGCCATAAATGCTGTGGGCATACCTGCGACGCCGCGCACGACTGTAAAACCATCACTTTCAAGTGCGCTGGCCAATGCTTCAGCTGAGGCCTTTTCCCGCATAGCGGTTTCAGCCAGCCCCCAAACCTCATCACTTAATGCAATAAGACTTTCTTGCTCCCGGTCTACCCATTGCTTCAGATCTAACATCTGAATCCCACCTTTCTTTTCTCGTGCGATCATTTGCTTTTGAAGCGGTTCTCATGCTCAGTCCGCAGTAAGGGGGTAATTTCCTCAATGACTCTAAAAATCTCCCGATTTCGGACAGGTATCGCTTCAATCATATCCCGGGCATCCTGTTTTACTTGCTCCTCATCCATTGTGAGTACTTTCCCACCTTCTACAACCACTTTGCCATCAATCAGTACTGTGTGCACTGAGGAGCCGTTTTCTGCCCAAGCCAAAAGGTGATACGGCTCATTCATTGGTGTAAACCACGGTGAATTAAGATCAAACAGCACCACATCCGCTTGCTTACCTGCTTCCAGTGATCCGGAGACTTTGTCCAGCATTGAGGCTTTGGCACCACCGCGAGTCAGGATTTTTACTATGTCACGCGTTGTCAGCCACTGGCCCATATCCGGTTGATTGATCCGGTGAGCTGCCAGTGCCAGGCGCGTTAAAGTAAACATATTCTGGCTGCCGTTGCTGCTGGAGCCATCTGCACCGAGAGCAATGTTACAGCCGGCGCGCATAAGCTTAACGATGGGTGAGATCCCAGCAGATCCACGCAGATTGCTGCCAATATTATGGACAATCGAAGCACCATAGGATCCCAGTATTTCTACATCTCGATCAGTCACCCAATTGGTATGAGCACAAAACAATTGGCTGGAAATTAGTCCCAGATCATCGATCATTTCGACCATTGTTTTACCGTACCTTCTTTGCGAAAGTTCTGCCTGCACTTTGCTCTCCAGTAGATGGGTATGAATGCCCACACCAAACTCATCCTGAAGCTTTTTTACCTCACCCAAAAGCTCTGGAGTACAACGTAGCGGCGATGTTGGTCCCAGCATGATTTTCAGTCGATTCTCTTTGCCATCCCACTTTTTGATTGAGCGTCGGCAAAGCGCAATCGTCTCTTCTACCGGCAATGGTTTATCAAAACTGGCATACATTCGATGATTCAGATCATCGCTGATTTTTTCTCTCTCTACAGGGAAAATATCCGAATACTCATGGTCAGTCACGCTAATCGCAATCGCAGCTTTCATGCCGGATTCCAAATAGGCCTCCGCTATGGGATCAATGTCTGCTGCATCCTCACCTGCTGCCGGCAGCCACTGCACAGAGCCGGTCACAGGAGAATGATCCACACAGCCCACGGTCCCGGTTTTAAGCATCTCCAGGCAGCCCAGCATGGTGCTGGCCTTAATTTCCTCCGGAGTCCTGTTTACGGTCCAGGCATGAATGTACCACATGCCGATCGCGTGAAAAGCCAAATCATACACCGCTTTAATTACATTGGACGGTGAATGGGTGTGAGCATTGTGCAACCCGGGGGTTACCAGCATCCCCCGGGCGTCAATCACATGATTAAAATTACTTTCATTGTGCTGGGGCGCGGCTCCGACATATGTAATCTTTCCGTCTTCGATTTCCAGCCACCCGTTGGTAAATGCCTGCAGTTCATCGTCCATAGTGAGAATGTAGCCGTTTTTAATCAGTGTCTTCAAAACATATACCCCCTGTCTATTTTCCTGCAATGCTATCCTGTCAGGATTTATCAGAAATCCAGCCTAAATTCAACCGTTTGAGAGTAGATTGCTCAGGAATACCTGTTGTTGCGTCCCAGCCTCTTATCCTGTAATATTCATCTAACATATTCTCCAGAATAAATTTTTCTCCTTGCCGGGGACCACCGTTGAGTGGTTCAGAAAAACGCGCGGGCAGGCGGTCATGCCGCCGATCCAGCCCCCGGCGCACATTGAACATGCGCTCTAAGTTTACCATCCTTTCTCCACACGCTAAAAGATCTTCTTCACTCCAGACCGTACCGCACGCTGTGTAAAGCGCTGCACAAATCATGCTCAGGGGAACAGCCATGGCCATCAGAAAGAATTTGCATACTACCAGAGAATCGCATATAGCGCTGACTTCTTCCGACCACTTCACTAGATTTGCTTTGCCTTCATAGGACAAGGGGTCAGCTACACGGGCATCACCGAACATTGTTTCTGCTTCCTGCGCAGTCCAGGTGGTTTCTGCCAGGGGAAAGGCCCTGAGATGATCCGCACCCCTGCTGGACACCGCCCAGCCTAAACCCCAGGCTTTCATACCCCTTGGCTCCTGTTCCGGTGCTTCAAGCCCTTTGACGTGAATGGCAAATGGCTCCGATCCCGGAATTTCTCTGGCTAATGCCCTCACTCCTTTACTCAACCAGATTCCACAGCCTTTTTGATACGCAATCTTC
>CAZDAI010000095.1:0-8904 GCA_964503545.1 uncultured Candidatus Sumerlaeota bacterium
GGGAGCAGTGACCTTTATCTGGACCGCTGTCCCATATCGGATGGAATGGCGCTACAGTGCAGCTGCCCATAAGGTGATCGCCATCGATGCAGGCCATGTATGTCAGAACCTCTATCTTGCCTGCGAAGATATTGAGTGTGGGACATGCGCCGTAGCCGCATACGATCAGGAAGCAGCTGACCACCTGCTCGGGATAGACGGTAATGATGAATTTGTTATCTATTTGGCCCCCGTGGGAAAAAAGCAGTAAAATCCTCAGTTGTTGCTCACAAAATCAATGATGAAGACCATTTCGATAACTGCAGCTGACCAGCTGCAGTTATCATGTCTGTATACCGGTCATTATTGATACCTGATATGACCTAAGGAAAATTCGTTGGAACAAAAAAGTCCCGCTCCCGTCCCAATAAGTGAGGCAAACATCGACGATTGTTATTATACTAATTGCAGGAGGGATCGTATGAATACAAAAAAAATACTGATGATGGTGCTTGTGGCTGGGTTGCTGCTTAGTGGGTGCGGACCAATCGTGCCGGAGGATGTCGAAACCGTTTCAGTACTCGAAGAAGCAGGTATACGCATTGAAGTAACACAAGCCCATCTGCTGGATCAAAATCTGAACGTTGAATTCTTTATTGAACAGGATTCTGACGCTGCTGAGCCTATGTATCGAATTCGGATGCCCTGGTATATTACCGACAAGAACGGTGAAAAGCATGAAAGCACCCACAGCGCTTTCTACAATGTTCTCAATGATGGCGGTGAGCTTCTTCCAGGAAGCTACCGTCTTGTGGTGACTTTCGCGAACATTATGGAAGCGCCGGAATTTGTCGACATCGAAGCTTACATTGAACCCAATTTTCTGGTTCCCGACGAAAATGGGTATCTTTTCGAGGCGCTTTTAGCCGATCTCCCTATTGATATAACTGATCCTGTGCAAATCCAGCATCTAGGTTTTAGGATCGACGGATATGCTAAAACAATGGAAGAAAATAGCCTGGCAGTCACCGTTCGAATCAGTGCCTCCGAAGCTTTACTAGAAACACTCACTTACCCGGTTCAAGTAGAAGGCAAAGACAACTTCAACCGCTCCTATATCAGCAATCGATCACAGCGAGCCCCTGCATCTGAAGGGATCCGAGAAGAGATCCTCTTTTTTACCGATGTATCCCCGGATGCGTCAACATTTTCCATTCGTTATCCGATCCAGCTCAGGGGATCGCTTCCAGAGCAACTTTCTTTTGATTTCATCCAGATCCCCGTGCAGATCCAATAATTCGCGGCCTTAAGCTCTAGTAGCCTTTTTTAGGATTCAGCAGGCAACAACCTTAGAATATTTTTTTAGGAGCAGTCGTATTAAAGAGATTGCTCTTTTTTTGTCCTGAGATACAACCCTCGTATGTGTCGGAGTCGTTAGGCAGGAAACACCCCCATCCTGCAGAATCAAACAAACATACAGAGAATGCAGTCTGGAGGGATATTTGCATGAAGAATAAACTAGCTGAGCAGATTATTGCAGAATTTTCCTACGAAAACGTTCACAAGCATATGGCATACCTGGTGGATGAAGTAGGTGAGCGCTTGTCCGGCACACCGGAACTGGCGAAAGCAGCGGCCTATATTCATGGCGTACTGACAGAACAGGGTCTGGATTGTATCATTGACGAATTTCCTATGTATCACAGCTTTCCCGGTGAAGCGTCCCTGCAGATCACTGCCCCCCATCAGGAGGATATTCCAGCCCGCCCGGTATGCCATATTCGCTCTACTGGGAGCGATGGCATTCATGGTGAGCTGCTTTATCTGGGTGTGGGCGGAGAAGAGGATTACGTAGGGAAAAATGCTGCAGGCAAAATTGTCCTTGTTGATATGAACTGGGCACCGGCCAGACCAGAGAAAGCACTCATAGCCTGGCAGCACCAGGCTGCTGCACTGATTATCATGAACTGGGGACTGCCCGATCCGAAGAATCCTGTGATCCAGATGGGTGCCATAAAATCTCAGTGGGGAAATCCAACACCTGAATCATTTGGGGATATCCCCGACATCCCAGTGATTACCATTTCTCGCTATCACGGGGAATACCTGAAAGAATTGCATAAAAAGGGTCCGGTTCGTGTCTTCTTGACCGCAGAGGCTAGCCGGGAATGGGTTAGCGCAAAACAACCAACTGCGTTTTTGCCAGCTGATGTGGAAACCGATGAATGCATCATCTTCGGCAGCCATCTGGATGCATGGGGCAAGTCGGCCATCTGCAATGCAACCGGCAATGCACTGCTCATGGAGCTATCACGGCTTTTTCTGAAATACAAAAAAGAACTAAAACGGAATATCTGGTTTGTTTTCTGGGATGGACATGAAATTGCAGAAGGTGCCGGGTCTACCTATTTTGCCGACAAACACTGGCAGCTGTTGACCCGCTCCGGCGTAGCGTACATCAACGCAGACAATCTGGCAATCGGTGGGACAACGATTCCAACCATTGAAGGCAATTCGGATCTGAAAGCATTTACTCAGCAATTGCTGGTGTCAGTCTGGGGTGATAAAGGCCATTGGATTGATGCTTACAAAGGCGGTGGTGATTCTTCATTTTTTGGCTTGGGAGTACCCTACATCTCGTTTGCAACGGAGTATACAGAAGAAGAACTGGAAAGATTGAATTATGCCGTATATGGACCCTGGCTTCATACGGATTACGATACAGTTGACAAAGTAGATTTTGATATTTATCACCGCACAATGATGTATTTCACCCATTTGGTAACTAATCTGGCCACCATGGCTCGTTTGCCGTTCGATCTTAACGGTTTTATTTCAGAAATCCGTTCCGGTCTTCAGAAATTAACTGCAGATTATCCTCTGCTTCTACCGGAACCGGAAGCTGGCGCACAAGCTGTGCTCGCAGCGCTTACTGAGAAGTTGAACACTTTGAACGCCAGCAATTGGCAGGGGCTGCCTCCTGAGGATGTCAACAGGCTCCAAATGCGCATCCTCCGCTACCTATACCCCGTATTCCGCTGCTATTCGGGACGATACGGTCAGGATGCCTGCGGATCCCGGCTTACAGAACAGTCGGCACCACGTTTGGCTCATGCTCTGGCCCGAGCCAGTGAATACTCACCGGACACACACCACTTCTTTCTGTGGCAGACTGAAGTGCTTCGACAGAAAAACAGGATCTTTGACGCCATCGATCAGGCTCTCTTCATTATCGAAAAAATTTAACGATTAAAAGCGCACTAACTGAACTGCCCCCTTGCGTCGTCAGGGGGCAGTTCACCTTTATTTATTCCTATTTTGTAAACACATAAAATTATCCAGACTGAACACATACAAAGCCTGTTAATGCGTTTCAAAATGCCTTTCTGGTATGATGTTCGTTAAAGATCTGTGACGTGTCCTAGAAAAAGAATGGCATCGGTATCTTTATCTGTGATGAGAAATATGAATGGTCGATCAATGCGCATCGCAAAGTCATATGCTGGGATGCTGGTGACTCCCATTTCGATGGAAGTAACAGCAGCGGCTTCGGTTCCCTCTTCACTGACACGGATCCTGGTTTTGTGGATCACATCTGAAATATGCAGATCATCATGCTCAGCAGAATTCACCATCCGGTTGAAATCTGCCTGACCTGCTGTAAATGCTTTTTCCAGACCCATGGATTGCAAGGTATCAACCAGCCCACGCTCGTAGGAAAACTCAAAGCGGGGCAATTCCAGCGTGCCTTCATTTACAGTCATCATCCCCTGCCACACGTTCCAGTCTCCCAAGTTCCATGCAGCATAAAAGTTATCCCATTTGACTTCTGAGCGTGGCAGAATGATGCTCATTGCAATCCTTTCTTCTTTACCGTAAGGAATCTGCACAAGTTGGAATGTCCCATTTTCATAATACTGGAATGAGCCGGTCTGATTCATCATCGGCACGGTTCTCATACTGCCGTCCAAATTGAAAAATATTTCATCGCGGGTCAACTGATGATTAAACTGGGATGTCCAATTGCCATCAAAGTAGACAGCGTTGATCAAATAAAGCACAGTCAAAGGGTCAATGGGCGGCTCAACCACAGCTGGGATCATACCTCTTGTCTGCTGATTCACCCATCCATTGATTACTGACGGGGTTTTTGGATCTGCAAAATCAAGAGACTGGGTTCGAGCTAACAAATTTTCCTCAAGGCGTAGGATGTAATCCTCATTGAAAGGAAAATCTTCTTTGAGCCAAGCAGAATTCGCAATATCCAGAATTACTTCAGGATCTGCAGTGCGCATGAAGTACAGAAGAGCCAGGAGATGTTTGTTAATGTCTTCTCTTTGCCAATCTTTCAAACCCATTATCTGCGCCATTTCACTTTCTGTTTCACCATCTGCGCCATTGAGTGCCATGGCAAAGGCCATGGCGAGACTAAAAGGTGAAATCATCACATTCTGATCCTGATCCTGTAGCGCGTGATAAATATTGAATCCGAACTGATTGTGAGACTGCACCATGTCCTTGGAAAAACTGGCCAATACATCCTCAGCGGGTCTTTTCATCAATGCTGTTTCTTGCATTCCGCACCCCCCAGTTATCAGTGCCGCAACCAGCGCGAACACCAGAAGATATCTGCCCATATGGCTTCCCCCTCGTATACTTAGTTGATCACACATTAAATTGAGTTCGCGGATCCTTAAGCCCTGATAATCGGACCAGAGGAACGTGATCTATGGGCAAAAACGCACTCCCCCCTTTCACCACTCCCTTTCCTTTTGACTCCCTCACAATGCAGGAAGTTCCTTCTTCGCGGAGAAATCCTCAGCTAAGTTGACGAGAGGAGCGTTTCCCATGAATGTAACCCTAAAGTGTCTGCTACTCAACCATCTATGTGCACGACCTCATATGCAGGTGCAGGATATCTACAAATTGATCTATCAGAGCTCTATGGGCTTAGGCCATCTGCTGACAGATTCCAATAGCGTTCTCGATCGCTTGAAAAGTGAGATGGAGCAAGATTGGCCCAGTGCTGCTGCAGAGCCTCTCACAGAAGATATTACCCTTCGACACCCCATGGTTCGTGTAAATCTGCGCTCCTTTGTACTGGCAAAACTGCCTCCGGAAATGCTATACACAGCTATGTTGGAAACCCAAAAACGCATGGTCCCCAATCCAATGCTTCTTAAAATGATCTGGGGTGAATACCTTTTTTTGGAAGTCCACCAGTCTTTGCCCGGCCATCGGCCAGGATTATGTGCATATGCGCAGTGCATCCAAAATGCGGATTTCCCCGTTCAGCATCACTCCCCAGTCTACAGGGAAAAATATTCACCATCTTATCGGATTGTGGATGGAAACATCTTTTGTGAGATGCTGAATGCAATCTGAAGGACTTTTCTTTTTGGTGAAGAAATTAGCAATGTATCAGTGAACTAAATCCATTCAGAAAGGATGGGAACATCGTGAGCTTTCTAAAGAAACTGGGAGAAACCGCAAAGTCAACTGCGTCGGCTATTGGTAGCAAATCAGTCGAACTGGTCAATACCGGCAAACTCACTGTCGAAAAGAACAATATTAAGGGAAAAATCAGTAAGAAGTTTACGGATATGGGCAGCATGGTCTATGATGCATATAAAGAAGGGGCAGAAGCCGATCAGGATGCACTGATCAGCATCTGTAAGGAGATTGATGATCTGGAAGAACAAATTGCTGCGATTGAAGAGAAAATCAAAGAAGAACGTGAGAAAAGCAAGGATCAGAAGGATGCAGCTATAGAGAAGACTGAAGATGTTAAGGAGGAAATCGAAGCTGAAGTCGATGAAATCGTAGAGGAATTGGAGGAAATTAACGAAGAAAAGAAAGATTAATGAAATTGAAAAGATCGGATGCAGTGATTTGCCCTCGAACCCGAAACTAGTTCTTTACGGAGAATCCGTACGCGGAAATGAGGAACACATTGCTTTCCGGTCTTTTTTTGTGCCTTATCAATGGTTAGAATTTAATCAAATAAAAATCTCAGTATAACGATCACACTTACACAAAACCGTACGAAGAGGCACTTTATTTTTTAGCAACCATTTTTCATCTTTCATACTCTCCGTAGCGAATTTCGATTTCAGGATAATTTTGTGGATCAGTATACTGCTAGTCGGGCTCCGAAATGATCTTCTAAATCCTTTTGCAGCTTGGGAATATCAGTCTTTTTACTTAGCACCCCGCTAAAAACCTCTCGCGGTGTGATGATTTCCAACTCAATTCGCCCTTGCACATACACCACTACTTTTTGGATTTCCAGATTGGGCAGAAATATCCTCTTCACGGTTTGATTATCATGAATCTGGAACAATCCCACGCCTTGGGTTGACAGAACCATATCATACGGATCCAATCGGAAGAAACCGGTCCGCATATGTATGATATAAGAGGATTCTTTTTCTGCCATAATGCCACCCCCTGCCATGATGATAGCTTATTGCATTCACAGTAATCAACAGAAAATTCGACAAAATCCTGCCAATTTCGTCACGTTTACGTGACAATAGCTTGCGCGATCATTTCTGCTCCTATATAATGGTAGGGGGTGATTTTTTTGGAATTTTCCCAAAAGCTTAACACATTAATGACGACTTTCTCAATTTCCAACAGTCGCCTGGCGCTTGCGCTGTCAGTGGACCCTTCCCTGATTAGTCGCTGGCGAAGCGGCAGTCGGACTCCGTCACGCAAAAACAGATACATTGAAAATATTGCAGCTTTTTTTGCCAGCAGAGTTGATAAAACATCCCAGCTTACGGCTATGCTGGAAGTTCTAAATTTGCCAACTACTCTTACACTCAACAATGCCCAGCTTGAAAAAAGCCTGAAGCTGTGGTTGGAAAATGAAGCATCCTCTGAAGACAATATGATTGACAACATTCTCAACCAACTACAAACCTACGGCCAACCGCGTCCATTACCTGCACAACCCGTTGGAGAGCTTTCTCTGCCAGACGGTACGCAGACGGTTGGTCAAACCTATTATGGGATTCGCGGGAAGCAAGCCGGCGTGCTGCAATTTCTTTCCATGGTGCTCGCCCATCCAACCCCGACGACAATCAACTTATACAGTGATGAGAGTATGGATTGGCTCACCTCAGATCCTGAATACTATCTGGTATGGGGCTATATTGCTACCATGATGCTTGGAAAAGGTCATCGAATCCGTGTTATTCACACATTACAGCGCGATATCACTGAAATGCATGAAGCAATTGAGCGCTGGATGCCATTGTATATGACTGGTTCCATCGAACCCTTCTACTACCCGCGCTACCGTGAACAAATTTTTCGCCGCACGCTTTTTGTAGCACCGGGAATTGCTTCCTTCACCAGCATTTCACTACCGGACACGGCCAGCACTGCTGCTCATCACTTGAGTACCGATATGCGAACCATTCAAGGATTGGCAGAAGAATTCAACCGTTTTCTCGCTTTTTGCCGTCCCCTGATGAAAGTCGTTAAGGGTGACCATTTGAATTCTTTCCCTGCTCTACGGGCGGAACTGGAACAGCAATCCGGAAATATGATTGCTTCTGGAGTATTTCCATCTTCGCTGACATTGCCAACAGGTATTCTCAATGAAGTTCTATATAAAAACTCACAAGATCGAGAACGGGTAATCGATCAGCACATGGAGAGGACAAAAGTGTTTGAGCGTTATCTGCAAGAGAATAATTACACAGAGATATTATACATGCCAAATGACGACAATCTGCTTGACCGCGCAAGTCTTTCTGATTTTGCTTTGAATTACTATACGGACCATCTCCGCTATACACCAGAATCGCTCAAGATCCACCTTCTGCATCTCGCTCATATGATGGAGGAGAATCAAAACTTTACAATCTATCTGCTACCTCAACCGGGGCATGGTGCCGTATATTTAGCAGCGAAAGAGGAAGTTGGTGTTCTTGTCCAAAAAGCAGACCACCCTCACATCGCCTTTGCATTTAACCAGTCACACCTCACACACTCTTTCTATTACTATCTGGAAAGTGCTACAGAACAAACCATACGGGAAAAACGCAGTCGCCCATATACCATCCGACGTCTGCGTGAAATAGCTGCAAGCCTGTAAATAGAGGAACGGCCAAAATCCTAGATCGATTAAGGCCGTTTCTTTTTTGTGCAGTTCAAAGCTTTAGACCAACCATTAACTTGGAAGCAGGGGCGGCCGATCCTGGATGGTTTTTTGCGCCGAGAGATCTGCTTCAACACCCGTTTGGGTAAGCTGTGACTGATCAAAATTGATCAGCACATCTTTTGCCCCGAATCCCTTTGCCAATGCAGTCAATGTAGTTTCACAAGAGCGTTGAATATCAGTCCACATGCTGGCTGCTAACCGCCGCGACATAGCTGACGCCTGGGTCCGAGCTTCGTCTTTGAGGCGATTCTTTTCCTGCTCATCAAATCCTGTCCCCAGTGCGCGGTTGATGAGATCCGGTAAAAGCCAGGGCAGGAGTTTACTGTTTTGCTCATCATAAAAATTGATGTCAACAATTTTTATATCGTAGTAACAGGGCGGCATAGTCAGCTCATATCGGCCATTTCCCAGGTTCTGAATGGCAAAATCCCGGCTCTTCAGATTGAATTTGAATTCAATATCGAATTCAAAGATCATTGCCATTTTTTTCGAAGAAATGAGCCAGCGAAAATAGCGCTGTCCAGTTTCTCCCAGCCAGTGTTCTGCTGTGGTAACAATCTCTTTTGCTTTTACTTTATAGACAACCAGCTCTCCGACAGATCGGATCTCTTCGATGGATACAAAAACATTGGTTTTGTCTCTGCTTGGCAGTCCGCTTTTCGGTCTGCGAAACCAGAGTATGACTGCAATGAGACCCGCAAAACCCATTCCAGCAAAAAATTGTGTCATTTGCATCGCTCCCGCTTTCA
>CAZDAI010000096.1:0-8872 GCA_964503545.1 uncultured Candidatus Sumerlaeota bacterium
TTCAATACCACCGACATTGGCGATTTCGTGCGGGTCGGTAATAACGGTTGTTGTGCCTGCCGGCAGCACCGCCTCTGCAAAGCGTGCCGGAGTCATCATACTGCTTTCAATGTGCACATGGGCATCAATCAAACCAGGAATCAGGTAAAGCCCTTCAGCATCAATGTGCTGCCTGCCGATTAACGGTAATTCTGATCGCTGCAATCCGTCCGGATCACCTTGAACGTGCGCAATGAATCCGTCATAAATTCCGACAGATCCCGCATAAATTTCTCCAGTAAAAAGATTGAGAATCCGGGCATTATTGATGACCAGGTCACATTGCCGGATACCCAGGGCAGCCTCCACCAGCGCTTGCCGGTTCTGTGGTTCGATACGAATCGGAATCACTCCCATTCTATTGCTTCATATATGCTGCACGCCGCAAAGCCAATGATCGTTCCAGTCTTTTTGCGATCGCATGATGGTCCGGCATTTCAGCCCCGGCAACAGGACAAAACATAAGATGCATCGGAATGCCGCCATCACTGGTCCACATCCGATAAGGAATATTATCCAACAGGCGTGCCCCATGACGTCGATAGAAGGAGATACGGCGGTTGCGCTCCATAGCATCTGCTGAATCCGATGCATCCCGGGGCTTGTGCACTTCGAAAAACAGCCCGCTGTAACCATGACCACTTCTGCAGAGCCAGCGCATCACAGCCGAGCCAATGCCCAACCCTCGCTTGTCTGACCTGACAGCCATATATTCCAGCCAGGCATCCGGTTCTGGGCTAATGGGCAAAATGGCTGCCATGCCCACCACCTGCTCTGAATCCATGAGCGCTGCGTAAATCCGATAGAATCCCGTATCCGTAAAGACAGACAGCCGGTCAGATCGCCCGCGCTCCTGTTTGGCAAATCCTTTTGTAAAAATATCGTGGACAGCAGCGAAGCGAGGATCCCGGGAAGAATGCAGCTGTACCAGCTGGAGCGTTTCCATTATGCATCAATCCCCAGCAGCCTTTGGACGGTCTCACCCATTTTCTCCGGTTGACATACGGTGGTATGACGGATCGGTTTTTCAGCCAGTCCAGCCAAAAATGACGGCATGTGCCAGCGGGTATGCTCTGCCAACGCCTCTGCTGTACGCAGCTCATCCCCTGCGCCGGGCAGTCCCAATGCATTGGCCACGGCACTGCCAAACTTAAAAGGACTGGCTGTCGAGGCCAAAATGGTCACCCTTTCGTCTTTTTCACTGGCGCGATAGTGATCCAGTACATGACAGCCAACGGCTGTATGGGGGTCCATGAGATAGCCGCTCTCGTGATACAGCGTGTTTATTGCCTGAGCAGTGTCCTGCTCGCTGGCACTGCCAGCCCAGAACAGGGATTGAATATAGTGCAAGGCGGGTCCGTTTATGCTGTACCGCCCGCTCTCTGCCAATGCCTGCATCCAGACCCGAATTTGCCCACCATCCTGATCTGCTGCCGCAAAAAGCAGCCGCTCCAGGTTGCTGGAGACCAGAATGTCCATGGATGGGGATATGGTTTTATGAAATGGTCGGTTTGTATCGTACACCCCGGTGCGGATAAAGTCTTCCAGAATGTGATTGGCATTGGCAGCACAAATCAGACGGTGGATGGGAAGGCCCATTTTTCGGGCAAAATAGGCAGCCAGAATGTTTCCAAAGTTGCCTGTAGGCACAGCGACATTGACGGCCTCGCCGTCACGGATCACTTTCTGCCTCAGCAACTCATGGTATGCAGCAAAATAGTAGACAATTTGCGGGACCAGTCGGCCCCAGTTGATGGAGTTGGCTGATGAGAGCAGAAAACCTGCATCTGCCAGTCTCTTTGCAAATTCTGCATCGGCAAAAATCCTTTTGACACCCTGCTGGGCATCGTCAAAATTGCCTGTGACGGCCGCTGCTGCCACATTTTGCCCTTCTTGTGTGATCATTTGCAGTTTCTGCACATGGCTGACACCATTCTCTGGGTAGAAAACAATGACCCGTGTGCCCCCAACATCACGGAAACCTGCCAGTGCGGCTTTGCCCGTATCGCCAGAAGTAGCCACCAGAATCACCGATTCCTTTTCTTCGCCGCATTTTTGCCGCGCACTCTTCATCAGATGGGGCAAAATCTGCAGTGCCATGTCTTTGAATGCACCGGTAGGGCCATGCCAGAGCTCCAGCACTGCCAGATTGGGTTTTACCAGTACCAGCGGACAGACGGTTGGCTGTGCAAAGCGATCTGCCCCATATGCAAGTTCGGCAGCCTGGCTCAGTTCTGCCGGGGAAAAGTCTGTCAAAAACGAACCGAGCACAGCAGCAGCCAACTCGGGATAACGGAGCTTTTGCATCTGCTTGATACGGTCATACGCCAAAGTTGGTATTGTGTTGGGCACATACAGGCCCCCATCCGGAGCAATTCCGCTCACGATGGCTTGGGCACCGCTGACCGGTGCGGCCTGTCCCCGCGTACTTATGTACTGCATAAACGTCCCTCCAGATGGATTATTCAAAATGAAAGCGGATCTTTTTACCGCTGTGGAATGAGCGGTACCGCTCACCGAGCTCCTCCAATAGTCTTCCTTCTGCCTGCAGGCCGGTACAGTGTCCAGAATAGACCGGGCCCCTGACAAGGGCTGCCAGCTGTTCTATGGTCCAGTCAATGCGCTGCACACTGGCCCCAGTGAGGTGAAAACCGCCAATGACACTGTGGATGACTGATTTTCCCGTAAGCTCTTTTCCGTATTCAACGATATTGATGACGCCTGCATGGGCACACCCGGTCACCACAACCAGGCCCAAGGGTGTGTGAATATAGATAGACGCATCATCCCCAATGGTATCCCCTGTAATCGCGCCGCCCTGCTCCTGAAAAAGCTTGAGGCCCGCCACCGATTCAAGGGCGTTTTTACGTGGCACAGTCCCTGAAAACAGCACACCGGCAGCCAGCATCAATGGTTCATCCGTGAGCAGCCAGCGGCCCCCCAAAGACTCCACCCGCCGGCGCAAGTCCGGCCCCGGGATCCCGATATGCTGGAAAAAGGGTTCTGTAATAAACGAAGTGCGAAAAATATCCGGGTGCGCAATGATCGGCAGATCCATTCGTCCGATGGCCCTGACCAGTCCTTCCAGCCCGCCGGTATGATCATAATGGCTGTGAGAGATGACAATCATCTCAATGCAGGCCGGATCAATTCCTGCTGTGCGCATGTTCCTGAGCACGGGATCCGGGTGGGCACCGGTATCAAAAAGAAGGTAATGGGTCTCTTCTTTCACGGTGAGCTCAATGAGAAAAGCAACGCCATGTTGCGCCAGATAAGGGCTGTTCATCCCGCTTCGGTCATCCATCAGGACGGTAATCGTTAATCCTTCCACAGTGCCTTCTTTCCAGTCCATTTTACTCTCCCCCCTCAGTGCTGTCATCGAACCGACGCAACGCCGGTCCATTCCGATAGGTATACAGACGCCCCTGATAATGACCCCTGAGGATCATCTGGGATTCGATCTCTTCTTTAATCTTCCACCAGCTGGTATTCCAGTTGGCCCATAGGGTGTCTTCTTCTGGCGCACGGCCGATCAGACGCTGCACCACCATGTTCGGATCCAGATAGTCTAAAAACGCGATAACCCGTTCAATGTACTCATCCAGACCGGTCAACTCCAGACTGCCTGCCTGGTAAAGTGCGGCCAGGGGAGTATTTTTGACGATATACAAAGCATGGAGTTTGACTTGTGCTACTTCCAGAACACTGAGGACTTTAGCAGCTTCAATGGCATCGGCCAGTGTATCCCCGGGCAGATTAAGAATCAGATGCACACACACATCGAACCCATACGGCTTGATGCGCAAAATGCAGTCGATAAACTCCGCTAGGGAATGGCCACGGTTAATCCAGGCCAGGGTATGGTAATTGACCGTCTGCAGCCCGATTTCCAGGGTAATGCGGATGCCCGTCTCCTGGGCAAATTCCTGTAAAAATTGCAGCAGTATGTCATTGATGCAGTCAGGCCGTGTGGACAGGGCAATCTCAACAATCTGGGGTGCAACAGCTTCGGACATGCAGCGTTTCAGCTCCGCCAGAGGAAGATAGGTGTTGGTGAAGTTCTGAAAGTAGGCGATGAATTTTTCCGCCTTGAATTTCTTTTGCATGCGGGGCTGATTAATGGCAATCTGCTCCCTGATGGATAGGGTATTGGGAAGGTCCTCAAAGCCTGCACCATCGTCACCGCAGTAAATGCAGCCTCCCGTTCCGCAGGTGCCATCCCGATTGGGGCAGCCCACCGGCAGGTTAATGGGAATTTTGTAAACTTTTTCACCGTAGCGCTCCAGCAGAAAATCTGAATATGCCCGGTACAGCCTCGGTGTCTGCGCCATCATCCCTGCCTCCTTTGATATTCCCTTGAATTCGATTTGCGCTGCCCCTTTTCCTTTATTGGGCATTGCAGTCAGTCATGACCCTTCTGCCTACTCTGCATGGTGATCTGACGCTAATCTCACCAGGTAAACAAATAAATAGCAGCAAGGATTTTGCCCACCGGTCCCTTGCTGCAGCAGTCACAATATGACAGATATGCACAGATCAGTCTTCGCGGTAAAATACCTTCCGGTCAGCAGGGTCTAAGAACTCCTCCATCTCAAACTTATATCCTTCGGGACCCATAAACATGGTGGATTTTATTTTCAAACTCTCACTGTAATGAGGTGCTTTCTCAAATTGAACACCTTTGGCTGTCAGTCTTTTCAGCATCTCATCAAAGTCACGTACTACCAGGCTGGTTAATACGCCATCGCGGCTGGTTGCCCGGCAGGCGCCGCGGCTGCGATCCACTGCACCAACAAACCCTCCCGGTGCAATCTGAAAAATTTTAGACCAACCCTGGTCGCAAACCAGGGGAAGACCCAGTGTTTCTGTAAAAAAACGGCAGGCTGCCACCAGGTCGTCGAAATACAGAAAGCTGATGTGCCCGCAGGTCTTAAGTTCGTCCAATGATTTCACCTCATCTCAAGTTTTGCGCCGGTCGACTCGGACAGCTTCGTACGGAAGCAGGAAAGACACGTGATCTCCTTCGCTGGATCAACTGGAAAAATACGCTACCCCTGATTGACGATCCCGGCAAAATCATCCTCATTGAAACCGATGGCAATTTTCTTTCCATCGGTCAGCAACGGACGAATCATCGTTTTCGGATGCTGGTTGATGATAGTCGCCGCATCATCCTCACTGATGGTGGCAAGATCAAGATTCAGCGCCTTAAAGGCTGTGCTTTTTGGGTTCACCAGCCCGCGAATTGAAGTGTTGCCCAACGCTGCCAGCTCTGCCAGTTCCTCTTTGCCCAGGGGTTCTTTCAGAATATCATGATACTCAACCACTTCATTGTGTTCTTTGAGCCATGCCATGGCTTTGCGACAGGTGCTTCAGGTAGGAAAACAGTAAAACTTCAGCATTGCCTATCCTCCTTTGCGTATTCGTTACTATTTTTCATTCTTTACCCTTTGACCATTTCCTGCTTGCTCTGGACGCGGGCCTTCCATATCCCGGTAAACGCTTCCAGATTGGTCAGCACAACGCCGGTGAGTACAACGGCGGCCCCCAGCCAGCTTCGCCCCGTGACTGTTTCATTCAGGAATACCATGCCGATTACAAGGGCGATGACCGGCGAAACATAAGACCAAGTGGAAGGGATCAAGGGCCCCATCATTTTGATCAGCCAGTAGTAGATACCAGCTCCGATGATTGATCCAACCAGCACCAGATACCCCAGTGCCAGCCATCCTGCCTGGGGGTTTGCATCCGGCAGGGGGGCTGCTTCACTGAACAGCGAAAGCAGGATCAGACCCAAACTGCCAATCAGCATCTGGATGCCATTGAGTACAACCGGCGGGATGCCTCTGCGGAGCACTTGGCGGGAGTATACGGCTCCAACGGCATTAACAAACTCACCGGCCATGATGGCCAGCACCCCCGCAATCCAGCCGCTCCCCGCCGCTCCCATGTCCACAATCAGATAGACGCCGATAAAACCCAGCACCAGCCCGGTCCGCTGCAGTCCAGAGATTCTCTCCCGTTTAATTAAAAATGAAGCAATCACAACCATGATGGGGAAAATCGCGACGATCAGCGCTGATGATCCGGAAGGAATGTATTGCATTGCCCAATACAGGGCAGCAAATTTTACCGTTGTCATCGCCACACCGATCAGGCCAGTTTGAATCCAGTCGCTGCGCTGCAAGTTACCCAGCATACCACGAGCGCCTGCATACATCATAAGCAGCGTCCCAGCGATGAGAAAACGCAGGCCAGCAAACATAAAAGGCGCAAACCCAGCATTAATCCCCGCTTTAATCGCAAGAAATGTCGTGCCGAATATGGAACATAATATGATGTAGCCGATTACCACTGCGTCATCTCCTTCTTCTTGCACTCTATCTGTGTGTTTTGCAGATTGCTTTTCCCTTCTCATGCTGATCGTTGCGGGCGGCAGCAATTGCCTTGAATCCCATTTGATATGAGTGTTTTGTCCATACATACCCGTTACCATTTTATCATAGATTTTGCCATTAAGATTCAGAATATTTGCAGGAATTCTCATGAAGAAGAACAATATAGATAAAAGTACCATTATATGGGCATCAATTAAGTTATGCCATAACAGCCATATGAAGGGAGGATAGCAAGGTCCGATTATTACACCAAATGCGAAGGAGTGATCAGGTTGTCAGGCAAATACAGAAAAAGCATTACCATGTTACTGATTGTCCTTCTGGTCCTCTTCCAGTGCGGCCTCTACCAGACTGCTCCCGCTTTTGCTCAGGATGAAGAAGCGGATGTTGTGCAGGAAGAAATCGAGGAACCTGCAGGAGAGGAAGATCCAGAGGAATTGGCGGATCCTGAGGAGGGAATCGAAGAACCCGCGACAGAACCCGACGAAGCGCCACCAGCAGAAGAACCAGCTGACACAACAGAAGACCCGGTCGATGAAACTGAAGAACCCGCTATTGAAGAACCCGTCGGCGTCGCCTTGGTTCAACCGGTTCACAATACCACACAAAATCTGTATTACGATACCATTTCCGAGGCCATAGACGATGCCAACTCAGGTGATACCATCACAGTCGCGCCCGGCACCTATTCAGAACACGTGCTGGTGGATGTGGAGAATCTGACGCTGGTATCAACCGATGGCGCAGCTGTCACAACTCTTACCGGAAATGATCCAATTATGGAGATTGCAGTGCACAATGTGCATGTGGAAGGCTTCGGTTTTATCAATAGCGATAAAGCCATCCAGCTGCACAACATCTCCGGCGGCACGGTCATTGTTAAAGACTGCTATTTTAACAGCGGCATCATGTATCCTGTCTTATTTGCCGGGCTCGAAGATGCTGAAGTGCATCTGCTTGGCAATCACATGGACGAAAGCTGGAGAGGCTTCTACTTTGATACAGAAATTTTCACCTCCACAATCGTCATCGAAGACAACAATTTCGAACTGATTAAAGAAAGAGGGATCTATTTCGGTAAAGATACCCAAACCACCAGCATCAGCATTGACGGCAATGCCTTCACCGGTGATCCCAGCCAAAGCGCTACCGGGATCTACACGTACGCCAGCATTGCTGATTATGGAATATATGACAATTCAGAACTAACCATCACCAACAATAGTTTTGAAGGTTTTGACAGCGATGCAATCTATGTCTATTACCTGGATACGAGTTCCAATGCTGTGATTGCCGATAATACCATCAAAGACAGCTACTATGGTGTGTACATCGACTATGTGGGTTACCTTGAGACGGATGAGGGCTGTCATGTGGAGATCTCAGGGAATGTCATGGAGGATGTAGAGTATGGCGTCTACCTGGACTATATCTACTACTTCTCCCATGTTGATGTAACTGACAACACATTCACGGATGCATACTCGGGTGTTTACATCTACTATCTGGAGTATGAGAGTTCTGCAACGATCGAGAATAACACGTTCACCGACAACTATTACGGTATCGATATTGACTACATCGGTTACGAAGGTGAAGAATATCCGTGCTATGTTGAGATTCTGGAGAATGACTTCAATCGTTGTTATTACGGTATCACAGTGGATGACATGTATTACGGCGGTCTGATCATTGACAACAACAACCTGGTCAACTCCAGCTACGGCCTGTATCTGGATGATCTGGCCTACGAGGATATTGTTGATATCCAAGTGATCAACAACGCCATCACTGTATCAGCAGACTATGCATCTCATGGGCTGAGCGCTTCTGATTTTTACTATGGGATCTACTTCTATCACACAGCCAACAGCACCACCATTGCCAACAATACCATTGCCGGTGTGGACGGTGCTGAATATGAGTACGGCATCCTCTCCTACTACAATGGCTATTACAGTGTGGAACCGACCCTCCTTTACTTGCGAGACAATGAAATTTCTTTCTGTGATTACGGTGTATATCTAGACGACATCCCTTATGATGTGAGCGGCGAGTTTTACATCACAGGCAATGTATTCCATCACAATGATACAGCCCTTTACTTGGAGGATACTTCAGACGATGCAGCATATTTCGAAGTGACTGACAATCGTTTTGTGGAAAACAACATTGGCCTCGATGTGGATAATCTATCAGACAGCGGCGGCGTCATTGAGTTTAATATCAGCGGCAATGCCTTTGTGGCCAATGAAATCGGTCTGAGACTCTACGATCTCTACCTCGACCAAACCGGGTCATGGGTCGGCATCTTCGGCAATGATTTCGTAAACAACGGCACAGGCCTCCAGTTTATGAATGTCGGGTTGGCCAGCCCCATGATGCTGTCCGTAACAGCTAACAATTTTTCAGGTAACCGGGATTTCGCTATTGAC
>CAZDAI010000097.1:0-8641 GCA_964503545.1 uncultured Candidatus Sumerlaeota bacterium
GAAAAGACGACCTTGAGATCCTTTCCCAAAGTCGCCTTTTGTCTTCAGTCTGAGGAGGCCTTGTGGCCTCCTTTCAATTTACAGTCCGTTGCTTTCTTCTGCGGACTGCTCAATCAACGGCCCAGTAAGTGATTTCCTCCTGAATCGCTGCCATAGGTAGACACCTGCTAGGGCTGCCACACCAAACACATCCGAATAAACTCCGGGATTGATTAGGGCTATAGCGGCTGCAAAAAGTACAATTCTTTCTAGAATATTGGTTTTGATAATCATGAAGTTCTGTAGGGAATATGCCAAGGCAAATACGCCCAGACAGGCACTGAAAAACGCAAATATTGCTTTCACAGGGGTAGTATCGAGCAACAGGAGATCTTGTGAATAGACAAAGATATAGGGGATCAGAAAACCCGCCAAGGAAAGCTTTAACGCTGTCCATCCTGTCTGCATCGGTTTGGACCCAGCAATTCCAGCTCCGGCATAGGCAGTCAGGGCTACAGGTGGTGTAACATCGGCCATGATTCCAAAATAGAGGATGAATAGATGAGCAGCCATTAGAGGCACATCAAGTTTTAGCAATGCCGGTACGGCCATTGTAGCCAAAACAATGTATTTAGCACTGGTTGGTAGTCCCATGCCTAAAAGAATTGAGGCCAGCATGGTAAATACTAGGGTTGGAAACAGTGCTCCACCCGCAGCTGTCACAATGATGTTGGCAAGCTTCAGTCCCAAGCCAGTAAGGGAAACAACACCAACTATGATGCCTGCACAGGCACACGCACAGGCAACTCCGATGGCACTGCGGGCACCATCGTTTAATGCTTGGACGAAAACTGGTGCAGTCATGTAATTCTTAACGCTTTCATACCGTTTCATAATATAAATGCCGCCAGCAAGCAGTATGCCAAGGCCTGCAGCCGGTAGAAGCGAGTAGCCAACCATGTAGAAAAAGTATGCCGATACAAAAGGCGTCAGGATTGGCTGCAAGGTAATCATAACGGCTAGAAGGATCCCGTAATATGCTGCATATAGTGGGGTAAAGCCCTGAAAGATAAAATATACGATCCCGATCAGAGGGACAAACATGTACACCCCCTCGCGGATGGTTTTACGGGCGTCAGGAAGCTGAGAACGAGGAACGCCCTTCAGTCCGGTCTTGACTGCTTCAATATCAACCATCAGGCCTACACTAAGATAGAAGAGGATAGCTGGTATGGCAGCCGATATGATAATCCGTGAATAGGGAATACCAGTAAACTCTGACATGATGAATGCTGCGGCGCCCATAACAGGAGGCATGATCTGCCCGCCAGTCGAAGCAGCTGCTTCGACCGCTCCAGCAAAATGCTTCTTGTAACCTATGCTTTTCATTAAAGGGATGGTAAATGATCCGGTTGTGACGGTGTTTGCCACAGAACTACCGGAAATGGAACCTAGCATGCCGCTTGCCAAAACGGCTGTTTTTGCCGGTCCGCCACGAGTTCCCCCGGTTAAACTGTAGGCTAGGTTAATGAAAAATGTCCCCACGCCTGTTTTCTCCAAAAAAGCGCCGAAGAGAATAAACAGGAACACAAAGGTCGCGGATACACCGATTGGTGTGCCTAGGATCCCTTCCAGGGTCATGTACAGCTGATATATGATTCGACTGATGGAATACCCTCTGTGCTGGAGCAATCCAGGCATACTGGGGCCGAAATACGCATAAGCAATAAAGAGCGATGCAATGAAGGGAAGCTCCCAGCCGATGGTTCTGCGTGTGGCTTCCAGCACAATTAGAATGGCAAGAACCCCCATGATCAGATCGAGGGTGTTTGGGCTGCCAGCACGGTAGATGATTGCTTCGAATTCAACCAGCAGGTAAACACCGATGGCTACACTAATTGCTATCAGAATCCAGTCATAAAAAGGGAATTTAGCCTGGCCCTTTAATTTCTTGCTTGCCGGATAGAGAAAAAATGCCAGCACAAGAGCGAAAGTCAGATGGACCGCTCGCTGTTTCATCGCCAGCAAGATTCCAAAACCGGCAGTATATAGATGAAAGACTGACATAGCGACAGCAATCAGAAAGACAAGGGTAGCAATCGGACCTACCAGAGAACGCTGCCCGCCTATTTCTTTGTCCAGTTCCTTTAACAAAGCATCAGCGTCCACGGCTTCTGTTCCCGAATCCATTTTACGCTCTTCTTCGTTTGGTACAATCTGATCTTTTTGCTCCTCGGTCATATATCTCACCTTCCAGAAAAGAATCAACAGGATTATTCTACTTCAACACGGATCAGGGTGTTGGGCGATACAAGATCATTTAGAATCACTGTTTGATTCCCCATAATCAGTTTATGGTCAGCCAGGGGGACGATGCGCAGAAGGAAGCTGTCCATCGGCTGACCTTGCGAGTCGATCACAAAAAAACCGTCTACTATCGCGAAATTATTGTCAAGTTCGTAGGGCATACCGGCACCGTATGTTGAAAATGCAGTCTTGATCAGAATTACCTGTAGGGCTGAGGATACTTCAAAGTAATCTTTGACAGGTGTTCTATGCACAGAATGGGTGTATTCAAGAATGAACTGGGTGCCGCTGGCAACATTGGCTGACCAGACAATCCTGTTTGTATCTGCTTCAACAAGGCAGAGTTTTGGTTCAAAACTGCGGAATGGGGCTGTGCAGCCGATAAGAATCAGGAGTAAAATGGGCACAATCAGCAATTTTATGACCTGTCTTTTCATAGAGCGGCCACCGGGGATACCCGGTGGCCGACACCTCCTTACAATGACAAAGGACTATTCGTTGTAGTAGCGGGCAGCTCCAGGATGAAGTTCAATGGGCATACCCTCAAGAGCGGTTTCGAGCTTCAAATCTGCTCCACGAGCATGGGCTGCTACAATGGTGTCCAGATTTTCAAACATAGCTTTTACCATATCATAAACCAGATCTTCGTCCACATCTTCATGAGTAGCCAGCATTGCCATTACCGCAACTGTTACAATAGCTTCGTCCTGGTTGGGGTATGTGCCGGCCGGAATAACTACCCGAGTGTAGAATGGATATTCAGCCAAAAAAGCATCCATTTTTGCATCGTCAAACGGGACGATGACAATATTTTTTGTGGTTGCTACATCGGTAATCGCCGCAGTCGGAATTCCTGCGGTCTGGAATGCAGCATCAACATGACCATCTTTGAGGTTCTCAGCCGCTTCTGTGAAGGTCAGGTAGTCTGCTCTTTCCAGATCATCATAAGTAATGCCATGGGCAGCGAGAATCTGTCGGGCGTTTGCTTCTGTACCGCTACCCGGTGCACCCACAGCGACTTTCTTACCGCGCAAGTCTTCGATACTGGTAATTCCGGAATCTGCACTGGCTACAATCTGGATGATTTCTGGATACCAGACAGCAACGCCAAGGATTTTGTCCTGAGCACCTGACTCAGCATACATCTCAGTTCCATTGAAAGCATAGTAGGCAATGTCATTTTGAATCAACGCTAATTCAACATCGCCATCCATCAGAAGGGTGATGTTTGCCAAGGAAGCACCGGTGGATTCTGCTTGAGCTGATACACCTTCGATATTGTCATTGAATACTTGCGCTAACGCTGCTCCCAAAGGGTAATATGTACCGGCTAATGACCCGGTAGCGATATTAATGTACACAGTGTCATCAGTAGCGCCGCCGCCGCAGCCGATCAAGGACGCGGCCAACATGACCAGAACCATTAATAGAGCTGTCTTTTTAAGACTCATCAAATTTTACTACCTCCCTTTTAAGTATTTCTTTTTGCACAAACTTGGACAGTAAAAATTCCCTCCTTCCACATAAATTCCCACTAACCATTTTCGCCAAATGTAAGCAAAACCCTGCCAATAGGCGCAATAATCAGAAAAAACTTGAAATTGACAGGATATTGGGTGTAGGATAAGATGAAAACAGATAGGGGGCGTAATCTGTGATTGCAGGCATAGGTAGTGACATTGTTGAGATTAAGCGTGTTCGTGAGATTATTGAAAGACGTGGGCAGTCGTTTTTGGAGCGGATCTTTACACATGCAGAAATTGGATATTGCTTTTTAGCTAAGGACGCGAGTATCCGCTTTGCAGGTCGTTTTGCCGCGAAAGAAGCAGTACTCAAAGCGCTGGGTACAGGCCTGCGCGGAGTACGCTGGCAAGATATAGAAATTGTAAGGGATTCCTTTGGTAAACCCATGGTACGATTGACAGCCGGCGCAGCCTCTCTGGCCGAAAGTCAGAAGATAACCGAGATTTTTCTTACGATCAGTCATTCCCGAAATTACGCAATTGCGTATGCTGTTGCCTGGCAGAAGGGAGAAGATAGCCATGGGCATTGCGCTGCGAAATGATATTCTAGCAATCGAAAGGCAGGCTTGTGAAGAAATGCATATCCCCATGCTCCTTCTAATGGAACAGGCGGGGGTAGCCGTCGCTGAGCGAGTTCAGGCACATTTGGCCAGCTGCAGAAAAGGGGCACAGGTAGGAATTATCTGCGGCATTGGGAATAATGGCGGGGATGGATTGGCAGCTGCGCGGCATTTGATTGCAGCAGGCATTGATGTTCATCTATATATGTATGGTGATACAACGAATGCCACTGCATTGACAAAGCAATATGGCGATATGATTCTGGGAATGGGAGCAGAGATTCGAAATCTTCGAACTGATCCCGTTTTTTCGTCTTTTCCGGAAGAATTGACAAAATGCGATTTGCTGGTGGATGCCCTGATGGGGACTGGTTACCGAGGGCCGATGGAACAGGATATTCGTAAGATTATTCAGGCAATAAACGACTGTAAGCTGCCGACAATCGCCATCGATTTACCCTCCGGGGTGGATTGCGATACGGGGCAGGCAGAAACAGCAGTTAAGGCAATGGAGACCGTGGCTCTGATCATGCCAAAACCTGGCCATTTTCTTCAACCAGGCGGGTCCTTCTGTGGCCGGTTAACAGTCTCACATCTTGCATTGCCTTTCGGCTGGGTCCACAAAAGAAGTTCTCTGGAAGCGGCTGACACTACACGGGTCGCGTCGATCATAAAAACGCGCAGTATGGGAGCTCATAAGGGAGAGATGGGGAAGACCTTCATTGCAGCGGGATCAGCCCGGTATCCGGGAGCGGCTCTTCTAACTGCACAAGGGGCATTGCGAGCGGGCTCCGGTTTAGTATACTTATTGGACTACAGCAGGCGCGATTTTTCTGCACATCTTCCCGAGGTGATTCCTGGCAGCTGCTTGCTTTCTCCTGAAGATTGGAGGAGTCCTGATCAGATTCTAAAAGCAGTGGCAAAAATCAAGAATAACACGACATTAGTGATGGGGCCTGGGCTATCAGACGATCCCGATGTCGCAGAGGTAGTTCGTTACACAGTCCAGGCATGGGCCAGTTCCATGGTGCTGGATGCAGATGCTCTCAACGCATTGGAGAACAAAACAAACCTCCTCACAAAAGCAGCCGGGAAGATAGTGATAACACCTCACCCAGGCGAAATGGCCCGTCTGTTGGGGATTCCCATCCAGGAGGTCCAAAGTGATCGAGTGCAAGTTGCTCGGGATGCAGCCGAAAAATGGCGATGTACTGTGGTCCTCAAGGGGGCTGGAACCATCATAGCTACTCCGGGTCAGCGAGTATGTATCAATACGACTGGTAACCCGGGGATGGCAACCGGGGGGTCAGGAGATGTTCTGGCAGGACTGATCGGCGGCTTACTCAGTCAAGGGTATGATAGCCATGAAGCAGCAGTGCTGGGTGTCTACATGCATGGCAAAGCAGGTGATCTGGCTTCAGAAAAATTTGGGCCCATCGGCTATACGCCGTCTGAGACCGCAGATATGCTGCCCGCAGCGTATGATTGGATATATAGGGAGAAAATGAAGGAAAAGAGTGTCTGAATGCTGAAGAAAATACGGAAGATCAAGAAAAAGGAGGATTAGATATGAGTGATCTTACATCAATCAGACCGGCATGGGTTGAAATCAACCTGGACAATGCCACACATAATTTTCGTGCAGTCAGGAATGTTATCGACCGTGGCATAAAAGTGATGGCGGTAGTCAAGGGGGATGCATACGGCTGTGCATCTGCTTTACCCGCACAGTTGATGGTGGAACTGGGTGCTGAATATTTGGCTGTTGCGATCCTGGACGAAGCGCTAGAGCTTAGAAGAGCCGGGATTACTGCGCCAATTCTGGTTTTGGGATTTACTCCCGTGGCACATGCAGAAACAGCAGTAGAGAATAATATCACGCTCACAGTCTACCGGGAGGAAACGGTCAAAGCAATTTCAGAAGCCGCAGTCAGGCAGGGAAAACGCGCTAAAGTCCATATTAAAATTGATACCGGCATGGGTCGGATCGGTATCCCCGGGGAAGAAGATGAAGTTCTCCGTTTTGTTGAGTTTACCCGCGCGCAAACAAGCATCGAGCTGGAAGGGATCTTCACTCATTTCTCCGTCGCGGAAATGGAGGAACCTGGAGATCGTGAATATACCTATGAGCAGTGTGGTACTTTCAGAAGAATCACCGATATGCTGACGGAGAAGGGAATCAATATTCCACTTCGTCATGCCTGTAACAGTGCTGCCATTGTGAATATGCCCAAAGAGTCTCATTACGACATGGTAAGGACAGGGAGTGCAATATTCGGAATCACAGTAACCGAAGAATATAACAAAAAACTCAATATTAAGCCTGTGATTTCATTAAAAGCCCGCATTGGGCATATCAAGGAAGTGCGCAGTGGCAGGGACATCAGTTATGGGCGTACTTATACAACCCGGGGGAAGACTGTTATTGCCACGTTGCCGGTGGGCTATGCCGATGGTTACAGTCGTTTGTTCTCAAATAAAAGCCATGTATTGGTCAATGGTCAAAAGGCACCACAGATTGGTCTGGTATGCATGGATCAGTGCATGATTGATGTAACCCAGGTCGATCCGCTTCCGCAAATGGAAGATGAGGTTGTTCTGCTCGGAAGTCAGGGCGGAATCGAGATCCGTGCGAAGGATCTGGCAACGATTATGGGACCGAAAGCCAATGATCTGGAAGTTGTGAGTGGACTTGCCAAAAGACTGCCCAGAGTATATATTTGGGGAGGACGGCCAGTAGCTATCTATGATATGACCGGTCTGCACCACCTTGATTGACAGTTTCCGAAAAAGGGCAGGAAAATGCGCATGGAAGTCGAATAACAGGGTAGACCAACCTAAACTAGACAGTGAGGGGAAATTTGGGGTACAATGATTAGTAAGACTATGACGCTTGGCTATCAAACTGCTCTCCCACGGGTAAGTACTTAGCTAAGCGTTTTGTTTTCTGCTTTGCATTAAGGTAATTCACAGACGGGAGGTTGAGCTTTGTGTTTGAGAAGGACAAAATGCAACAAATCAAAGAAGAGAACAAGAACTGGGAAGAGAACAAGCTCGGCAAGGTTCTCACTCGGTTCCCCGAGAGGAAATCAGAGTTTGAAACAGTTTCCGAACTACCGGTGGAAAGGCTCTATACACCGGCACACTTAGAAGATATGGATTATCTAGAGGACTTGGGCTATCCAGGTGAATACCCCTACACCCGGGGTGTTCAGCCGACCATGTACCGCGGCAGGTTTTGGACAATGCGCCAGTATGCAGGTTTTGCAACTGCTGAAGAATCCAATGTGCGGTACAAATACCTCTTGGAACAAGGTCAGACAGGATTGAGTGTTGCTTTTGATTTACCGACGCAGATTGGTTATGATTCTGATCATCCAATGTCAGAAGGAGAGGTAGGTAAAGTCGGAGTAGCAATCGACTCCCTGGCGGACATGGAGATTCTGTTCAACGGGATTCCTTTGGACAAAGTCAGCACATCAATGACTATCAATGCCCCATCTGCAGTTTTGCTGGCTATGTACATGGCTGTTGCTGAAAAGCAAGGCGTGACAGTGGACAAACTGTCCGGAACTATCCAAAATGACATTCTGAAAGAATATGCTGCTCGAGGTACCTATATTTTCCCGCCAAAACCATCCATGCGTCTGATCACGGACATTTTTGCCTACTGCTCTGAAAATTTACCTAACTGGAATACCATCAGTATCAGCGGATACCATATCCGTGAAGCCGGTTCAACGGCTGTTCAGGAAGTTGCTTTTACCTTGGCCAACGGGATCGCATACGTTCAGGCGGCAATTGATGCTGGTCTGGATGTGGATGCATTTGCTCCGCGACTCTCATTCTTCTTTAACTCCCATCTGGATCTGTTGGAGGAAGTGGCCAAATTCAGAGCTGCCCGCAGACTCTGGGCAAGGATCATGAAAGAACGTTTTGGTGCCAAAAATCCCAAATCACTGATGCTTCGCTTCCACACACAAACAGCCGGTTCGACATTGACAGCCCAACAGCCCGACAATAACATTGTTCGTGTGGCGCTGCAGGCTCTGGCAGCTGTTTTGGGCGGCACCCAGTCATTGCATACCAACTCACGGGATGAAGCCCTTGCCCTGCCGACGGAGGAGTCAGTCCAGATTGCGCTGCGAACCCAGCAGATCATCGCCGAAGAGAGTGGTGTTGCAGAAACCATAGATCCTCTGGCAGGTTCCTATTATGTAGAGAACCTAACAAACAGAATAGAAAAAGAAGGGTTGGAATACATCGATCGAA
>CAZDAI010000098.1:0-8571 GCA_964503545.1 uncultured Candidatus Sumerlaeota bacterium
CAGCCAGCACAGCTTACAACAGTTGGCAAAAGAGCAGCTCTTTGGCTCCAGGATCGGTGCTGATTTCCTCATCTGTGTGCCCTAGATAATCAGCTGGCCTGAATCCTTGAGAGGGGGTATGGATCCAAGTATAGCGCAGGTTGAGATCAGAATGGGCAATGACCAAAGGGATGCTCTTTAGTGCAACCCGAAAACGCTCTTCACTAATGCGTAATTCCTCCTCCATTCGCCGTCGTTCTGTAATATTCTGTACAAAGGCGATATAACCCCCCATGCCAAGTGCACCAGCACTAACGCTCCACCAGCCGGTCTGATCATCTGGCTGTGGATAGTTGGCTTCCCAATATACCTGTTTCTCTGTCACCAATGATTTAAGAAGTTCAATAACACGATCCTGATCGGCGTCAGTATGAAACGCTGCAATGTTTTTACCTATGACTGCATTTAAGGGCTGATTTAATAGATTCAGCCCTGCGGGATTAACATCCTGAATGATGCCATACTCATCCCAGATGAAGATTCCATCCGGTGCAGATGTGACATAATCACGAAATCGCTGCTCACTCTTGAGCAGTTCAACCGTACGTTCACGCACCATTTTCTCCAGATTCTGCCGATAAACCAGATTCTCTTCTTCTGCCAACCGTTTTGCATCCAAAGCTTTCTTTACCTGGATCGCCCGCTGGACAACCTGAATCAGATCCTGCTTGCGTACTGGTTTACTCAGATAATCAAATACGCCTTCCTGAATCGCCTGCACTGCAGTCTCCACAGAAGGATCCCCTGTCATGAGGATGATCTGAATATCTGCTTGGGTTTTTCGTACATTCTCCACAAGATCCAGCCCAGAATATTGAGGCATAACGATATCTGTCAGCAGTACATCCATCGGCTTTGTCTGCAATATTTCAAGTGCTTCTGCTGCATCCCCAGCGGTCTCAACAGAATATCCTGACTGATGTAAAAAGGCCGCGAGTGTCACGCGAATACTTTTTTCATCATCCACTACCAGTATCCCACTCAATCCGAATCAGCCTCCATTTCCCAGCCATTGTCTACAGGCAGCTCCACAATGAATCGGGTAAACTGGTTTTCAACAGATTGGAAAGTAATGCTGCCGTGGTGATCTTTTACGATTCCGTAGCTGATCGGCAAACCAAGACCGGTGCCTTGTGCGCGTCCACGTGTCGTAAAGAAGGGGTTGAATACATGAGATTGCATTGCTTTGGGAATTCCCAGACCTTTATCTTCAACACCGATGATCAGCCATTTTCTGTCTTCTCTTACTGCAAGACGCGCATCGATACGCAAGATCTTGTTTTCGTTTCCTTGGGGGTAACGGTCATTGAGAGCCAACCGCGCATTGCTGATGAGATTCAAGAGCACCTGTTGGATTTGCTGACTGCGGCATTTAATTTGAGGAAGGTCAGTGGGTATATCGAGGTCCAGGGTAATATTATCCTTACGTAAAGATGCCTGCATAAGATTCAAAGTGCGCTGGATAATATCCTGAAAACTTGCATAGCTATGAGCATGTTTCTCATGTCGGGCAAATTGAAGCAGATCTTTGACAATACTGGCAATACGCTCCGCTTCGGCGATAATCTCATCAGCGTAGTGACGAGAATTACTATCCAGCGCTTCTACCTCGGAAATAAGCTGTGCATAGTTGATTATCCCGTTAATGGGATTGTTGATCTCATGAGCGACGCCACTGGCTAGCATGCCGATTTCCTCCATTTTCTGCTGCTGCCTCCGTGTTGCCATATCAGCCAGCCGAGCAGCATCCTGCCGCTTTCTTTCGGTTAGGTTGCGCACGTATACCAAAGCACCATCTTTGCCTTGATACCGGGTTGGGACTGCTTTCACTTCCACAGGCACCGATCGATCATCCATGGTCAGGTAGATTTCCTCTAGCCAAGATACCGGTTGCTTTTCAATATTCAAACTTTTAATCCGCTCTTGAACAATTTCCCGATAATGGGGATGGAAACGATCCAATACGGGTTTTCCCAGCAGATCTGTGGGTGATTCAGCCTCAAAAAGTGCAATGGCAGCCGGATTCAAATACTCAAATTTTCCATCCAGCTGCATGAAGATTGCATCGGGCGCCACTTCTACCAGTTCACGAAAACGTCTCTCACTTTCTTCCAGTTCAATCTCCATGACTTTCTGTTTGGTAATATCCTCGCCAAATTTTACAACACCAATGACCTGACCCTGACTGTCTCTTACTGGGTACCCGCGTAAATACCAACTGCGGCCGTCCGGTGTGACAATTTCTGCTTCATGGGGATACCCTTCCTGAATCGATTCTGCCACGGGGCAATCCAAGCAGGGCTCTTCTCGCTCATACCATAGCTCATAGCAATGCAATCCTTTGAGATCATTTGCCTTCATCCCCAATGACTCACCGGCTGCCCGATTGGCCCAAAGAATACGAAAAGAAGAGTCCATAAATGCGGCCCGTTCCTGGATTGCGTTCAGGATGATGGTCTTTTCCTGCTCTGACTCTTCCAGACGACATATGACATTATTCTGTTCTTGCTGCATCCGACTGATTTCCTGGAACTTGCGATTTAAATAATACAAAAGCAATAGGCCTGTCACAAGCACAAATACTAATCCTTTTGCCGTCTGAACCCATTGAAGATTATCTGCTGTAGGCCACAATAATGAGACAAGATAGTCCGAGGTGATAATGTAGATACTTCCGATCAGGAGGTAGGTTCCAAAGATTTGTCTGGGACTGCGTTGGATTTGATCCATTAACTATCCCTCCGCCTGCTGCATTTCCTGTCACATTTCAACGGTTTTTGAAAATTTCCTGCAATTTAACAAAAATCAGAAGCAGAGCCTTTGCTGGACTATCAGCAAAGGCTCTGAAAGCTTGTTACTTTTGATTGATGAACACTTGACTTATGATCACATAAGTGCTGTCCAGCTTGGCAATTCCGACTCCTGTATGGGTAAAATTCGGTGAGAGCATGTTCTCCCGATGTCCCTTATCAGATGCCAGCCAGCGTTCAACAGCTCGCTCAGGGGAATAAGTCTTCGCAAGGTTTTCACCACATCCTGAATATCGGATACCGGCATTTTGCAGCATCTGTCCAGTGTTCCCATAAGTAGGTGTATTGTGTGTCAGCGTACCGCCATGGGCAACCAAATCTTCACTGCGCAGGCGTGCCAGCCATACCAGGTCCGTTGAAAGTATCAGTGGCTGGAGGCCCTCTGCCGCACGGGCATGATTAACCAAATCGAACACCTTCTTCTCAGCCGCAGTCGCAGCCGTCCCTGAGGGCGGTTTCAGCGGGTTGATCGACGGAGGCGGCTCTTTTGCAGGGGGCGGTTCCGTCGCAGGTGGCGGCTCCTGAGCCGGGGGCTTTGGCTGCTCCGCCGGCGGGTTGCTTATCGGATCTGTTCCCGTCTTTTTATCGGGTTGCGTTACAATAGCAGAACTCTTTTTGGCTGGAGACTGCGTTGCAACATTTGCCTGATCCTGATTTTTACTTTCCATTTCTGCTGCAGCGAGGAGAGCAGCTTCTGCCGCTTGTTTTTCGGCTCGAGCCAGTAACAGCGCCGAATAATCTGGGGATTCAGGTTCAGAAAACCGCTCAAACCAGCAAGCAAGTGGCGTCTCAGGTGGACAGAAGGTTTTTACTGCGCATCGTTCAAAAGCAGGTTGCGGGATAAGCGACACGAAAATGTCGAAGCCTTGGCCATAGGCCATACCGACAGTAGTCAGCACGACAAGCAGGAGAAGAGCAATAATGGATGATGTCTTTCTCAATTGGAAACACTCCTTTCATCGTCACACGGGATGAAAGTGTGCTGCGGCACCCGTTTACAAACTACGATATCGAGCACTTCAGCAGCCGGCTACCTTAGCATTTGCCGTAGGTCCTTGGCTTTGCGTCCCTGTCTTTCGACAGGTTTGCCCCTTCTGTGACATCGGTGGTAAGGGGACAATACTACGGTTTATTTGATATGTCAAGAGTATTTTCATCTTTGTTTAATAGTTGAATGAATTTTCACCGAATAATCCTATTTGTTCGCCATGACCTGTCAAAATCCTTCCTAAAGAAGAAGCAGATGAACAATGCAGGAAACTGGCCTTAAGGGTGGAAAATGTAGAATGAGAGCAAGAGAAGATAGATTCTTACCAAAGAAAGAGGTGAAAAAATGTCTGCGTATCCCCATTTAATGAGCCCCTTAAAAGTGGGCAATTTGGTTCTGAAAAATCGGATAGCCGTACCTCCCATGAGCGCAGATGATGATGCGTATGAAATGAGAGCACGAGGAGGCGCCGCCTTGGTTACCATGGGTGAAGTTATGGTCCATGGAGCCACAGCGATTTCTCATCCCGGAACAATGATCTTGGACGATGAGAGCAATATGCCACTGTTGATTCGCTCAGCAGAAAGAATCAAACGGCATCAGGCTTTGGCTTCCATCGAACTGGTCCATTCCGGCCGCCGCTCCCATCCTCGGTATACCCGCGATCACATCGTTTATGGCCCAAGCGCCGGCATGGGTCCTTACGGAGTAGAGATCACCCCGATGTCTGAGGAATTGATGGATGAAATTGCCGATGCTTTTGCCCATGGCGCCTACATGGCGCAGCTGGCCGGTTTTGACATGTGCATGGTTCACGCAGGACATGGCTGGCTGCTTGCTCAATTCCTGTCTCCGCTGAATAATCAACGGAAAGATCGCTTTGGCGGCAATTTGGAGAATCGCGCTCGTTATCCGGCCATGGTGTTGGATCGTATCCGGAAAAAATGCGGAACGGATTTCCCCATTGAATTGCGGCTGTCGGGCGACGAATTCTTCCCGGGCGGTATGACCATTGATGAGACGATTGAGCTAGCTACGATGCTGCAAGATAAGGTGGACATTATTCATGTATCAGCAACAACGTTCCACCAGCACGGTACAGCCGGGATACGCATGTTCCCCAATATGTTCCTCCCACCTGCCTGCAATGCTTATCTGGCTGGCGCCATTAGGCAAGCTGTCAATATCCCTGTTGCTGCAGTCGGTGCGATTCATAAGCCGGAACTTATGGAAAAGATTATTGCCGAAGGCACAGCAGACATCGTCTGTGTCGGACGTGGAATCATTGCGGATCCCGATTTGCCCCGAAAAATTGCCGAAGGGCGCGAAAGCGATATAACCCGCTGCACTCGCTGCAATGTCTGCATCAGCGGCGGGTTCATTCCCCATGTTCCCATTGCAACAGGCGTTGTGCGCTGCTCAGTCAATCCAACTTGTGGGCGCGAAAGCGAGTTCTGGATGAAAGAACCGCCTGTAAATAAGAAAAGTGTCTTGGTAATCGGTGGCGGGCCAGCTGGCATGCAGGCAGCCATTACTGCAGCAGAGCGAGGCCATGAAGTAACCCTCGTGGAAAAAAGCGATCGACTAGGTGGAATGCTCAATCAAGCGGTTCATCCACCATTTAAGGCAGACCTGAGGGAATTTACTGAAGTGCTGGTGCGCCGGGTGAGCCATAAACCCATTCATGTCAAGCTGAATACCACGATGACACCCGAGAAAGCACAAAGCATCGGTCCTGACGTCATTATTGCAGCATTAGGGGCAGAACCTGACTGTCCTCCATTTCCAGGCAGAGAGCTTCCCCATGTGCTGATGGCTACAGATATTCAAAAAAAGGAAGCATCTTTGGGGCAAAATATCGTTATTGTCGGTGGTGGACTGGTTGGTTGTGAAGAGGGGCTCTACTTGGCAATGAAGGGTAAAAATGTATTCATCTTGGAGATGAAGAACGAACTTGCCAAAGATGCCAATTTTCTGCATTGGAAAGCGCTGATGCTTGAACTGGAGAAATATGTTCAGTTAGAAACAAATACCACAGTACAAGCCATCACCCCTTTAGGCGTCAGCGCGATTGGCTCGGATGGTGAGGAAAAATTCTACCCGGCTGACTCTGTCATCTTGGCAACCGGCATGAAACCTCTGTCACGCCAAGCGGAGGCTTTCCGAAACTGTGCTCCAGAGTTTATCTGTATCGGTGATTGCTGTAAACCACAAAAGGTCCAGGAGGCGATTCAAAGCGGCTACAATGCAGGATATTATCTGCGCTAGACTTTCTTGTGCCGTGATGATCGATAAAGAAAGCATTTGAAAACTTAGATGAGGCAGGGCATTCGCCCTGCCTCATCCGTATCCATATTATCTAACGACTCTCATGGTTTTCTGGTTCCTTCGGCACAGTTTTATCCTCAGGCACCATATAGTCGCTGAGATCCCGGTAATCCATTTCCATCTCTTTGTATTCTTGCGCTGTCTCAGCTGCCTGGGCCGTGATTTCCTTTAGCCTTTTACGACTGGCCTGGATGCTGAAGATCAGCTGGACAATTATCCCGCCCCCGATGGCCATGCCGCCCCAAAACATAAAACCGACAACACTGATCAGATCCGTCCAGCCATGGAATGTCTCAGTAGCAGCAACAATCAAAAGAAATGCAACGCCAATTACTGAAAATATGAACGCTGTAACGCTGTAGATCGTGGCTCCGAAAAATCCGCCGACTATCACTGCCAGACTCATAAGCAGAGCCAGAATTACAAATCCCTGGATATTCTGGGGAGAGATATCCAACCCCAGTAGCATCCGGGAACTCCGTAGAGCAAGATAGTATATCCCAGACAACACGGCTGCAATCCCCAGCCAATAAGCGCTGTACTTCTCAGGTATGCGTTGCATCACTTAAATCATCCTTCCTCTTCCTATTTTTCCTGTTGCAGTGCGTATATGATCAACTGGCCGTATCCTTCGCCCTCCATATCGACGACTGGTATGAAGCGTAATGCAGCGCTGTTAATACAATATCGCAGCCCACCCTGGTTTGATGGACCATCTTTAAAAACATGGCCTAAATGATTATTCCCTGCACGGCTGCGGACTTCAGTCCGGACCATACCTCCGCTCCAGTCAAGCTTCTCTTGAATAACCTGGGGAATCACAGGGCGCGTGAAACTGGGCCATCCGGTTCCAGAGTCAAATTTGTCACTGGAGAAAAACAACGGCTCACCCGTAATCGCATCTACATACAAACCATTCTCATGGTTATCCCAATACGCATTGTTGAAGGCAGGCTCAGTTCCATTCTCTCGCATTACGTGGAACACAAGCTCAGACAGTGTATCTCTCAATTCAGCATCATCAGGTTGTGAGTACAGCCTTTGGTCTACAACCGGAGGAATATCCAGGATATCATTGAGCTGAATATGACAGTACCCTCCTGGGTTTTTCTCCAGATAGTCTTGATGATACGACTCAGCAGGATAAAATCCCTGCAAAAGTGCAGCCTGGGTGACAATTCTCTCCGAGTATTTTTCCTGTTCCTTGGCCAAATATCCTTCAATAATGGCACGATCTTTTTCCTTGCTGTAAAATATTGCGGTGCGATACTGCTCGCCGACGTCATTTCCTTGACGGTTTTGCACAGTTGGGTCTATGATTCGAAAATAGTGGAACAAGAGGTCGTCTAAAGTGACTCGCAAAGGATCATACTGAATATGTACTGTTTCGGCATGTCCTGTAGTCGCAATATCTCGATATGAAGGATTCTCAGTTCTGCCGTTGGCATATCCGGATGTCACATTTGCAACCCCATATACTCGATTCATGTATGCTTCGACACCCCAAAAACATCCCCCGGCCAACCAGATATCGTCGAGTTCCTGTCCTGAGTAATCCACATATCGATTGGGATTATCCAGTAATACTTTCTCAGCCGGGAAAACACGCTGCCAGAGATCTATCCCCGGATAGTTGAGGAATATGAGTACCAGGCCGGTTATAAATATATAGAATATCCAATCATCGCGCTTGCGTCGTTTCATTTTGCCACGCACCTCTACATTAATGTAATGATTATAAATATATTATACAACCAATCGTTTGCCCCTGCAACATCTCGAAAGGAGAATCGTCTTATCTGTCGTATTGAGAAACATAGTAACACGTAAAAAGTGGAGGTGGTCATGATGGAAGGGCGCGAGATGGACAAGCTAAGATATTTTTTGAAGGATTCCATCCGCAAAACCATTGATTTCACTCAAACTGATCAGAATTTGGGCTACCCCATGCCAACTCCTGTCAAAGAGATTCCTCCGGACGCTGAACTGATCGCGCTGCCGCCGCCAGAAGCCAGCATCGGTAAGGGTGTTTCAGTCGCTACAGCTATCGGACAGCGTCATTCAGTGCGTAAATTTCGCAATCAGTCCTTGTCCCTGGAGGAGCTCTCTTATTTGCTCTGGGCCACCCAGGGAATCCGGCAAACCGTTGGCGAGCATAATCTGCGGACCGTGCCCTCAGCCGGGAACCGTCACGCGTTGGAAACCTATCTCGCTGTTATGCATGTGGAGACTTTGCCAGCAGGTATCTACCGGTATCTCCCCTTGCATCACGCATTGCTATTGATATCATCCCCCGAGCGGCTGACGCAAAATCTGACCCGTGCTGCATTGCGCCAGACCTTTGTTGCTCAGGGAGCAGTGACCTTTATCTGGACCGCTGTCCCATATCGGATGGAATGGCGCTAC
>CAZDAI010000099.1:0-8533 GCA_964503545.1 uncultured Candidatus Sumerlaeota bacterium
GGTTTTCAAGACCAGCTCCTTAAACCGCTCGGACACCTCTCCTCACGCAAACATAAGTATAGCATAGAAACATCGACAGCGTCAATAACCGCAGGATCGCAGCAGAATGTGAAACATACTTGCCTGCTGGGGTAATCTTATGCATAACGATCTCCATATGTCCCGGCATTCACAAGCAATCAGACAGGATACTGCTAAAAACACTTTCCAAATAGGCTTGTCTTTGGGTAGAATTTTGCATATCGATCATCTTATCATTCCCAATGCCTGACTGAATCAGTACGGGATAGATCACACATGCCATCAGCTGCTGCACTTTGAGGGGAATCCCTTCTTTTACGCTTGGATTAGCTTCTTCCAAAACCCCAATCAGCTTTTCTTCTGCCGCAGTAATGAATAGACTCAGGTCGCGGCTTTCATCCTGAAAAACCTTCAGTCCCAATACAAGCAGAATTCCTGGGTATTCCATAATGAATTCCATCATTGAATCCGCCCAACAAAAAAGCCGTTCTCTGACTTCAATTGAGTGATTATCCAAAATTGCATAATTATCTGTAAGCATCGTGGCCAGGATGCTCTCTGCCTCTGCGAAAAGATTTTCTTTTGTTCGAAAATAGTAATTAATTGCAGCAGCATTCACATCAGCCCTGGCAGCAATTTCCCTCACTGTTGGACGGACTTGTTTTTCCTTTCCAATGAAGTCGATGACAGCGTGCAGTATCTTCTCACGACTGCTGCTCATGTCCATAAGGCGATCCTCCTTACAGTCTTCTAAAAAGTGCTGTAAATCGATCCCAGAGGTATATGAAAAGCGGTTTTTCAGTTTCCGGGTCTTGGTGGTCTTGATCTTCCTGTAACTGTAGCTTCACTGCTTGTGTTTGCATGATGAAACGAACAGTACACTCACGATTTCTTTCATTGTCCATAAAGGAGTGATATGAATCCGCAAGGGTTTTCATCCGGTTCAATTTTTTCTCTGCATAGAGTAATTCGTCCACACCATCGCCCAATCCTTGCTGGAGCGGAATTAAACCTTCTCGATTCAACCGATTGATACCGTCAATGATCTGATTTTGGGCATCCAATAGGGGTTCCAGCGATAGTGATTCCGCTGCAGTCTCCACGCCTTCCTGCAATGGAGAAAATCCATCATCTAGCATCATGCTTATACCTGCGTTTATTTGAGTGATTGCTGACAATGCTTGCTGGAGCGACAGGAGAGACTGTGCCTCAGATATTCCTTCTTGCATCGGCATCACTCCCTCATCGTGGATAAGCTTAATACCGTCGCGAATCATTCGCTGTCCTTCCACTAACTGACTGAGATAATCGGGCAGCTCTAGGAGCTGGGTGATCTGTTCCCGGAACGACGGCAGAATCGCATTCATCTGCTCAAGATATTCAATTAGCAGCTTCAGATCCGTCAGAACCTGCTCGATGTATTCGCCATCCATACCATATCGATCGGCAACTTCATTCATCAGTTCGTCTAACTTGCCAATAAGCTGATCAACCAAATCATCTACCTGGGTTTCCAGAAGGGTCCCTGATGTACGCAGATGAGCCAATGCATCTTTCACTTCCTGCATTTGCTTTTCCATAGCCACGATCTGATTGTTCTGCTCAAGCAGAGCCATTCCCAGGATATATAGATCTGATCCTTCCGGATTATCTTCGATCAATTTCTGGGCTGAATTGAGAATACCATCATTGGTCTGAAGGATCTCCGTAATTAACACCTCTTGTTCTTCCACTGATGCTGACACCCCTGTCAAATCATGCCGGTAAAGGATAAGTGTATCTTCCAGATCAGCTGTGGCCGCTCCACGTGCCCAGCCCAGTAGATCATCCAACAAATCCATGATTCCTTGAAGAAGCTGTGCTGTTGCCTCACTGTCAAGCTCCTCCAAATTTATCAGGAGGCTGTCGATCTGTTCTAATACCGGAGTCATTGGACCGACGACTTCATTCATTTCATTCTGCAGCTGCTCCAGCCCAGTGAGCATCTGATCCGCAGCATTGTACAGTTCCATCAAACCCTGAGCAATCTCACCAGTGCCAGCATGCATCCCGCTAAGAAGTTCACTGATTCCTGCATCTGCTATACTTAGCCCCGAATAGAGTTCATCCATTCCTGCCGAAAGAGTCAAAACAGACTGTTCCATCTGATACAAGCCAGATAATACTGCTCCCAGGGTATCCTGAATGCCTTGATCTGCCTGAGCCGTGCCATCTGATACTTCCTTCAGTCCAGTGTATATCTCTTCCATCCCCATTTGCAAAGAAGCGATACCATCCAGTAATGATTTCAGCTCATCAGCTATTTCAATCCCAGTGACTGGTGGCATTTGCGGCATAGCTGTAATAGAAATTGGTTCTAGCTCCATATCATTGCCTGTTACGGTGATGATTACCTCAGCATCCGGCAAAGGAAACACCATGAAACTGGCATTTGCTGTACGGCCCACTTCCACAATCGATCCACTGCTGATACTGATTTTAGAATACTGTCTCAAATCAAAAGGCATGGTTCCTTGGACAACCAAAGGAATATAGTTATCTCCTGCTTTGAATATCTTTTTACCCTCAGAATTTTCGTAAGCAATCCTCTCTTGATCAAGTAAAAGGTTTTCAAATCGAATAATGATTTTCAAGGTACCGGATGCTCCAGGCAATTCCTCCGGAATAATTTCTTGATCATTTAGTGTATAATCTAGGCTTATTTGAACAGGGAGCGCTTTGTCTGTATAGCCTTCATAAAATATATCGCCATTTTCTAGCATCTCAACAGGCCAGTAGATTCGGTCCCCCAGCATATAGGGTTCCTTGTCTGAAACCATATTTTTTGCTTGGGAATAGTCACCATAATCAACCACCCATTTATGTCCTGCATCGGGTATTCCCGTGAGGCGATTGAGCACCCTTGTTTCCAGTACTTTCCCTTGAGAGTCCAACAATGAGAAGACTGTCTCATTTTTTTCAGGTGCCAATATTTCTTTATCCTCTGGATACGATAGATTGTAGCCTTTCGTGGAGATCCCAAAGCCCAGCGTAAAAGAATTGCCAATCATCGAGCCCAATATGAGGATAATTACTATTAAAGCTATCCGCAATTTACTCATCGCCTACCCCACCTTTTTGAACATCATTGCTAATTATGCTTTGTCCCAGTTTTCTTTGTGACTCTGGCGGCCACAACACAGTCGTCCTTTGGATAATCCTTTCGGAAATAAGCAGCAGCGCTGGTAACCACAGAAAGATTACCACCATGCTGATTAATGCTCCTCGCCCAATAAGCAATGTCATTTCCCTTGTGGTCCGAATGCTGGCAACCATGGAAATGCCAAAGGTTGCAGCAAACAAAGTCATGGCACTGGTTAATATAGATCTGCCTGCGTCATCGATCGTGTGTCGTAGTGCATCAGTACGATAGCGCCATTTCTCCAAATTCTCCCGGTATCGCACTGTAAACAGGATGGCATAATCTACTGTCGCACCCAGCTGAATAGCACCGATGATCATTGGTGTTAAAGAAGATAAGCGCAGTCCGGCGAAATATGCGAAGCTCATGTTGATGTATATCGCTAGCTGAATCGCTATGATCAGAAGAACTGGCAGGACAAGCGAGCGAAAACTTAATGCGATGATCAATGCTATGCACGCGATTGAAACAATTGTTACACGATTGGCATCACTTAATACCAACGATGCCATATCCCGAGTCAAGGCCGTTGCACCTGTGACATAGTATTCACTATGTTCTCCACCTGCTGCCCTAATCTTGTCCACGACGGCAAATGCGTCTACCTCGAGTTCAAACCTTTCCAGAAAAACCATTAGATACCTATATCCTTCTCCTTTAAATTCATTCAACACATCTTCAGGTATCATTAGGTCCGGGATCGCAGCATCCACTTGTTCTGTAACTGAAACCACAGATCGGACGCCCTTTATGCTTTTCAATTCTCGAACCAGATCTGCCTCCGCTACTCTGCCTTGATCTGGTACGATTACATACTGAAGCTCCGTAACCCCGAAAACATCGGCAATTTTTTCTGTCGCGACAACTGAAGGTGCATTTCTGGGCAGGTAATTTTGACTTGAATAGTAGAAGTCGATTCTGTTTTGCGCAAGAAAACTGGGCACCAGCAAGATAAGGAAGATAATAAAATATGCCCACCTGTATTTAATGATGTGATGGGAGAGTCTTCTAAATGAAGGCAAGAGAACGCGATGCTGGTAACGATCGCTCACACGATGAAAAACCAGTAATAAACTCGGTAAGAGTGTCAGGTTGACAAGTAAACTGATCAGGATCCCTTTCCCCAAAACCATACCCAAATCCCGCCCCATGCCATTTTGCATGACTGTCAGAGCAAAGAACCCACCGATTGTTGTCAATCCACTCGATGCAATCGCCACAAAAGTATTATTGATAGTAACCGCCATCGCCTCCGCAGGGACTGCCTTCTGCTTTTTCTCCTCCTCATACCGATGGAGTAAAAATATTGAGTAGTCCAAGGCAATACCAAACTGCATAACCGCAGCGATGGACGAAGTCAGAAAAGAAATTTCACCTTGAATAAAATTACTACCCAAGTTCATTGCGACCGCCACGCCCACTGACAGCAAAAAAATTAGAGGATCTATATACGATGCGACCGATAGATTCAAAATGATCAGTATCATGATGACAGCGATGGTCATGTAAAGAATCATCTCTTGGCGCGTGATTACACGCATATCGCGAATGATCGCAGGTTCTCCCCCCAGCATGAGATTTGGATCATCCTCGATCAACCCAAGAATTTCACCTACTGCACGATTTGTTCTCTCACTTCGCGCAGTATCCTGGAAACGAATCTGAAATAGAGAATACTCATCTCTGATAAAATTCGCACGAATGGTTTCATTTTGCCGATATGGCGGAATGAAAGTGTCTTCAACACTGCCTAGCCATACGACTTCCTTCACGCCTGATATGCTACCCACACGATTGGCGAGTAAAGCTTGCTCCCAGGGTTCTTTGTCTGCAGCCAGAATCAGTCCAAGACCATGAAGATTAAAAGCATTCTGGAGTAATTCTTCTCCTTGCTTCGAATTCATGCTTGCCGGCATATAGGCCAATTGGTCATAGTTAATATGGGTCAACAGGTAACCGAATAGTGATGGAATCAGCAAAATGATATACAAAGCAATGATCAATTTATGGTGCTTAACAACAAATCCACCGAATCCATGCATTCTGACCGCTCCCTGTCTCACACTCTAAACATTTGTTTTAAACGATTGTTTAGATTTAATTTCATATTAGCACATTGTTAAACTCTTTCCAACAGTTTTTCGCTTTTCATTCTTTCGTTTTACCTATGGATTCATACCTCTGTTAGCATCTTATGTTGTTTGCAGTATGCATTTATGGTATTATGCATTGTAGAAATCGAGAGAACTGCATACCAAAATGAAAAAATTCGAGGTGAAATGATGCCACAAGATGTCCTATCAATCGTCATCATCCTAATTGCGGTAATTTTATTTGCAACTGAAAAAATCCCCTTGGCTATGACTGCCTTGCTCACTAGTCTTTCCATGGCCATTTTAGGGATCATCAGTTATTCAGATTCATTGTCTGGCTTCGGGTCACCTACAGTGATGATGGTGATCGGCATGATTATTGTTGGCAAGGCTCTTTTTGAAACAGGTTTAGCGCAAGTGATCGGAAACAGTCTTTTCACGCGGGTTGGCAGTAGTGAAAAGAAATTTCTCTTTGCAATAATTATCATCGCATCAGTTTTGTCCGGCTTTTTGAGCAATACGGCTACTGTAGCAATGTTTATGCCGATCATTGCCTCCGTTGCTGCGCAATCAAAGGGAAAGATAACAAAGAAAAACACCTTTATGGCCTTGGGATTTGCCGCCGTTTTGGGTGGCAACACAACCCTTGTCGGGTCAACACCCCAGCTGGTGGCACAAGGTATTCTAGCCCAAACTGAAGGCGTCCGCACATTGGCTTTTTTTGAAATCGGCCTGGCAGCAGTACCTATGGTACTGATCATGATTTTATATTTTGCAGTTTTTGGCTATAATTATTATGAAAAAAGTTTTTGACTTCCCTGAATATGATGATGAAACTCTGGTTATGAATGTGGCAGAAAACCGCCCGGCCGATCCAAAGAAAATGTTTATTTCAGGTGCTGTTTTGGTTGGCTGTGTGATTTGCTTTGTTCTTGAATTATGGAATGTAGGCGTAATTGCTATGTTAGGTGCATCCATACTGATTCTTACCGGTTGTATCAGTGAGAAGAAAGCTTATCAGAGTGTTGACTGGTCAACTGTTGTCATATTAGGTGCAGCCATTGGTTTTTCAAAAGGATTGGATGCCAGTGGCGGCGGGCAGCTCATTACCGATGCTATTCTGAATCTGATGGGCGGACCCCAGGCATCTCCATTCCTTGTCATGGCTGCCATCGTTATTATATCAGTTGCTCTGGGCAACGTTATGTCACATACAGCCACCGCTGCTATGATGACCCCGATCGTGCTGGGTCTGGCGCAAACCATTGGTGCCAATCCGATCAGCTTTGTCCTGGCAGCGGTCATTGGCTGCAATTTAGCTTTTGCCACCCCCGTGGGGACTACTCCTGTTACCATGACCCTGATAGGCGGCTATCGTTTTAAGGATTACACAAAAGTGGGGGGAATACTGACTATCATACTTACATTCGCCCTGATTCTGGTCATTCCGCTGGTGTATGGGCTATAGGATGCCAGAGGCGCTCTTTTGGCTTTGCGTGGTAGAATAACGATGCTCCCTGGGGTCTTACGCAAAGACGCCAGGGAGCATATATATTTGGACCTATTCTTTATGATGGAATACCTACTTGACTTTTTCGATTCTCTCCAACCCAAACATATACGGGCGAAGGATTTCAGGAATTACGACACTCCCATCTTCTTCCTGAAAATTCTCTAAAATCGCTGCCACCGTCCTCCCAATTGCGACACCAGAACCATTGAGTGTGTGAACAAATTCTGGTTTCCCTCCCTTGGCCCGATAGCGGATATTGGCTCGTCTTGCTTGGAAATCGCCAAAATTGCTGCAGGATGAAATCTCCCGATAGGTGTCATAACTCGGCAGCCACACTTCTAAATCATATTTTTTTGTTTGAGCAAAACCTAAATCACCAGTACACATGAGCAGCACATGGTAAGGCAGCCCTAATAGCTGAAGAACTTTTTCTGCATTTCCTGCTAGCATTTCAAGTTCCTGGAGCGAGTCCTCCGGTTTGACAAATTTCACGAGTTCGACCTTGTTGAACTGGTGCTGGCGAATCAGCCCCCGCGTGTCACGACCAGCTGCACCTGCTTCCGCTCGGAAACATGCAGAATATGCAGCATAATAGATTGGCAGATCTGCTTCATCTAATATCTCATCGCGATGTAGATTGGTTACGGGCACTTCTGCTGTTGGAATCAGGTAATAGTCTCCTTCTCTCAATTTGAACAGATCTTCCTCAAACTTGGGTAAATTGCCGGTACCGATCATGCTGGCTGTATTGACTATGAATGGTGGAAATATCTCAGTATAACCATGCTCACTGGTATGAATATCCAAGAAAAACTGCATCAGAGCTCTTTCTAGTCGCGCGCCTAATCCCTTATAGACGGTAAACCGTGCTCCGGAGATTTTTGCTCCCCTTTCAAAGTCCAAAATATCTAGCTCCACGCCAATATCCCAATGTGGCTTTGGCTTAAATGTGAATTTCCTGGGAGTCCCCCATTCGCGAATCACAACATTCTCTCTCTCGTCTGCACCAACGGGTACACTTTCATGGGGAATATTGGGTACAACCAATAAGAACTGCTGGATTTTATCATCCAAAGTCCTGATTCTATCATCCATTTCTTTAATTCGGGCCGACACTTCTTTCATTTCAGCAATCATCTCATCGGCATTCTTACCCGTAGCTTTATATCTGCCGATCTCTTCTGAAACTACATTCCGTTTATTCTTCAACTGCTCGACCTGGTAAAGTATTTCTCTCCGCTCTTCATCCAATCGTAAAAATGGTTCAATATCCAACTCAATACCTTTCTTCTTGGCTGCTTCCACAATCAGTTCCGGATTTGCCCGTATGACACGTACATCAATCATTACTGTCCCCTCCTTGTACAATATCAGAAAATCAAAAACTCGCCCCTAAAGGGACGAGTTAAACCCGCGGTACCACCCTGATTGACTAAAATAGTCCTCTTTTTCATGATAACGGGCTTGCCCGGCTTGGCTTTTTTTAAGATGCCAGCAGCTACAAGGGTGGATCTCTGTTGATTGGCCGGCAGCTCACAGCATGTACTGCCTCTCTGGAGACCTTTCAGCAAATATTCCCTTATCATCGCTTTTAATACTTTTCTAAAATTATACCATGGTAATTATTGATTTACAAGGATTATAAATATACCCCCGCAAGAAGCGGGGGTAAAAAGTACTCCGGCAGCGGCCTACTCTTCCAGGGAAGACCCAAGTACCATCGGC
>CAZDAI010000100.1:0-8187 GCA_964503545.1 uncultured Candidatus Sumerlaeota bacterium
GCGCAAGCGCTGTTCTTTGCTGCGCTGGCGCAGGTCGTCAAAGCCTACGCCCAGAATCGGTGCCAGAATCCGTAATTTTTCCAGATTCAGTTTTCGTTTCATCCCAGTCAGATTTGGTGCCCTGACATCCGCCGCCAGTGGTTCCCGTTCTGTGATCATGCCATCTGCTTCGAAAAAACGCAGCTGATCCGGGAATGCATCAGCGGGTTCACCACGAACCAGAACAGGCAAGATCCGGTCCCGTCTGCCCATGGCAATGAATGTTTCGATCTCTTTCAGGCACCATTTGGATTGCAGCAGGTCAGGTGAACAGATGACGATCAGCCATTTGCTGTCCTGAAGAGCACTTTCGATATCAGAACCCAGATCGGCAGAAGTCGGCAACTCATCCTGGTCGCGGAAAACTTTCCCTAAATTCTTTATACCCAGTTGCTTTGCCAATATGGCAGGGATCTTGTACCCCTCAATCTGCCGATGCAGTGCTTTTGCAATATCAGCATCAGGAGATTGGTGGCGGTAACTGATAAACGCCTGGTAACGATACGGATTATCCATGGCAAGCCTCCTCTCTGCAGTCAGGAAGCGGTGAAATGATCCGAGGATAAACGTTTTTCAGCTGCGTTCGCTGGCAGATGGTTTCGCCAATCTAAAGGAAAAATCCTCTTAATCGTACGCTCGCTCATGTTTGCTCAATTATTCTGCCAGATACGATCCATGATGGGAAAGATAGGAAAGGGACTACCTTTTGGCGAATAGTTCAATATTCGGGGAATATGGACTGCAAGGGGTGGTGGGACATGCAAATCCATCATACGTTATGCCGGATGTGCGATGATCGGTGTGGTATCAATGTAACAGTGGATGAAGGGAAAATCGTTGCAGTATCCGGTCAGAAGGATCATCCATGGAATCAGGGAAGATTATGCATTAAAGGGCAGTATGCCCATCAGGCCGTACAGTCATCCCAGCGTATCTATACCCCCATGAAGCGTATCGGAAATGATTGGCATAAGATCTCACTCCAGACAGCCCTGGATGAAGTTGCAGAAAAGATCCAGACACTTCAAACCCAGTATGGCCCTGCTGCTGTAGGAGTCTGGAAAGGCGAAGCCCTGGGTTTTGCCCAACAGGAAAACCTGGCCAGACGGTTTACGCACGCCATCGGTACTCCTAATTACTTTTCCAATGATACCGCCTGCTTTTGTTCCCGTTACATGGGGTTTGCCTCTACCTACGGATGTGAACTTTTCCCAGACTTTGAGTTTTCCAGAACGATGATGGTCTGGGGAGCAAACCCACCCTTTTCCCATCCCTTTGTTTTTGACAGAATGATGAAGGCAAAGCGCAGGGGTGCGAAGCTCATCGTTGTGGATCCAGTGCAAAATGAGATTGCCCGGATGGCGGATATCCATGCGATGCCATGGCCGGGCACAGATGGGGCCTTGGCGTGGGGTCTGATTCACCAGTTATTCGAAAAAGGGATTGCAAATCTGCCATTCCTGCAAGAATATAGCACCGGCTGGGAAGCAGTGCGGGCTTATGCGAGACGTTTCACTCCGGATGAGACCTGTCGGCTTACGGGCGTCGAACCTGAGCAGCAGGCTGAGATTATCGAAGCTCTGGCAACGGAACCTCTCCGCACGGGAATCTATGTTGGCAATGGACTGGAGCATCACCGCCATGGGATGGAAAACATCCGGGCCATTGGATTTTTGCCGGGGATAGTGGGTGCAGTGGACACACAGGGCGGAAATCGCATTTATGAAAGTCCGAATCTGCCCAATCTAACCCTGTACAATGAGAAACCATTGCTCCATCTATCTCCCATCGGGGCCCAGGAGTTTCCCCTGCTTTACAGGTATGTAAAACAGTGCCACAATATTCGCGGCCTTGAGGCGATGGTAACCGGAAAGCCGTATCCCTTACGGGCTTTGATCATGACCGCAGCCAACCCGGTATTGACAAACCCGGATTCCCAGCGGACCAGTGCTGCTTTGTCCAGTTTGGATTTACTGGTGGTAAGGGACCTGTTCATGACAGCAACGGCTCAGCTTGCTCACTACTTTCTCCCGGCGGCATCCTTCTTTGAGCGCAGTGAGCTTGTAACCCATGGTATCTGCAACCTGCTCGGGATGACAAGCAAGATTCTATCCTACAAAGATTGCCAGGATGAATACCAGTTCTGGCATGATTTAGCCCATCGCCTGCATGTGGGGGAGTATTTCCCCTGGGAGACAGAAGAGGAACTCAATGCCTGGCTGTTGTCGGAGACTCAATGGTCGCCCGAGCAGCTCCGTCACTATCCGGAAGGCATCACTTTCAAGCCTGTCTCCTTCGAAAAGTGGCGGCATAAACCTTTTGCCACAACCACTGGCAAGATTCGCTTCTTAAGCACAGAACACGAAGCACTCGGATTCCCAGGCTTGCCGGAATATCCTCAGGAGGCACCCAATATTCCTGAGAATGGATTGCTGCTGATCAGCGGAGCTCGGCAGCGCCTCTTTAATCACAGCAGAAATCATCAGATTCCTGAATTCCAACGGATGGATCCTGAGCCATTTCTGACGATGCGCAGGGCTGACGCGCGGCAATTACTAATAGCCCATGGCGAATGGGTCCAGGTGGTGGGTCCCGCGGGAGAGATGAAAATACGGGCATCACTTTGCGCGGATGAGCGGATGCGGCCAGGTGTTGCAACCATACCCCATGCTTGGGATACAGCCAATGTTAATCAGATTATCCCCAACAGTATTCTGGATCCATTGTCTGGATTTCCAGTTCTCAAAGCGGTACCAATCCAGGTAAAAAGGCAAGAACAGCATTGAAGCATCCAAGGAAAGACCTTGAGGAAGGGGGACTGAACGCTTAAGTGACCGGGTTGAATTCCTTTCCCAAAAGATGGGAATGGGTTCCACGATGGATTGTCTGAGAAAGGGCTGCAACAGATCCATTAGGTTCCATGAGGTGAAGGGAAGCAAGGGTGCAGAAATAGATCATGACATGCATAAATTTTGTGTTGTAGATAGACGGTTAGCTCTGATGGGGAATATACCGGGATCGTTTTGCTCAAGACACGATAAATATCAAAACGAGGTGAGATGCATTGGTTGATGGAAAGACAACAAAACCTGTCAATTGGCTCATTCTGATTGCCGTAATCATCATTTACCAGACTCTTGATCTACCGTCCAATCGCGGTTTCTGGATGTTGAGCATTGTCGTTCTCTTGGCCTACGGAATTGCCTGGATCGCACAGAAAAAAGCTTCGGAAGAAAAAAAACCGTTGATTGCACCGTTTTCTTTGCAGTTGAGTCTCTTAATCATCTTCGGTTTAAGTGGCCTGATCGTGGGGAGCTTTAGTCTGGTAGCCATTGATGTCCTCATCCTGGCAATCGGATTAATCTGGTTGGTTGCCAAGCCCGGGATCGGACCTGTCATTCTTTTATCCATATATCATGTTGGCGGAATCCTTCTGCAAATTATTATCATTTCTGCTAGCGGATTGGCGGCAGGGGGAATCATGGAGCTCATCGCCATTGTGCTGATCCGAGTTGCCGCAATTTATCTGATGGTCACAGGTTTGAAAGCATACAAAGAAACAAAAAACACGATCCTGACTCTTTCACCGGCTGAGGAAAACGAGATTTCTGGATAGCAGAATACACTTGGAATTCTGTGAGAGAGGAGTGACTGATTTGACGAAATTTGACCTGATTGTTTTAGGAGGCGGAACTGCCGGGATGGGTGTAGTCTATCCGGCAGCTGCGAAGGGATGGAAAACGGCACTGGTTGAGCCTGCCTTTTTGGGGGGAACCTGTGTGAATGTGGGGTGTATTCCTTCAAAAATTCTGATCAGCTCAGCAAACGCGGCTCAGCAAGTGAAAGAGGCAGCGGCTCTGGGAGTACAAGCAACCCTGGAAGGTGTAGATTGGCCGGCGATGGTGGCCCGAAAAGATGGGATCATTCAGAAGATGCGGGATGGGAGCATGAAAAGTATTCGAAATACCGAGGGTATCACCTGGTATCAATCTCCTGCTGCTTTTGTAGACTCACATACAGTAAATGTAGGCGGAGAGCTTTTGGCAGGTGATCGAATCGTAGTGGCTACCGGTGCCCGTTCAGCAGAACCACCGGTACCTGGGCTGGCAGAAGTTGATTTCTTGACATCCACAACGTTGATGGATATGAAAAAGCTGCCTGATCATATTCTTGTGCTCGGCGGCGGAATTGTTGCCTTGGAATTTTCTCAAATGCTAGCGAGACTTGGCGTAGCGGTTACTATACTTGAAAGAGCAGACCGCTTGGCAGCCAATCTGGATTCGGATATTTCAGCCCAGATAAGAGAAGTTCTGGAACAGGAAGGTGTGGAGGTACTAACCGATGCGGAAGTGGAAAAAATCTTTGTGGAGCAGCACATTTATCAGGTCGATTATGTTCAGCAGGGAGCAAAGAAGACGGTGCGAGGTGATCAACTGCTTGTGGCAACAGGTCGTACGCCCAACACCGATTCACTAAACCTGGATGCGGCGGGAGTTCAAACGGATCGCCGCGGATATATTCAAGTGGATGAATATTTCCGCACAACGGCTGAGGGTGTCTGGGCCATCGGTGATGTGACCGGCGGGATGATGTTCACTCACAAGGCCTGGCATGATTCTGTCTTGCTTGTGGATCAGCTTCTTGAAGGGAAGAAGATTTCTGCCAATGGCAGGCTGATTCCCTATGCCGTATTTACTGATCCCGAAGCAGCCGGGGTAGGCATCGGTGAGCATGAGGCAAAAGAAATGGGCGATCGGGTCAAGGTATTAAGAGCTCAATACGCCAGCAGTGCCCGTGCCAAGGCGATGGCACGGAGAACTGGTTTTATCACTTTGTATACAGATGCAGAAAACGGGAAAATTCTGGGGGTACAGATGATCGGTCCAGGAGCAGGTGAAAATGTTCATGAAATCGTGGCAGTGATGCGTCTGGGCGGATCTGTTCATGATCTTAAGGATATGATGCATATCCACCCCACTCTGGCAGAGATGGTCAATATTGTTGCTTTATCTGATTAACAAAAGATAAGAAAGCCAGGCACTGCCAGAAGTTAGTGCATATCAGGGAAAACATCCCTTCCGGATGCTTTCTTTTGGCATTTCAGAATATATAATTCCAAGTGATCAAATCCTGCGAGTGATGATTCATTCTAACGGCTACTGGCCACATTGTCAGTGATTCGGCCTAAGAGCTGGTCGGCGGTCATGGCCATCAGGCCTACGGGGATGGATCCTTTTAGAATAAGGATCGGACTGTAATTGCGAATACCACTGACAATGGGGACTCCCAGGCCGCCTGCACCGACTAGGGCACCGATTGTCGCGGCACTGATATTGATGACAACTGAAGTCCGAACGCCGGCCAAGATGACTGGAATGGACAGAGGGATCTGAATCTTTGCGAGGATCTGCCAACGGTCCATACCTGTTCCTTTGGCAGCATCCATGATGTCGGCCGGAATGCTTTCAATACCGGTAATGGTATTGCGCAAAATCGGCAGGATCCCATAAATGTAGAGAGCAACGACTGTTGGCATAAAGCCATACCCCAGGGCCGGAACGGTGATGGCAATAATGGCCACAGAAGGGAATGTTTCGCCAAAAGCGGCAAAATCCAGCAATAGTTCCCGGAATGCTCGTCCGGCGGGTATGACGGCAAAGATCCCAAGCAGCGTGCCGGTAATGAGGGATAAGGTGCTGGAGACCAGAACCAGCAACAAGTGCTGCCATGTAAGTTCAAGCATGGTGGCCCGGACTACGACATCTCCCCGGCCAGGAAAAATTCGCATCAGGGCCGGTTCGATCCACGGATAGCCTAGGACAAATGTAATTAATAACAGGAAGAATAACCAGAATGGAGTCCACTGATAGCGTCTATTATCCATGCGTATCACCTGCAAAGGGTTGGAGTAGGTGGCTAAGAGCCAGATGGCCGATGATCTTGCCATTGTCGTCGAAGATGCGCAAGTAAGCTGATCCAGAAGCGACAAAGAGGGCAAAAGCTTCTTTCAGACTGGCTTTGCTGGATATTGCCGGTAATTTTTCCGATTCCTCACCCGGATAGGTTTGACAGCAGTAGCTGGCGACATTCAATCTGGACAGCATGCTGAGACTAAAATCCGATCCGAGAAAACTGCGCACAAAGTCATCCGCCGGGGCCCGCAAGAACTGATCCGGGCGTCCCCACTGAAGCAGAACTCCCTGACGCATGATCCCAATCTTGTCCGCCAAAATGACAGCCTCATCAACATCATGGGTAACAAAGAGTACGGTTTTCTGCAACTTTTTCTGCAGATCGCGAAACTCCTCTTGGAGCCGTTTTCGGGTAAGCGGGTCCACTGCGCCAAATGGTTCGTCCATCAGCATGATCGGGGGATCTGCCGCCAGTGCCCGGGCGACACCGACCCGCTGTGCTTCTCCGCCGGATAACTCCCGAGGGTAGCGATCTCTGTAGCGGTCCGGCTCCAGGCCAATCAGCAGGAGCAATTCATCCACCCGTTCCCAAATCGCCGTTGAACTCCAGTTCAGAAGGCGTGGAACGGTGGCTATGTTTTCGCTAACGGTCATATGCGGAAATAAGCCAATGCTTTGAATGACATAACCGATCCCTCTGCGCAGCCTCTCCGGTGTTTGGGTGCGAATATCGGTCCCGTTGACCCTGATCGTGCCGCCATCGGGCTCCACCATTCGATTGACCATGCGCAGGGTGGTGGATTTCCCACAACCAGACGGGCCGATCAATACACAGATTTCCCCTTTGTTTACAGAGAGGGACAGATTATCCACGGCCGGTTTATTGTTGTAGATTTTTGATACGCCATCAAGGATGATCATGGGTATATATCACTCCTTTGGGAGTTGTCTTCTGAATCAGGAGCATCATGATCTGATCAGAGATCCAGGCCAAGAGCACTACGGGCAGAGCCCCCAACAGAATCAGATCAGGTGCAGCCTGGGCCAAGCCCAGAAATATGATACTCCCTAACCCCCCGGCACCGACCAGACCGGCGAGGATTGTATTGCCGATGGTTTGCGTTAAAGCAGTGCGGATCCCTGACAAGATAACCGGAAAGGCGAGAGGAAGCTCGACGCGCCAGAAGACCTGACGACTGCTCATGCCCAATGCTTTTGCTGTATCCAGATCCTCCTTGCTGACCACCTGAAAGCCAGCCAGGGTATTGCGTGCTATGGGTAAAAGGGAATAAAGAAAAAGCACGATCACAGCCGGTGCCCACCCTACCCCGCGTATACCCAGTTGCTGCAAAAAAGGAAACCGTTGGGATAGCATCGTCAGAGGGATCAGGAGCAACGCCAGCAGGGAGAGGGTGGGTACTGTCTGGGAAAGGTTAACAAACAGGAACACACCTTGCTCGGAAAACCAGCGACGAAAAACACCCAGACCGAGTATGATGCCCACAATCACTCCGCCGGACACGGCCCCCAAAGCAAGAAAAAGGTGCTGCCGCAGTTCTGTGAGAAATGTTGCTTTTCGATTCAAATATTCCAGATAGATGGATAGACTCTGAAAGCTGCCGGAAAAAAGCATGAGGATTATTGCAAAAGGAACGATGGCTGTAATCAGGAAACTGATTTTGGGATGGCTTTTTAGTTGCATCCGGCAGCCAAAAAGGATGATATACCAGGACAGGAACATCAGCCAGAAGCCCGAGCTTAGAGAAACACGGGAAAAGGGAAAATCGCCGCCCAAGACGCTGCCATCAACACGACTAATTAAAAGAAGATAACCGCAGAACAGCAGACTGCTGCCAGCACCTACAGCAACTTGCCCTGTATTGTCATTGGATTTACGCAGGATCAGATAGATAAGCAATCCCCAGGCAACAGCAAACAACCCGATCAGCGGACCTGCCAGGGAAGAAGCATTCAGGTAAGTACCCGCAACAATCCGGTTTGGACGAATCATGACATGATTACTAAGAAAGAAAGATGAACAACCGATGAACCAACCAAGAACAGAGACCCGGTCCCGGGTCTCTGTCCAATGTCTGCCCGCCATGGGCAACGCCTCCTATTGCTCCAAGAACCCGTTTTCAATCAGATAGTTTCGGGCAGTGTCTGTAGCACTGGCTCCTTCAAAGGCTACCTGAGCATTTAGCTGCTGCAAGACTTCCATTGTGAACGATTCAAA
>CAZDAI010000101.1:0-8108 GCA_964503545.1 uncultured Candidatus Sumerlaeota bacterium
TCCGATTTCTCCGGACTTCGATTCACCATGATCAGATGGGCGCCCATGGCAGCGTATTTACGGGCAGTGTGATAGCCGATTCCCGCAGTCGCACCGGTTATGACAACAATCTTATCATGAAAAGACTCAGCACACTGCTTGGGTTGTCGTTTCATATTCCGGAGCATTGCTTGTACATTGGACCACTTGTATTGAGGCCAGTATTTTCTTATGGATGAGTTCATTCTGACAGCTCCTTGGCATATGTTTTGGATCATCCAGAGCGTAAAATATCAAAAGTCAAAAGATATCGGCTTATTATCTATTGTAAAGGATTTGATTGTATGGTTCAATATGTAATATGGAGACAAAATCTATGAATAGAAAACCAATGATCGAGTCCAAGTACATACTGTTTGGGTTTCTGGCCGTAATGGTAGGGATGATCATCTATGCCAATGTCTATAGAGAAGCTTTCATCGCTTTTCTTAAACTCCCGGTCATTGCTACTCATGCCCGCTTTATTCACATTATGGCGGTTACTTTGTTTTTTGCCAATGCAGTAGTCGGCATCTTATGGGAACAGCGCAGCCTTGCTTCGGGCAGCAAACAAGTGATCCTGCATACCTATAACACTGTAGCATTTCTGGACTCTCGCTTTTCTTCGCCACTGATCATCCTCTCCGTTTTAGGAGGGCTTTCTCTGAGTGTCAGTAGCGGCGATCTCTGGCAGATCGGCTGGTTATCCGTGAGCTTTGTCCTTTTCCTTTTCTCGGGTATCCTCTGGGTAGTCAGCGATATTCCAACCCAATACAAGATAAAGCAATCTATATCCATGCTTAAGCCAGAAGATGAGACACTGCCGGCTGAACTGATCCGGCTGCTGAAGTTGCGGTGGTGGATCAGTATGGCGGGCGTTGTTCCTCTGATAATAGTTTTCATGCTGATGGTGTACAGGCCGGAAATCAGAGCTGTGGCCGAGTGGTTTCGATAATGAAAGTGTACAAAGTGCCTGTTCAATAGATTGGGTATCTGCGCATTAAGGCTGCTCATGGATTTATATGAATTGAAGCTATGATATAAGGGAGATCCTTCATTCAGGGTTCTCTTTTTTTAATGTATTTCGAATAAGTCCTCTAGTTTTGTCAAACAGGAAATAGACACTTACATACACTACCGATAAAAAAATGAGTTTGATAAATAAAGAGATAAGCAGAAGCCGTTAGACTCTTTGGGATGTTGAAAGAATGTCAGGGGTAAAGAATAAGTGTATCGTAATAAAGTGTATTACAATACACCAAAACGTTGAAGGAATCAGGGACTTTGAATGGTTTCAAAACATAAAAATTGGCTAGGATAGAGCGTAAAAACAGCAACTCGATGGTTGTTGTTTTTTATTGCAGGGGGGCAGGAACATTAAACACCTGAGCCATGGCATGACCATCGATTCTACTTTACAGAGCACCTATCCGCTAATGGCCATCTCCTCTATCAGCGGATGTTCAGAATCCTGTGGAGGATTTAGACATGTATGAACGAATACAATCAGCATTAGATTTTCAGTGTGAATTTTGATAATCTCAGCTACTCACTGTTCCTGATGAATACAGTATGCCAGACATGGGGTATGCAGATGTGTTGCGATTGGATTGAAGGGAGAATAGAAGCAGGGGGGTTGTATTCATGGTCAGCAAAGAATTGTTTGAACGCATGAAAAAGTGGCGTCATCAGATGCACGCTTACCCAGAAGCAGCATTTGAAGAAGTGGAAACAGCGAGACTAGTAGCAACTGAGCTTGAAAAGATGGGGTATGATGTAGCCACAGGTGTTGGAAAAACAGGGGTTGTGGGATCGTTAAAAAATGGCACTAGCACAAAAGTGATTGGCCTGCGGGCTGATATGGACAGTTTGAAAATGAATGAAACCACCGGCGTGCCATATACATCCCAGGTTGAAAACCGATTTCACGGCTGCGGACACGATGGACATACTGCAACATTGCTGGGTACTGCGCAATTAATAGCGGATCGAAAGAATTTTGACGGAACTGTACGACTGATTTTCCAACCGGCTGAGGAACCTGGCTATGGTGCAAAAGCCATGATTGAAGACGGTGTGATGGAGCAATACCCGATGGATGAAATATATGCGCTGCACAACAGTCCTCAGTTGCCTTTGGGTCAAATCGGTACTTGTCCGGGTGGTATTGCCACCAGTGAGGATAACTTTGTCATTAAAATCAAAGGCAAAGGGGGGCATGCTTCAGCACCCCATAATGTCAAAGACCCGCTGGTCATTGCCAGTGAAATCATCATGGCGCTGCAGACCATTGTGTCTAGAAATTTCAGTCCGCTGGAGACAGCCGTGATCTCCTGCACGGAGTTTTTTACCGATGGGGCCAGAAATGCCATCCCCACCAATGTCATGATTAAAGGGGATGCTAGAGCATACAAGCCGGAAAGTCAGCGCTTGATTGAAGAAAGAATGCGTAAAATCTGCATGAGCATCTGTGCAATGAACGATGCTGAATGTGAATTTGAATATACTCATGAATTTGCCCCTACATACAATGATGCCCAGTGCACTACCTATGCAGTGGAATCAGCTAAGAAAGTGGTGGGTGCAGAGAATGCTTTCGACGATCTGCTGCCCGGCACCGGTTCAGAGGATTTTGGTTTATTCCTGCAGATGATTCCCGGGTGCTATCTGCGGATTGGCGGTATGGTGGTGGGTAGCGAGAATGATGCCATCCCTGTGCATAATTCAGCGTATGATTTTAATGATGATATCATGCCCATCGGGGCTCAGTTCTTTACGCAATTGATTGAGGACAGAATGCCGTTGGAATAGCTGACATAATCTGGGGATCTAAGCAGAAATGAAGAGAAATAGAGATTTCGAACACATGAAAGGAAGTGAGTGGGTTGGACTGGAGGGTGTCAAGATCCAGAAAGAAAAGTGAAGAGTTGTTGAGAGGGGCTATTGATATCCATGTACATGCCGGCCCGCATCTGGTGAGCAGCCCCAGGAGCGTCGATCCGGTGGAAGCTGCCATTGAGGCAAGAGATGCAGGCATGGAAGCCATTGTTTTTATGGATGTTTTCAATATGTCCACCGGTACTGCCTGGATCGTGAACAATGTGGTTCCTGATTTTAAGACCTATGGCGGGATTATTCTGAACACAGTGTACGGCGGACTCAATGCCCGGGCGGTAAACACAGCGCTCTACTACGGAGAACCTGCCAAGTTTGTCAGTTTCGGCGCTCATTCCACATATTACGAGGCGGTGAAAGAAGGCCGATATGAGCACGGTGAGTTTATTTTACTCAAGGATCGCTACCCCAAATTCGCAGAAGAAGAACTTTCACGGGCGATCCAGATTCCCCTGGGACCTCCTGATAAGGCTCTGCAGGAAATCCTGGAGATCATTGCAGCCCATCCGGATGTGTATTTGGTTACAGGGCATGTATCCAAAGATGAAGCCATTCGCCTTTGTGAGCTAAGTCAAGAATACGGGATCAAAAAGGTTGTGATTTCCGATTCGGCAACACGGGAAATGTCCAGTCAGGAAATGGCTAAGGTCATATCCCTGGGGGCATACATTGAAAAATGGCTGGGCCCCACGCATTCGTCTACCATACCGAAAACCCACTACTATGTGGAGCCGGAATATAGAAGTGAGAGCAAGCGACGTCCACCCATGCAGCCGGGTAAGGCGGTGGGGGTACCGCGAGTTGCTGAGTTGATTCGGGAGTTTGGTGCGGAGCACTTCATCATTGCCACAGATTTCGGTGTCTATACGCTGCCGACTCCGGTGGAAGGGATGCGGGAATTTATTGCCTGCCTGATGGATGTGGGGCTCACCGATGAGGAGATCCGCAGGGTGAGTCGAATCAATCCGGGAATCATTCTGGATTTAATTTAGAAGATCAGGCAATGAAAATATCATTCGATTGTCTTCTTATCTGATGGAAATAATATGAGGGGGTTGGGAGTAATGACTGACTGGAGATTTATGCGTTCCAAAGCCAAGAGTGAGGATCTTCTGAAAGGTGCTATCGATATCCATGTGCATGCCGGACCGCATCTGGTGAGCAGTCCCCGGAGTACAGACCCGGTGGCATGCGCCCTCAAGGCTCGGGATATGGGTATGCGTGCCCTGGTCTACATGGATGTTTTCAATATGTCAGTAGGTACCTCCTGGATCGTAAATCAAGTAGTTCCAGATTTTACGACCTATGGGGGCATCATCCTGAATACGGTATACGGCGGAATGAATCCCCGGGCAGTAAAAACTGCAGTGCATTATGGGTCGGGTGCCCGGTATGTGAGTTTCGGTGCCCACTCAACCTACTACCAGGCCGAAAAAGAAGGCCGGTTTGAGGATGGGAAATGGATATTGCTGCGGGAAAAATATCCTAAGTTCGCTACAGAAGAATTATCCCGGTGCATTCGAATCCCAGAGGGGAAACCCACCCCTGAACTGGATGAAATTCTGGAGACCATTGCAGCCAATCCTCAGATCTATCTGGTAACCGGTCATGTGGGCAATGATGAGGCTTTAAGACTCATTGAGCTAGCCAAACAATACGGGATTAAGAAAGTGCTGGTATCCAACGCTGTGGTTGAGAATATGTCAGAACAGGAAATTGCTGAGGCCATTGCCGGTGGAGCATATATCGAAAAACTCCTTGCCTCGCATACGCATACAACCCCCATTCCCAAGACCCATTACTATGTGGAAGAAGAATACAGGGCTATGGATGAGGGGCTGCAAGGCACCACCTCCGGCGGCGTTGCCAAGGTTGCAGAACAGATCCAGAAGTTAGGGGCGGATCACTTTATCATTGGCACTGACTTTGGTGTCTATACTTTGCCGGATCCGGTGGAAGGGATGCGGGAGTTTATTGCTTGTCTGATGGATATGGGTCTTACTGACGATGAAATTCGGAAAGTGAGCAGCATTAATCCGGGGCGGCTATTGGATCTGAACGATTAGGCTAATAAGGCCAGTCGTTTTATAGGGATTGTTTCGAGACTACATATTCTTCGAGGAGTGATCAGGATGGGTGTTTCTGCTTCAAATCAGAAGCGGGTATTAGTCTGTTTCTTAATCATGACGATCCTGCTAAGCAGTCTGTCCGGCTGTACGCCGGCACCTGTTGAAAACTCGGTCACTGCGGTAGCCCTGGATAGGACGACACTGCAGATGTCACCCTCCGATACAGCGGTAACACTTGTGGTTACAGTATCGCCGGATAATGCTCAAAATAAGATGGTGTACTGGGCTTCAGCCAATTCCGATATCGCTACAGTCAATCAAGACGGGCAAGTGACAGCAGTGGCAGAAGGCTCCACAGTGATTACTGTTACTTCAGACGATGGGGGGTTCACTGATCAATGCATGGTCACAGTCTCTGGAACAGGACCTGCCAGTGTATCATTGGGATTTACATCCCTTACGCTCACCACTGCTGATAGTCCAGTAAAGATTGAGGCTACGGTCCTTCCCGATGGCGCAGGGGATACTAAGATTCAATGGACTTCATCCAATCCGCTGGTGGCCCAGGTGGATCAAACCGGTATGCTCACTCCGCTTGCGAAAGGAGCAACCTCCATCCAAGCAAAAGTGGAGGGGAGCAACCTGACTGCTGAGTGCAATGTTACTGTCACCGCAGTACTGCCAGAGGGCATTGCCTTAGACAGAGACTCTCTGAAACTGCTGCTGGGCAGCAATCCTGTTGCTCTGCTTCCCACAGTTCTGCCATCGAATGCTGAGAATAAAAGTGTTCTATGGTCTTCATCAGCACCGGGTGTTGCAAGCGTGGACAGCACGGGTAAAGTAACACCAATCAGTGAAGGGGTAACCACCATCACCGCGCGAACTGTTGAGGGGGGTATAAGTACAAGCTGTGATGTGACTGTGGTTAAGCTGGTCATTGTTCCGAATCCGCCAATAGTCATCGGCCCGGTAAAAGCCACCGGGATCGCTATTGACAGACCACGACTGGACCTGGTTACTGGCGGGTTATCGTACAAAATCCAGGCATCCATAGTGCCGGCCCATGCAACCAATAAGAAAATCATCTGGACTTCCAGCAACACGGGAGTGGCGGTTGTCGATGCCAACGGCAATGTTTCACCTGTAGCAAAGGGTAATGCAGTCATCACTGCTGCCACAGAGGACGGAGGCTATACGGCTCATTGCCCGGTGGAAGTAGGCATTCCCAATGTCGCAGGCGCTACCATCGATCATTACGCTGCGGGTAGCATGATAGCGTTTCAGGGTGAATGGATCTACTTTACCATGAGCCCTGGAATCATGTCCAAAAGCAAAGGTATCTACAAGATTCGCACGGATGGCAGTGCCTACACTCAGCTTGCAAATGACGTGGGGGTATATAATATCAGCGTGGTGGGAGACTGGGTATACTATGGCAGCGAATATGCCTTGTACCGAGTGAAAATCGACGGAACCGAGAGAATGCTATTGAACAGTATCGATAGTGTTTATCAAGCGCAAGTGATCGGTACAAAAATATACTACCTGAGCCGGGGATCCTTATACACCATAGGTATCGATGGTAAAAATCGCGCAAAAGTAAGCGATGAGTCCTATATCGCTGGTATGCTTGTTGTCGGAGATCAAGTGTTTTACACCAAAAGCCCAGCTTCGGGAACCGCTTTGACAGGTCTGTACAGGATGAAGCTGGATGGTACAGGCAGGGCAAAGATTACATCAGACAAAACGTATAGTTTTACTGTGAAAGCAGATGCGCAAACGGTTTACTACATACAATTGGACGATCTAACATATCCAAAAGGAAATCTATACAGTATCCGCGCCAACGGGAGCAGTAAGAAAATCCTGGGTAATGACAATTACTGGAAAATCTCCTTACAGGATGATAATATTTTCTACACACTCTATAGTGACAAATTGCCACAGAATCAGAACAATGGTTTGTATCGGATGCGCATCGACGGGACATTATCTATGCTCATATCAGCTACTTTAAAGGATCCGTGGTCATTCTTTGTGAATGGAGATTATGTATACTTTAAGGGCCCTGATGCCTTATTCAGAGTCAATAAAGACGGGACAGGCGAGATCAGATTGAAATAGTTACCCCAAATACGAGATAGAAAAGAGCTTATCGGTATGATCCCGATAAGCTCTTTTCTATCATCCTTTGACCAATCGTGATAATCTAATCATTTTCTGACAAGCCCGTATGAGGCAGGTCCTCTCGGTCTGACGGTTCTTCGGGGTCCACTATGCCCCCACCGTTGTCGCCGACGGCTACTGCTCGCAGCTCATTCTCATTTTCTGTGGAGAGCATGTAAGTTACGTTAGGGAGAATTTCATCCACCATAAGGACATTCTCTATTGAACCCATTAATTCACCATCCATATAGATTTCCAATCCAACCAGAGAGCCTGCGGGAATATGGACAGGGCAGGTAAAAAACATGGTGCCTTCAAATAGGTTCGCTTCAACTTCGTACGAGTTCCCTGCAAAAATGATGAAGATTTGAAATACTGGCATTCTGACTACTTCAAAGGTTACCGTTTTCGTTGTAGTCTTGCCTGCTGAGTTGGTAACTGAATAGGTCACTTCATAAGAACCTTCCAGTTCTGTGTTTACATCATTTTTCACCACTATGACCTGATCTGTCAGGTCTCCATCCTCCATATCCCAGGCGGATACATAATTCAAAGGATTAAAATCCTGGCCCAAAAAGAGCACACCACCGGAAGCGTCTAAGGTAGGATATGAATAATCGATGATGATGACCTTGACAGTGAAATGGGCTTGATTGTGATCTGAATCTTCCACCACCAAAGTGCTACGATAAAAGCAGAAAGTAGTGGAAGTTAGAAGTAAATACATGTAGATAAAAGTCCCCGAAAATCTTGTAGAATCAAGGCTTCCAGGGATTATTTTCTTGCTTGCAAGGAATGATGAGCATGGCAAAAAATCAACGAAAAAATTGTATCCAAACCTGTTTTGGATAGAACTCGGATAGAACTCGAAAATTTAATCATTTTTAACACTAACCTGCTTTCACCCACTTGCCGTTGACAAATTTAAGAAAGTGAGTGAAGCAAATGAATTTTGATGAA
>CAZDAI010000102.1:0-8008 GCA_964503545.1 uncultured Candidatus Sumerlaeota bacterium
GATCAGGGATTCCTTTGACCAGACACAGATAGTATTTGCGGATCTGGTGCTTTTTTATCATCTGGAGCATAAACTGCCGGGCAGCCGCCGTACGAGCAATGACCACGAGCCCCCCGGTATGATGATCCAGCCGGTGGCACAAAGCTGGCAGGGTAGAGTCTGGAGATGCCTCCCCCTTGTCACCCAGATAACGGGAAACACGTTGGATCAGGGTATCTTCCTGACTTTTTCGATCCGGATGGACCGACAACCCCGCTGGTTTGTTGACGATGAGGATGTTCTCATCTTCATAGAGGATGTCCACCATTTCAACCGGAGTTACTTTCGGTACAGCAAGATACTGGGCTGGTATAAAGGCGATAATCTCGTCTCCACCCTTGAGTACCTGGTTATCGCTAACGCGCCGGCCATTGATGAGGATATCTTTTTTTCGCAATGCCTTAAAAATGATCCCTCGGGGCAGGTGGGGAAAGTGGTCTCGGAGGAATTTGTCCAGGCGGATATCACGCTCATCACTGGATACTTTTAGCTGGATCATGACGATTACCCCCTACAAGTGTCCGGGGCGCCTCACTTTGAGGCGCCCCGCCAGATCTAAACCTGGATTCTGTGGACAGCGCGTTTGACGACGTCCAGTGAATGGGGAGATATATCTGAGGGAATGGCACAGCCGGGGCCGACCATGAACTTGCGCGTCCCTGCTTCGGCTACAGCATTCTCAATCTGGGTCTCTAAATCGTTGGGATGGAAGTAGCTGGTCTTTTGTTCATCGATACCACCAATTAAACAAACATCTGTCATTGCTCGTGCTTCCTTCAGACTAGGAGCAGAATGCAAATGGGACCAGTTAAAGGCATCCACCGGATAATCCCAAACATCGTCCATGCGCAGATTGAATCCATGGATGTGGGCAATATTGAAAGCGGCTTTTTCTTTGAAGAATTTCAGCATTTTCATGTCGTAGGGTTTGACAAACTCCATGAACTCATCTCGACTCATAAAATCGTCGGTGGCGCCGTTGACGGAGAAGAATATTCCGGCAGCACCCGCTTCGATGGCAGCAGCACCGTAGGCCATGAAGCTCTCCGTGATGGCTTCCAGGCCTGCTTTAAATTCTTCAGGATGGTTGCGCATCAAAGTAAAAATGACATCCTTGGCGGTCCTTCTGGCCACACCAATGGGATTGAAGACAGTTTCGACAAAATATGCCTTCTTTTCAAGACGCCGGGCATAAATGCCTAAAGCTTTTAGCTGCTCCTGGAACCAATGGTAATCCAAGGGTGCGGCCGTAATCCTTTTCCAGTCTTCCAAACCGCGGATTCTGTCCAGTCCTTCCGGGAAAGGATAGGGGTAGTCATTCATAATTTTCATAAAATCGAAATCGTAGCGCTCAAAAAAAGATAACTGAGTTTCGGCGATCTGCTCACCCGGCTGGTGCTGATTGCCAAAGTGATACCAGAGGCTGTAAGGAATCCGGTCCACTTCCTGACCCGCCAGAGCTGCCATGACACGCTCCTGTTTGTTCATATGAAATCCCTCCTAATCTCTGCAACTACTCTTTCTATTCTCGAAAAAGAGAGAAACTCCTATGAGGATGCAAAAATGATCCTGCAATCCAGTTTATTTGCGGAGGAGGAAAACATCCTTCTGGCATGGAAGTTAAATCTTCATATTTACTGAAGGGGGGTTGTCGTTGGATAAGCAGCGTCTGCGCGCTTTTGATAACCGGGCAATCACATATGGAGCCCGATTGAAAGAAATCTGGATTTCTGAGAAATATCGCCGTACAAAGTATCTGAAACGTGACAGAGAAGCTCGGGCAGACACTTATCGGAGTCTGGCCGATCAAGTGTACGAACTGGTCTTAGCTATGGAAAATACAGATTACAATGACAGCGAGCTGCTGAATTGCCGAGAGCAGTATTTGAATGCAGGCAGGGCTTTAGCGCGCGCCTATGAAAGCCTGATGAGCAGTGACATAGCGAACGAACATCTGAAAGATTTCTCCTACTATCTGGATAATGCCGGAGCCGAGCTGAACAGGCTGTGGAAGGAATACGGGAATCGCAAATAAAACAGGGTGGGGGCATGAACGATGAAAGAAATAATTATGGAATACATTGATCAGCACAACGCGGATATGATTCATCGGCTGCAGCATATTGTGGATATTGACAGCGGATCATATACAAAAGCCGGAATTGATCGTGTCGGCGAAATCATGGCGGGGTGGCTGCGTGAAATTGGCATGGATGTGCAGGTTATCTATCAGGATAATCTCGGCTGTCACCTGATCGCCCGCCGCCAGGGTAAAGGGCAGAAAAAGGTGCTGCTGGTCGGACATATGGATACAGTATTTGATGAGGGTACCGCCAAAGAGCGACCCTTTACAATCCGGGATGACCGCGCCTACGGTCCGGGGGTTTCGGATATGAAGGGTGGACTTATCGCGACTTTGTATGCTCTGGCCGCACTATGGGAAGCGGGCTGGGAAAATTTTGGCGAAATAACTGTTGTAATGAACGGCGACGAAGAAATCGGTTCGCATACATCCGAAGAGATTTTTGTGCGGGAGGGGAAGAAAGCGGATGCAGCCTTTGTTATGGAACCGGGGCGGGCGGATGGTTCAGTAGTTTCAGCCCGCAAAGGGGTTGGCGGTTATGAAGTCATCATCACGGGAAAAGCAGCCCATGCTGGTGTTGAGCCGGAAAAGGGAGCATCCGCCATTGAAGAGCTAGCGCATAAAATCCTGGATCTGCATCGCCTGACAGATTTTGAGCGCGGCACCACTTTGAATGTGGGTGTTATCAAAGGAGGCACCCGGTCCAATGTGGTGGCAGATCATGCTTATGCCAAGGTGGATTTACGGGTTCGCACCAAAGAAGAAGGCGAAAGGATTGCCGCAGCAGTGGCAGCTATCGGCGGGGAGATTGTGGTAAAAGGGACTGAAACAAAGATATTGGGGGGACTCAGCCGCCCGCCGATGGTGAAAGACTATGGTGTGGAAACCCTTTGCGGGATTGTTCAGGAAGCGGCCGCACTGGTAGGGTTTGATGTGAAAGACACTGCCACAGGCGGTGGCTCAGACGGTAATTTTATTGCAGCCTTGGGCACACCGGTTGTGGATGGTATGGGTCCGGTTGGCGGGTTGGTCCACAGCGACCAGGAGTACATGGAACTGCAGAGTCTGGCGCAACGCTGCAAGATGCTGGCTCTGGCCATCCTCTTGTACAGTGAAAGGTTCGAAGATAATGGAGGGAATCAGGCATGAAACATATCTATGAAAAAATTGAAGAGAATCAGGAAAGATATCTGCAGGAGCTGATGCAGCTGCTGGCACAGCCCAGCATCAGCACCCGGGGTGAGGGCATTGAAGAATGTACGCGGCTGTTAAAAGAAAGAATGGAGAAGGTCGGAATCGAAACCACTATCATACCAACCCCCGGACACCCGGTGGTCTATGGGTACATTCGGGGGCGATCGGACAAAACGCTCCTGATTTATGGCCATTATGATGTACAGCCGCCAGAACCGCTGGAAAAATGGGACAGTGATCCATTTAAACCGGAGGTGCGGGACGGACGAATATATGCCAGGGGCAGTGCAGACAATAAGGGGCAGTTTTTTGCTCATTTAGCAGCCATTGAAGCCATCTTAGCCGTGGATGGATCACTGCCGGTATCGGTCAAGTTTCTCATTGAAGGGGAAGAAGAAATGGGCAGCCCGCATCTGGAGGGCTTCATTGAAGCAAACCGCGAGTTGCTCAGTGCAGATGCTCAGTATACTTCCGATGCCAGCGTCCATGATTCCGGTAAACCCATGATCATCTTGGGTATGAAAGGGATGGTCTATCTGGAGCTGACAGCCCAAGGACCCAATCGGGACCGGCATTCGGCGGAAGCTGATTATGTGCCGAGTCCTGTGTGGGATCTGATCTGGGCTCTGCACAGCATGAAAACACCGGATCATCAGGTCCAGGTGGCTGGATTCATGGATCCTGTGGTGGCGCCAAGCGAGCGGGAAAAAGAAATTGTTGCCAGCCTGCCGGTGAATCGGGAGAAACTGATGCAAGATCGCGGGATTTCTAGTATGTTGCCCACTGTAGGCGATAACTTCTATGCCGCCCGAATGCTGCCAACATTCAATATCTCCGGACTGGTTGCCGGCTACACCGGTGAAGGGAGCAAAACCGTACTCCCTTCGGAGGCGCGAGCAAAGCTGGACATCCGGCTGGCCGCTGATCAGAAACCCAAGGAAGTTTATGAACAGGTGAAGGAACACCTGAGTACCCATGGTTTTCATAATATCCGGGTCGATTATCTCAGCGGACTTGAGCCATCACGTACAGATATTGATCATCCATATGTCGATCTGATCCGAGATGCAGTTGCCGATGCTTTTGGTGAGGAAGCGTTGCTATTCCCCCGGATTATCGGCAGCGGACCGGACTATCTGTTTACTGATCGGCTGGGCTTGCCCAGTGTCATCGTCCCGTATGCCAATGCAGACTGCGGCCAGCATGCCCCGAATGAGAATCTCAAGTTGGATCATTTCTATAAAGGAATTCGTACATCGGCAACCGTGATCTACCGATTTGCAGATCGATAAATGGAGAAAATTTTAAAGAAAGCAGGGTGATCAGTTTGCTGCGCTTTCTGACAGCAGGTGAATCTCACGGGAAAGCTCTCGTTGTCATTATGGAAGGTTTGCCAGCGGGGATTCCCATCCAAAAAGAAGCCATCGACAGGCAATTGACCCGCAGACAGGGTGGCTACGGGCGCGGTGGCAGGATGCGTATTGAACAGGACGAATGCGAAGTGATCAGCGGCATCCGTTTTGGTGAGACCATCGGCAGTCCGGTCACTTTGCTGATTCGTAATCTCGACTGGGAAAACTGGCAGGAAGAGATGGATGCTGGCGCCAGACCCGATGATGTTGTCACTGTGAGCAAGCCGCGACCCGGGCATGGGGATCTTGCCGGGCTGATCAAATACAATCGCCGTGATATTCGGGATATTTCTGAGCGGGCCAGTGCCCGAGAGACGGCTGCCCGGGTTGCTGCTGGTGCACTGGTGCAAGAAATGCTTGCGCGCTTGGGGATCCACGTTTTCAGCCATGTACTGGCCATTGGGGGCATTGAAGCTGAAAATATTCCGCAAGATCCGGTTCTGATTGAAGAAGCGGCTGAAACATCACCGGTTCGCTGTGCTGATCCCGCAGCAGCCATGGAAATGATGCGCGCCATCGACAGAGCCCAGGCAGAAGGTGATACTCTGGGAGGTGTTTTTTCAGTCGTAGGGTGCGGCATTCCTGTTGGACTAGGTAGCTATGCCCACTGGGACCGGCGTTTGGATGGTCTTTTGGGGCAGGCTATGCTGAGCATTCCTGGTGTCAAGGGTGTGGATATCGGACTGGGGTTTGCAGCCGCAGAGCTGCCAGGATCTGCGGTGCAGGACAGTATATATATTCGAGGCGGTGAGTTGTGGAGAAAAACCAATCATGCCGGTGGTTTGGAGGCAGGAGTTACCAATGGAGAAGACCTGGTGATCCGAGCTGCCATGAAACCGATTCCTACGTTGCGCCAACCGCTTGATAGTGTGGACCTAATCAGCGGTGAAGCGACGGAAGCAGCTATCGAGCGGGGCGATGTATGTGCAGTTCCGGCAGCAGCCATCGTGGGGGAAGCGATGATGGCGCTGACACTGGGCACGGCTCTTTTGGAATGCTGTGGCGGAGATTCGTTTGCGGCTGTTGTCGCAGCCTATGGACGCTTCAGAAACCGAATGCCAGAATTGGGAGGGGGCAGGTAATGGACGCCAGAATTGTCCCGGTGAGCACTTGCTCCGGCAGCATTCAAGTGCCGGGTGACAAGTCCATTTCACACCGATCGTTGCTATTGAGCAGTATGGCCGACGGTATTTCCAGAATCTATGGAGCCCTGAGGGAGGGTGATTGTGCCAATACCATCCACTGCCTGAGGCAGCTAGGGGTGATTATCCGCTGTGAAGATGACGATACAATTCTAGTTCATGGTAAGGGCAGGCACGGCTTCTGTGAACCGGATCAGGTACTGTATGCAGGAAATTCAGGCACTACCATGCGCCTGCTGATGGGACTCCTGGCTGGACAACCTTTTTCTGCGATACTCGACGGTGACACTTCATTGCGCCGGCGGCCCATGGGGCGGGTAACCGATCCATTGAAAATGATGGGGGCAGGGCTGATCGGACGTCACCAAGAACAATTCGCTCCGATGGCCATTCGGGGCGGTGAGCTTCAGCCGCTGGTGGAGTACGCTCTCCCGGTAGCCAGTGCCCAGGTAAAATCTGCTTTGCTGCTGGCAGGGTGCTACACTGCCGGTCGCCATACAATTATTGAAAAATATCCAACCCGGGATCATACGGAAATCATGATGGCAGCAATGGGAATTTCGCTGCGACGTGAGGGGAAAACCATCGAAATGGCCGGTAGTCGGGATTTGACTGCTGCGATTATCCATGTGCCTGGTGATTTTTCTGCAGCTGCGTTTCTCATTGGGGCTGCCCTGATCATCCCCGGCAGCTATCTGCAGATTGAAAATGTGGGACTGAATCCAACGCGGATCGGGTTCTTGGAAGCAGTTAAAGCCATGGGTGGGGAAATCGAGATCAGTAGAATCGAATCCTGGCAGGGTGAGCAAGTGGGCACCATCTCGGTTTTTGGGAGTACTCTGCAGGGAGTCAAGATCACAGCCGAGCAAGTACCGGGAATGATTGATGAGCTGCCGCTGCTGGCGGTGCTTGGCGCTTATGCAGCAGGGGAGACGGAGATCAGCGGAGCTGCAGAATTGCGTCTGAAAGAAAGTGACCGCATTCGAGCCATATCGGCGGAGTTGCAGAAAATGGGTGCAGATATCATTGAAAAGGATGATGGGTTACGAATCCGAGGAGGTAGAAAGCTGCGAGGCAGTGCACTCGATTCCCATCAGGATCACCGCATTGCAATGGCTTTAGCGATAGCCGGCCTGCGTGCCGACTCTCCTTCTATGATCAACGGCGCAGAATGCATGGGGATATCCTACCCAGGATTTCTTCAGACGCTATCTTTGCTAACAGATACTGATTTCTCATGAGTCAGCAGAATAGATGGCATTGTTTGTTTAGCTTTATGCGGCAGTTTCTCGCCATCGACAAAGGAGTTTTTATATGAATCAAGAATGTCTACTCATTATTCAGTGACCATCAGGGGGCTTAAAAAGCAAACATGGCAACGGAGAAACTACTCAGGAGCATTCGCAAGTACTTGGAATTGGACGGCAGTTCTATTGATTACAGCATGATCGCATGTGATGCAAGGGATTTGCTCAATGCTGATTATGCTGTTCTTCATTTGCAGGATTCTGCGGGCTGGTATATCACTCGGGGTGTGGCTGCCAGCGAGAACCACCTCAGTACAGTATCAAGGGTGCTGGGGGAAAACTTGATCGGCAGACGATGGTATATGGATCAGGAGCAGATGGATTTTTTGCTGGAGGGTTTTTTGGTATCTGTACCCTTGCGCAAGGAGCGTTATAACTGTCTGATGCCCGGCGCAGTAGCACGTCATCTCCTCAGTTTATTTCGGATTAAAAGTCTTTTCATGGTTCCCGTTATGTATAACGGCGTTGCAAAAGGGATTCTTGTTCTTCTCTCCCATCAGCCGGATTATGTGCCCGAAAAAGATACAGCGGAGTTCTTTTCTTACGTTTTAGGTGCAGCCAATGCTCGCTGGACAGCTGAGCGATTGGTACGAGCTGCAGCAGACGAACAGGATCTCCTTTTTGAAAATATGTCCGGTTTTGTTGGGAAAATCAGCCCTGGAGGGAAATGGGAGTATGTTTCTCCTTCTATTCAGCGCATTACTGGCCTGGACAGCAGGTCCTTTATCGGCAATAACTGTCTGGAACGAGTGCATCCGGATGAACAAAAAATGGTGCAAACCTTCATACACAGTCAGGAGACATATCAGCACCGCCACAATTTTACTGTCC
>CAZDAI010000103.1:0-7652 GCA_964503545.1 uncultured Candidatus Sumerlaeota bacterium
TGCTTTCATAAGAAAAAGCCCACCTTTTTCAGTGGACTTTGTCTTCAGTCTGAGGAGGCCACAAGGCCTCCTTTTTTCGCTGCTGACTACCCAGATGCTAACGCTTTTCAATTCCCAAGCGCAGCATATCCATAACAGTTCTTACATACGGCATCAATTGTTGATAATCCTCTTCTTCGACTTCTGAGTAGTAGTATTCCGAAATGGCGATGCTGATCTGGGTCAAGAGATATGCAGTCAGGCGGACATCTAAGGCTGGCGCCAGTTCTCCTTTTCGCACACCTTCTTGGACAAGCTGCTCCAGAAACAGATTGCTTTTGGGCGCCATCTCACCCATGATTTTCTCTTTGAAAACAGGGTCATACTCTTTGATAAAACGATTGCCGATTGCTGCCAGCTTTGGATTCTCCATCGCAAACTTAATCCCACCTGCGAATAACTCACACATGATCTCAAAAAAATTCAAATGGGGAAGATTCTGAAGCATGCTATGCAAATACTTCATTTTCTTCTCACCAATGTATTCCAGTAAATAGCGAAATAGATCCTCTTTATCAATAAAATACTGATAAAAACTGCCCTTGGCGATCCCAGCTGCATCCACAATGCGATTGACACCAGCGTTGTGAAAGGAGTTTTCAGAGAATTCGTCGACAGCCGCATCAATAACTCGGTTTCTTTTCTCTGAAGATAGATTAAAAAAAGTCGGTTTTGGCATTGCCTTTCCTCCCAGTGATGTGACTATTCGGTCATATTGTAACATGGCCGGCGACGCTTGTAAACAGCGTTTTAACATCTGATCATCTCGATTTCATTCGTTCTTTGATCAATCGACTATAGTCACCACTAAGATTGTATTGTGCACGCAAACGACCGATACGCTGATAAAGATCATCTTTATATTCTTTGGACGCTGCGCCTGTCTCATAGAGTTTATGTAGTTTTCTGGCTTGTTCAGGCAACTTTTCATCCATGCAGGAAAAAAAGATACTGCGGGCAGCTCCCCGCAAATATAGTGTCCCGCACAAAGCATAGCTAGCCTTGTTCTCGGAAGCTTTTTTGAATATCGTGCTTAGATTACCATCATCGTCGGTAACATATGGAATGATTGGCATCACATGCAGCCCCCGACTGGCCTGTGTATCTGAAAAAGCAGAAAGGACATCCAGTCGAGACTGGGCCGATGCAGCCCCGGGTTCAATGATTGAACGTATTCTTTCATCCATCACAGTTACCGTAACGGCGACATTCACATAGGTAATCTCAGCCAATTCAGCAATCAAATCTTTGTCGCGCAAAATCAAATCGGATTTGGTTGATATGATAATCGGCGTATGATTGCGGATGCACGACTCAAGAATTTTCGGCATCAGCCGGTAATGTTTTTCGCTAGGCTGATAGCTGTCAGTGACACCCCCTACATTGACGATCTGCCGCTGCCACCCCGGATCAGAGAGCTCGTTCTCCAAAACATCAGCGACATTGGTCTTGATCACAATGTTTTGTGTGAAACATGCCCGATTCTGTTTCGCATGCCCGTCCTGAGCATAACAGTAAATGCAGCCATGCTGGCAGCCGCGGTATGGATTCAGATCCCAACCGTAAGGAAATTTTCTTTTCAGTTTATGCAAAGCACTTTTGCACTGAACCTCCTGCACGAATACATCTGACTGCAAATGGATACACCCCTCATAAAGGAATACCATACTATCTGGCGAATTTTTGCAAGATAAGCGAGGTGACTGCTATGCTGCGGATTTTTCGTTCCTTACTGCGCATATTGATTCTTCTTTTCGTATTACTCAGCATCGTGCCATATGTTCTTCCCCTTCCTGGGAATCTGCGTACCATTGAGAGCTTAGCCACACCTGACAGTCGCTTCACAACCGTTTGCGGCACCATGATTCACTATCACCATTTTACCCCTTCTAATCCACGGGGAACAGTCGTTTTCCTGCACGGTTTCGCCGGATCCCTCTTCAGTTTTCGTGACAACATTGACCCTCTACTGCAAAACGATTTTGCAGTGGTGCTCATTGATCTGCCGGGTTTTGGCCTCAGTGAACGGAACTTAGGGGCAGATTACAGCAATACGGGCCGCGCTCAACTCATAAGGGAGTTTGCCGATCAGCTGAAACTGCAGCAGCCTGTTCATTGGGTGGGGCATTCCATGGGTGGGAGCATTATTGCCTGGCTTGCAGCACTTGAGTCAGACGCAGCGGCTTCCCTAACACTGATTGCTGCGCCCTATGGCACCCCAGAGCGTGCGACATGGCAGAGAGTACTCGTTCAGTACCCACCCATGCAGCGGCTCCTCATGTCTGTACTACCTCGATTCATTACCGCAGAACGAATAGGCAGCCTCCTGCGGTCTGCCTACCGTCAATCCCTGAAGCCCGATGAAATTGCGGGTTACATGGAACCTCTGCAAATCAGGCACACCCATAATACATTAATTGGTTTGATCCGGGACCGTGATTCAAAGGAATTGGATCCCAGCACCATTGATGTGCCAGTTCTGGTGATCTGGGGTGAAGAAGATACTTGGGTATCTCCCGAGGATGCCAATCTTTGGCATCAATCAGTTCCCGACTGTCAAATTCACCTGATTGTAGCAGCAGGGCACAACCCAATGGAAACACATACAGATGAATTCAACAGTACCCTCATTGACTTTTTGCTCACCCTATCAACCCCGCCACAGACTACCCCATGAAGATCCTGAAGCGTTCTTTCCCGACTTTGCATATCGGACATTTCGCCGGAGGATTTTCACGAGCGCATAAATACCCACAGACTTTGCATAGCCAAATTGGCAGACTTCGCTCATGAGCTTCTTCCGAAGTGGACATTTGCATTTTCTCACCAGCCACCGGGCGTCTTTCCGGGACAGGCCCTGGCTTCATGTCCGGAGTCTTGTCATAAACATACAAGTTGCAGTAGCATGCCCCATATTCATCCAGATCAGGATCCCGGTAGTCACATGGGCAAATAATATCCAAATCCACTTCTTTTTCCCCGGCGGCAAGCCTGCAGGGACAGGCCAGATAACCGTACCGTTTTTGGTTGACAACCAGTCCTTCCACAAGTTCCCTCGTCTCGTTCAAATTCGGGTTGAGCTTGTAACCAGATTCTTCTGCTTCTTTTTGCAGCTTCTCCAGAAGCTGATCCACCTCTTTGCTATCTGAAGCATTGTCTCTGCTCATTTTAATGCCTCCCGAATCCGGGCTTCATCGTACCCGATGATCGTCGTTCTGTCATTGAGCACCAGCGTGGGAAACGATCCCCGGGGGTTCCAGACCTTCATCTCTTCGTGGTAGTGTTTTTTTAACTCATCATCCATTAAATCAATGAAGGCGTAAGTGTAGCGGACTCCCAGCTCATCCAGCAGTTTTTTTGTTTTTTTGCACCACATGCATGTGCTCAGTCCATACAGCATTACATCACCAGCATTTCTTCCTTCCACGGTTTCAATCACTGTTGATCCCCTCCCAATCTTGAAATGTGTGCTGCAAAACAAAAACCCGGTCCCACGAAAATTTATTTCCAGTTTGTCACCTACCGTAATGAAAAGATTTACCGATTATCCTTGAGCCGCCGGTAATATGAATCCAGAGTGTACAGAGCTGCCATTGGATTATGCCCTGTTACTCTATCCTTGACAGCCAACACTGTGATCGGTGCATCTGAGCCCTTAATGAAAAGAGAATCATGGCCCACGCACAGTCCCAGCATGATATTAAACTCGGTTTTTTCGGCATTGAGGATTTCCGCCTGCCCCAGAGGATTGCATGATGATTCATACCTTCCCCATGCGACCTTTTCATTATCCTTGATACCCAATTCCTCTTTGGGCATGCAGCCAACTTTGCAGACCACACTGACAACTTCAAATCCATGTCCTTCCATAAGAGCTGAAAATATCCCTGCCTCTCGTTGCAAACCAGAACAAAAGGCAAGACCAAGACGGGTATAGTTCATGCGCTGAGCAAATTCTATTATCTCCTGGATTCGAGTTTTTACAGCATATGGCTGGCTGGCCCCGTTTGTGTACCCTGCCCCTTCCTGAATCACAGACTGCCGGGCAAATTCTGCAAACCACTCATCTTTGTACTGCCCATTCACTTTTGCCAGCAATTCTGTCTTTTGCAATGTCGGACAAAATGCTGGACCGGCACCTCCTTGCACTTGGCAGGCCTTTTCGCCTCCCCGCAGTGTGCATTTTGCGCATTGGGATAGTTCTCCCTCCATCGGCATCACCTCATTTTCTGTACTAAGGAATTTCCTCTTTCAGACCTGATATTCCTGCCCTCTGACAGCAAGATACTTAAGTCCTGGTCACCTTCTGTGACCCGGTAATTTTCTTCTCATCAGGCATCTCTGATGGTATACTGGATAGAGAGCTTTGGGGAGGAGTGCCCATGCGTAAATACCGATTTATGGTTACCCTGCTGATTCTCATCGCAGTTCTGATTTCTTGGGGGAACGGGCGATTGACGGTCCGAAATGTATTGCTCACATCCGATCATTTCCCTGCTGCTCTTGATCAGCTGAGGATTGTTCATCTGTCAGATCTACATTTTAAAAGCCTTAACCGGGTCACCGCGTCTCTCGTGGCGCGCATTCCTGATTTGAACCCTGATTTAATCTTCTTCACAGGGGATCTGGTTGATGCTAAGACAGAGAATTTTATTGATCTTATTGTGCTTCTGCAAACATTACGCAGGACAGCCCCTGTTATCTGTGTGCCGGGAAACCATGAATACTGGTCTGACCTTCATCCCGAAATAGGCAAAGAGCTGGAGAAAATCAATGTCGCGTATTTGTGCAATGAGGCGATAAGCTTCGGGACTGGGGAAAATGAGATTCTGATTCTCGGTCTGGACGACCCAGCAAGTGGTCGCTTTCATGAAAGCATGCTGTATCTCAATGAATCTGCAAACCAGCAGATCTTTACCATTCTCATGGCTCACAGACCCGAGTTTTTCTTGGATTACTGCCTGCCGGGCATCGGTCTGGTCTGTTCCGGGCATGCTCACGGTGGACAGTTCCGTTTCCCCGGAATTGGCGGTCTCATCGCTCCTGACCAAGGCCTGTTCCCTCCTTATACAGAAGGGCCTTATTATCATAATGATTCAGTTATGGTGGTCAGCAGAGGATTGGGAAACAGCATTATCCCTTTTCGATTCCTCAATCCACCTGAAATCATTCTCATTGAAATAAAGAGAAATCCGCGCAACTGATCTGTATCTTAGGGCCATAATCCCGATAGCCAATCGTGTTGCATATAATTCACTTTCTTTATTCCCATTCTTTATGTTTCGCTCATATAGCCAAACCCCAGAGAATGATCAGCACAGAAAAAAGAACCGAACATCTGCCCGGTTCCCATGATTCTCCCTATTCTACTCTACCGTTACGCTCTTGGCCAGATTCCGCGGCTTATCCACATCGCAATCTCTTTCCAGTGCTGCATAGTAGGCAAATAACTGGAGTGGAATGACCGCTAGGACCGTCGAGAAATACTTGTGTGTTTTTGGAATATAGATGACATGATGAGAATGCTTACCTATATCAGGATCATCCTCAATCCCTATACCGATTACTGTAGCTTCACGGGCATTGACCTCCTGGATATTGCTAACCATTTTGGGATAGATGTCCGGCTGGGTCGCAATAGCAAAAACCGGGACATCCTTGGTGATCAGTGCCAGTGTGCCATGCTTAAGTTCTCCGGCAGCGTAGGCTTCGGCGTGAATGTACGAAATTTCTTTCAGCTTCAGCGCGCCTTCCAGTGCTAATGCATAGTCCAGATGCCGGCCAATAAAGAAGATATCTTCGTGCCGGGAGAATGTGCGGGCCAATTCCTGCACAAGTAAATCGTTTACATCGATTACCCGTTGCGCCAGAGTTGGCAGTTCTCTTAGAGATGCAACCATCTCTTCAATATCATCTGGAGCAAGTGTTCCAAGGAGTTGCCCGATTCTGATTGCCAGGAGGTACAAACCCACCAGCTGTGTTGTATACGCCTTGGTGGATGCGACAGCAATTTCTGGGCCTGCACGGGTTAGCAGAACATCATCTGACTCCCTGGCAACGGAGCTGCCGATCACATTGGTGATCGATAAGATTCTCAGCCCTCTGCGTTTCATTTCGCGCAAAGCTCCCAATGTATCGGCTGTTTCTCCAGACTGACTGACCACAATCATCAGGTATTCCTCCGGGTTATCGACAATCGGGTCTCGGTAACGAAACTCAGAGGCTATGTCTATTTCCACTGGAATCCTGGTCAGCTTTTCAATCAGATATTTACCTACCATTCCAGCATGGTATGCCGTACCACAGGCGACAATAAAGATCTTTTTTAAATTCCTCAAATAGTCAGGATCCAAAACAATTTCATCCAGATGGATTTCACTGCCAGCCTTATCCAGTCTGCCCGCCAGTGTATCACGAATGGCTCTGGGCTGCTCATTGATCTCTTTTAGCATGAAATGCGGATACCCGCCTTTCTCCGCTGCCTCGGCATCCCATGTGATATGATACACATCCTTGTCAATCGTATTACCTGCCAAATCTGTAACACGCACAGCATCTTCGGTAATGATGACCATTTCGCCATGATTGAGCACAATCATATCCCGGGTGTGCTCGAGGATAGCGGGAATATCAGATGCAATAAAGCTTTCCCCTTTGCCAATACCTGCAATCAGAGGACTGTCTTTGCGGGCGCCAACAATCTTGTCGGGCTCATCCTCATGCATGATTACCAATGCATATGATCCTTCGATAATGTTGAGAACTTTACGAACTGCTGTCTCCAGATCCCCCTCATAGTACTTTTCGATCAAGTGGGGAATAACTTCAGTGTCTGTTTGAGATAGAAACGTATGTCCCTCGTGCAGCAGCATTTCTTTTAATTCCATATAATTCTCGATAATGCCATTATGGATAACCGCAATTTTTCCGGAACAGTCCAAATGTGGATGGGCATTCACATCCGATGGACGACCATGGGTAGCCCATCGCGTCTGCCCCATGCCTATGGTACCTACCAGAGGATTTGTTTCTAGCTTTTCAGCCAGCCGGCTGAGGCGCCCAACTGTTTTTTCAATTTTCATCTTGTTGTCTTGCCGGATAGCAATACCGGCAGAGTCATATCCACGGTATTCAAGTTTGGCCAGTCCCTTCATAATCACTGGGACAGCAGATTGTCTGCCTACATAGCCAACGATTCCGCACATAGAATCAACCTCCTCGATTCGGAATCTTTCATTCCCTCACCCAACTAATTTTGTCCCGGCAATTGCTCACCGGTTTTGTATAGCTTTTATCGGTTGTGAGGCAACCGGGGGTCACCCGCCGAATTTTCCGAGATCCCCCACCTCGTCAACTTGCTCTTTACTTAATGCAAGTTCTGGCGCTTGGTATTCAGTTTTTAGTTACCCCTCCCCATTATTTTAGTATGTATCATAAATATAGCACTGATGAAAAGCTTTGTCGATACTGGCAAGAGTCCTGCATGCTAGGAAAGTTCTTCCTGAATGAGCGATACCATCCGATCCATAATCCGGTTAAGCTCCTCTTCATCTTCACATTCTACCATTACCCGTACCTTAGGCTCAGTACCTGAAGGTCTGATCAGTACCCTG
>CAZDAI010000104.1:0-7421 GCA_964503545.1 uncultured Candidatus Sumerlaeota bacterium
CAGTGGGGTCAAGCGTAAAGCTTTGGCTTTTTCAGCACTCATGACAATGAGTGCCAGGTCATTATTCGTATCGGCATTCAAAAATTCCACATCATTGAACCCGAGATTCTCCTTTGACCAGAGTGCCCAAGGCCACCATATCTCTTTTGGTTTTGCCATTTCGTAACAGCTGGTGATTTCCGCTATTCCTGTCTTCCCCCAAAGGTGGTGCCACCATTCTTTGCTGTGGAAGCTGAACATTTCACCTTCCCAATGCTCTTCTAACGTATCGGGGTAGCCTTTTGGAAACTCTCTGGTAAGTCCTGGCACGACGATACCGAACTGACCGCCTGGTTTAACCAGCTTTGCGTACACACAGGGAAAATACAATTCATCCGCACCAAAATATTGATAGCTATCAACGGATATTGCTATATCAAAAAACTCGTCAGCATAGGGTAATGCATGAGCTTCTGCATGGATGGGATATACTCGGTCAGCCACACCTGCTTCCTCAAAACGTTTCCGGTTATCAGAAGCACTGATCCACAAATCGTTGGCAAATACGGTAACACCATATTCTTTCGCCAGAAAAACAGAAGTGAGGCCCTTTCCGCATCCCATATCCAAAACCTTCATCCCCGGTTCAAATTCTATGTGCTCGCACAATTCCTCCAGCAACCACAATGGATTCGGCCCCATCCAGTTATTACTTACCCAGTCTTTATCGTACTTTTCTGTTCTCGGATACTTTTCCATTTCCGAAATCCTCCTCCGATTGATATTTCTGCCCAGATTTTTTACCCTGTTTGCACATCTCAGAGTGGATACATATTCCATCTCACCTACGGATTAGCTGCAATGATCCGCCTGCCCTTACTTTTTTGACGCAAACTCATAGGTTTCTATGATCTAATCCAGCAGCTTTGCATCGACTTCATGACGATCATGGATGATCACATGATGGGTCCATCGTTTAGGGTATGCTTCCACGACTTCTTCGGTTCGAGGAGAATCAATGGGATGAAAAAGTCCGAAGAATATTTTCACCTCACAACGGTGTACTTACTCATTCTACCCAGATATCCCGTAACATTCTGCTTAGCATTTTCATGCAAATACCCAAAGGGAACCAATCTCATTCACACATTTTGTTGCATGCGGGCTTGATCGTGCCATCGATCCAGTTGTTCAGTTTTTCTTCAAAATTCTCATCTCGATTGAATTGCCCGTGATGAAACGCAATGTAGAGGATCAGTGACGATGCACTGCAGACATCTAAGAGCAAATCATCCGGCTGAAATCTGCTGATACTTCTATACCCATCGAGCATGTACTTTGCCAGGGTATTGTCATCTAAACTCCAACCCATATCAGCCAAGTCTGTTTCTGGCAGTCCATACCCAGATAAAGAAAAATCGATGGGAATGATCTCCCTATTATCATAAATTAGATTTGATTTATTCATGTCCGCATGAATCAGCGTAAATTGATGCTTTTTCTTTTCCAGAAGATCCATGTACTTATGCAGAAAAAGATACATGCACTGATAGTGTCTTCCGCTGATATGATGCATATGATGCGCTTTTGTTATTTCGTTGAGCACCAGGTACATCATGCATTCATCATAGCAATATCGCTTAGGCTGGTGAAAATCAGCCATATGATTATGGAGGCGTCCAATCAGCCTGCCAATATCATAGGCAGTTTCATGTTTCATAGGTAAGTTTGTCATATCATCACCTTCAATCCACGTTAGAACGGTGGCATAATCGCCAGATTGAAGTTTTGTTATGTATTCATCATGGATATTACGAACCGGATGCTGTACTCTCAGATCTGTTTCAGAAGTAATTTTCCCCAGCAATTCAATCTCACTTTTCACAAAGTCATACCGAGGTGTTTCTCCACACTGAAAGGAAAAATTCAACCCTTCAGCCGCTTTATGGATCCGCAGAAGGTATTTGGCTTCGCCTGTTTGAATCATGTGCGTCATATTTTCATTGTGCCTGATGAACACAATGTTGGGATTTGGCAAGTTATAATGACGCAGAGCTTCTCTTAACATAGATTAATCCTCCATCTTTTCCATTGCGGCCAACTGCAATCACTTCCTAGCCAGATGACTCAAGTAAAGCAGCATCGACAATTTCGATCGCTTCTGCATTGTATGTTATTAATCCGAGATCTCTCATTTTTGCGAGTTCTCTAGACAAGGACGTCCTTTGGACACCCATTCTCTCAGCCAATGCCTTTTTTGATATGTGAAGTTTGATAGTATTCGAATTTTGCTTTTTCCGTTCATATTTAAGATAACTAATGATGCCCTCGCGAATTGTCCTGTTCACAAAATGCTTGATCCGATCACCCAGGATCACTGTATTGTCTGAAACATACTGAAGATAGTGTTTAAGAAATTCGTGATTTCGTGAGAAAATGCCTAATAGGCAATATTTGTTTATCTCAAGAATCAAAGTAGGTTCTTTAGCAGTGACAGTCATTGGATAATATGGATTCTTTGAAAACATTAAATTACCGCCTAAAATATCACCGTTGAAGAACTCTGCAATTGTCATAAGATTACCAGACTCATCAATTCGTTCAATTACTACCTTCCCCGAAAGTATGATCTCGAGCTTTAGACATATTTCGCCAGTAAAGTGAACAATATTATTTTTTGGGTATTGAGCTATTCTGCAGTGTCCTTCAGCAAAATGCTCAGCAAGCTCTTCAGGGTTTATGGATTTCATCAGATCAATTTGCCTTACAAGGTCAAAATGTTTTTCCATTAGACACTCCTCTTGTGTTACATTGGTAACACCTTTTTTCTTATTCTAACATTACAATAGATTTATATCAATTAGAGGAGGCCCCGGCATGGATATTTTCACATTCGTCTTTTGGATCATAGCAATTGTTCTTACCATGTATTCATTCGTAAAGGACCGGAACAAGACATTATCGGCAATGAGAAAATCTAGGAGTATGATGGGAAGTATGGTAGGAGAAATTATCGCAATCATTTTTCTAATTGGTCTTCTTCTGACATTCATCCCCCCTGACAGAATAAAGATGGTTCTCGGTTCCTCAAACACCACTATTTCAACAATCATCTCGGCAATGGTTGGCAGTGTTACCCTAATTCCGGCTTTCGTTGCCTTCCCACTCGTTGGGTCTTTGGTTGATGTAGGTGCGAGTGTAGTTCCGGCAGTAGCATTCTTGACAACTCTTACAATGGTTGGGATTGTAACTTCCCCCCTCGAAAAGAAAGAATTCGGGGCAAAATTTACCCTAACTCGCAATGCCCTGAGTTTTGGTTTTGCGATTTTAATTGCTTTGACGATGGGGGTGATTTTGTGAAAACACTGTCGATCATGTTTAAGAGCAAACTGCTTGCTTTTGTAGTAACAGTATACACTGTGGTTTTTTTCATATCCTCTGCTGATGCAGTGAAATCACTTAATAACAGTATCTATTATCTGATTGAAATGTTCCAGGTACTGCCAGTCATCTTCTTATTCACTGTCGTTATTGAGGTTCTGGTGCCTAAGGAAATAATTATTCGTGGATTTGGAGAAGGGTCCGGTTTGAGAGGAAATGTGCTTGCGCTGCTCCTTGGGAGTATCTCAGCTGGTCCAATCTACGCTGCATTTCCAATCAGCAAAACACTTCTCGGTAAGGGTGCAAGCATAGCGAATATCGTCATCATTTTAAGTTCTTGGGCTGTTATTAAAGTCCCTATGCTTGCAAATGAGGTCAAATTCCTTGGTTTAAATTTTATGGTCATCCGATGGTTTCTGACAGTCACCGCAATTTTTGTAATGGCTTTCATCACTGGGCTAATAGTAAAGAAGAATGACTTGCCTGTTCTAATGAAAACGGCTGCAGCAATTGAGATCAATGAAAGCTATTGCATCAGTTGCGGTCTCTGTGCAAGGCTCTTTCCAGAGTTCATAGAAATGGGCCCACAGGGAGCACAAGTAATCAAGACACCAAAAGAGAAAGAAGCAACTCATTATCTTATCGAATCTGTCCGCAAGTGCCCTACCAATGCGATTATTTTGAACATGGAGGAAGTTTAATCATGAAATACATCATCAACACATTTCGATTACTCTTCCTAACCCTATTTATCTTGCTTCTGCTAGATGGGAAAGTGAACTTATGGCTTACTATTTTCGGCGTTAGCCTAATTGCAGCGTTGATTCTTGGTAGGATCTACTGTAGTTATGTTTGTCCGATGAACACAATGATGATTCCTGCTGAACGATTATCCAAAAGGCTGAATCTTCAAATTATCGATACACCCCTAAGGTTGAAAAGTAGGCCATTCGCGTGGGTTGCTCTCATTGCCAGTATCATGTCAATGTTTATTGCTAAAAGATTGTTTCACATCAGCATACCAATTCTACCCATATGGTTGGTCATTTCTGTGATCGTAACGCTCAGATTTAAACCGGAGGTTTTTCATAATTTTATCTGCCCGTTTGGTTCCTTGCAAAGGATTGTCGGACGATATGCCATTATTTCTAAATCAGTAGATGCTGATGCCTGCATCGGGTGCAAACTCTGTGAAAGCGTTTGTCCAGCAAATGCTATTCTTGTATCTTCAGAAGATAGAAAAGCAAAAATCGCGACCGAGCTATGCCATCAATGTGATAATTGCAGAAATATCTGCCCAAAAAATGCAATCAGATATTCTAAATATAAGAAGAAACCTGCCATCATTGAAGCTTGATTTTACCGTCGTTCGCAATATTTGCTTCTCCTCTTTATTGCACACGGTCTCGATGTACCTTTTCATTTGCCTGATTGGTTTTATCTCTATCAAACTGCTACTGCCTCTTAGATATCACCTGGAAGTGGAAAGTCAATAATACTAGCTTATACCATCACAAAGTTCTGCTTTACTTTCTTGCACAGCCGCATGATCGTATCTTTACCAGTAATGAGTGCAACAGGCAGGCCCCCTGGAGGCTGGAGCCACTGACCGCTTAAAACTAGATTGTTCAGACCGCGAATCTGACCGGTATGGTTTAGCTCCTTACTTTTTAACGTCGGCCAAAAAGCCATAAAAGAGCCTCGATAAGCATTGCAGTACCGCTCATAAGTTTGTGGGCTGGCTACATCAAGCAGTCTTAGCCTACCGGCCATCTCAGGAAAACGAGTTTCCATGGCTCTAATCACTTCCCGACCTATACGGTTCTTTTCCATGCAATAGGCTTCCCTGTCTTGTCCCAATGCCTGCCATTTCTCCAGTTCTGGCTGAAACTGGTTGATGGCAAAGGTGATAGCAGTATGGCCATCTGGAGCAAAATCCTGTCCGTAGCCATAATGAGTCATCTGTAAATACTCGATGGGTTTTCGATTTTGGTCTATTGCCAGTCCCTCAACACGAAATTTTAAAGTCCGCGGTATTTCCTCCATACCGCCCTCGTACCCGATCCCCACATAAATGTTAGAAGCAAGGGGATAGGTGTTTGGGTCGCGAAATCTTTTCTGAAATTCTGGGTCAGGGTACTGCCCTTTAAGCAGTTTTTCATACAGCACATTGGCATCGCAGGCCGCAATATAGTGATCAGCCTCAAATGATTTGCCATTACAGCATATTACCCTTCTCACCGAATTTCCTACGATCTCCAACTCCACTACCTCACTGGCAGTCTCAATCTTGCCACCCAAAGCAAGGTACTTCTCTTCCATCCGCTTAGCCAAGGCCCTCGAGCCCCCGAAAGGAATTGAAGATTGCCCGCCAGTGAAAGTGCCGAGGGGGAAAATGATCGACACTGCACTGTAATCGCCTTCTGGCATAAATGAGGCAAGTGCTTCTCTGAGAGCCGGGTGCTTAAATTTACCGGCCAGATCCTGCACACTGAGCTTGCTGTATTTCTGCATGACAGGGCCAACATCTTTCATTGATAACATATACTTAGCTTTATCAATCAAACTCATCAGATCCATCGGTTTCTCAACAGGAAAAGTAAAATTATGCAATTTACTGATATCATTGCAGAATTCCTCAATTGCTTTTTGATCCGTCGGTGATATATCCAACCAACTAGCCTTTAATCTATCAAGATCGCGGTAAAAGAAAACAGTTACTCCTTCGTGTTCAACAGCCATGAAGCTTTCAGGCTCATAAATTTCCACTCCATCAAGGGCCCCCACCGTGTCCCACAATTTTCGGATTGGCGTTCCTTCTTTCGTCCCTACTAACCAGTGGATGCAACCATCGATATGATAACCTTGACGATCCCATCCAGTACATTCTCCCCCTATACTATGGTGTTTTTCTAGAATAATACTCTCAAAACCATTTTTCTGGGCAAAGATGCCTGCGCTTAACCCAGCGACTCCACCACCAATGATTGCCACCTTCGTCATATCATACTCTCCTCTCGTTTCATTTGCTGCGCTAGCAATACATCATCGCCAACTTCCATAAGCAACTGGTCAAACTCATGATTATTGAGCCATGAAGGAACCTGGCCATTAGCCACCATGACTGATAGTCCTATCTGAAAGGCCCGCAATTTTATCAGTAATCGTTTTCGTTCTTCTAGTGTCCAGCCACGCATAGATTCATCCTCAGCCATGGCTTCCAGCATGGTATTCTCTATTGATTCATAAGAAGCCATATATGGATTGGGCTCTATTGATAATTCACGAAACAGTACGGGGTATTCTCTGGCAAAAGCCAAGCTGGCTTTTCCCATCTTCTCAAACATACTTTGCCCTTTTTGCTTCTTAAGTATAGCTTCCGAGATCGAAAATACTCGCTTTACTACCGCTTCGATCAATTCATCAACGGTGGCAAAATTTACATAAATGGGGGCAACCGAACAGTTAAGCCGCTTCGCCACACTACGGGCGGTGATTCCCGAAAAACCCTCTTCTTTTGCGACCTCTAGAGCTGCATCTACAATAGTGTTTTTATCATACTTTATTTTGGGAGGCATATCATCATCTCCTTAACTATTGTTATATTACTTAAGTTATATAATATAGTGTAATTTAATATTCGTCAAGTATATAATCTGAAAATGATCAAGGCTTTGTGGGTTAGACAGAAACGGCAAAAGCAAAAGGCTCAGGCGAAAAACACTGGACGGGACGAACTTCGCAAAAGGATTGATGACATGAGCACATTCCTTCGGGAGCAACCCACCGCCATAAACGAATACGATGAGCACCTTGTCCGGCGGCTGATTGAAAAGGCGAATATTTTTGAAGATAAATTCACAGTCGAATTCAAGCCTAGCGTGACAGTGGGATTAAAAAACATAATCTCGGGCATTAGACATAATAAAAAAAGGAGTGGCCATATTAAATGTGTCCACTCCTTTAGCTTAATACGGTTTTTTACTTAAACTCTTTTGATGCCGCATTCATAGAAGATGAGCGGAAAGTAATTTTTTTGATTGGCATCTTGTCTTTAAGAA
>CAZDAI010000105.1:0-7322 GCA_964503545.1 uncultured Candidatus Sumerlaeota bacterium
TGTCTGGCCTTTACGAGATCCTGCCCTGAATGATTCGTTACCAAAGCCGCGAAAAATCTTACCGGCGATCAGCACCAAGAGACCGGCCGGGAGCAACCAGAGCACCCGTCCCACCACTACTCCGAAGGTCCAGGGAATACCGGTAAATACCACCGTCAGACTAGGATTGGGTTGAGTAATAAACCCATAGGCTGCAGCACCGCTGTAGCCGGGGATCACTTCCCCCAGCACCTTTTTCATCAGACTCATGGCAATGTTACTGCCGAATAGATCTCCGGCCACAATAGTTACAGTGCCCAGTGAAATCTCCCAGATTCGTTCCACAATCACCAAGCTGAACACGAAAAAGTAAAGGATGTTTCCCACAACACCACGCAAGAAGCCACTGGCCTGAAACAGAACGGCGCATCCTGAAACCACTGCCATGGCAGGAAACGCCAGGAGAAAATATGGTAAGAGAAAATGCGTCAGTTGAATCTGATAACTTTCTCCCCGTACCAGCTGCAGGACAATGGCCACCAGCATTGCCACACACAAAATGATGGTTAAAATGACTAGACTGCTGAGGAATTTCCCCCACAGGTAGTCCACCCGGTCCACAGGAGCTGCTTCGATCAAATGACCGACGCGCGCTTGCTCATCCATTTGAATGGAATGATTGATCAAAAAGAACCCCATCAGCCCCAGACTCCAGCTGACCGTTGCTGCCGACACAGCACCCACCCAGGCTGAATTATAGATGCCTCGGTATGCGCCAAACGCAACGGTTAGATAAGGGGCGCCGTCCGGCGGAATGAAAAACGATGAAAGAAATACGGTGAAGCCAATAATCACCCAGAAACTGTCCTTCCGCAGCCAGCGCAGCATATCGGCTTTCATGATACCTGCAATCTGTGCACCCCTCATTGGTCTGCACCTGAGCGCCGCCCGGCAATCGAATACAGATACGCATCTTCCAGTGTCGGCTCCAGCGACTGAGCTTCGGGAACAGGGGTCTCATCATGGAGCAACCGCACCCGTACCCCTGCTGCCGTCTGCTGAGTGCTGATCACCTGCCAGTGCTGTTGCACATTCGGTAGCACATCCGCAGCTACCCGTACTTCCCATACTTTACCCGCCACTTGCTGCAAAAGCTCTTCCGGTGTATTCTCGGCGATCAGCTGCCCTGAAGCGGCAATGGCAATGCGGTTCGCTATGGCAGCAATATCAGACACAATATGGGTTGAGAAAACCACAATGCGTTCTGCAGACAAATCCGCCAGCAGGTTGCGAAAGCGCAGCCGCTCTTGCGGATCCAAACCAACCGTAGGCTCATCCACGATCAGGATCTGGGGATTGCCCAATAGGGCCTGGGCAATTCCCACCCGCTGCCGCATCCCTCCGGACATCTTGCCAATGGGCAGATTCTGAGCATATTCCAGATTAACCAGTGCCAAAAGCTCATGGACCTGCCTGCGCCCTGCTTTACCAGTAATGCCTTTCATGGCGGCAATATAATTGAGAAATTCCAGTGAATTCAGCTGAGGGTACACCCCAAAGTCCTGGGGCAGGTAGCCGATTACTTTTCGATACTCTTTCACATTGGCCCAAATATCCCGGCCATTCCAGCAAATCTTGCCGGTTGTCGGCCGAGTAACGCTGGCCATGATGTGCATGAGTGTACTTTTCCCCGCGCCATTGGGGCCGAGAAAGCCCAGCACACCGGGTACCACATCCAAGTCCATGTCTCGCACACCCCAAAAACCATCCCGGTATTCTTTTCCTATTCCCTGCAAAGACAGAAGCAAACCGGCACCTCTTCTCATCTGTTATCTGTGCACCTACCCGTCATTTCGGAAAATCATTTCTGCTGAGTACTCCCCACTTTGTGTATCAGGACTGGACGCACTCAACCAGAAAAGCGTGTATTTCATTCATCAGCAGAACATCCAGCTCCTGGATTCGATCCCGATCGATTCCCCGATAAAACTCCTGCTCCACGGTATAGGGGATCTCCCCTTTATGTTGTTCATAAAGGGCCCGGTATGCCTGGTTCACCTCATCATAGTAGGCAATGGCCGCTTTAGAACGAAACAAATCATTGTGCCCGTCTCTCCCGGGTTCTGACCGTTGGATTATCTGTACGGGAGCATCAGATAAAGCGGCAGCATTGCTGATAATGGCACTGCCAGTATACGATACCACTGCGTCTGCGCTTCCGTGAACGATCAATACCGGCACCCCTGCCTCAAGAATACCTTGGTCTGCCCGCAAATCAGCTACGCTGCCAAAAAGTAGCCGCTGATAAAGCCACAGGAATGGCCGCTGGGTTTCAATCAGGTTTCCCATCATTCTATGCCCCTGTTCCATCACCATTTCCATGGCACTGTTGGCCGCAGATACCGTTACAACACCCTGGATTTCATAATCGAGATGCAGGGCACACGCTGCTGCATACCCGCCCCAGCTGTGCCCGAACAAGACCACTGGTTGATTGGCAAAGCGTTCATCTGTCTGGATGAATTGCAAAGCAGCGTCAAGATCTAAGAGTGCTTGGGGAAATCCGCGGGTACTGTCCCCTTCACTATCATAACTCCCGGTACCATCATAAGCGAATACCTGCCACCCCTGGTCAACAAAATAGCGGATCTGAGGCAGATAACTGTCAGCCCCACCTCCGATTCCGTGCGCCAGGACCAGCAACCCCCGCGGCTGGTTCTGGTCGTACACGTATCCCTGCAAAAGATTCTGCCCAGACAAAAACCCGACTGTTTCCCTTGGATACTCCCCAGCAATCGCCTCATAACGGAGCTGGGCTGTCACTGTCTCGTCGGGTCGGGGAAATTGCGGAAACTGCCGACTGTAAATCGTCATTACGATCACCATAGATACCAAAGAGTACACCAATACCAGCCCAATTATGACCTGGCCGATTCGTTTCATATTATCATCTACTCCTTTACAACAGCAGTATTAATGCCAAATTTAATCGAAATATGGCAAATTCCTCATGATTTAGCTATCAATGCCTACTTTTCTTTCCCCTCCCCTATTGTATACGAATATCTGCTCTCTGTCTCATTCTGGCATGAAATACTGCAGCGCAAAACAAAAAAAAGCATCTCAGCAATGAAGATGCCTGATAAATTGCACGCTTCTGTCTTTATCCCAACGCTCTCTGACCATAGTGACTGAGCAGCAAATTTACATCAAATAAGTTGTAAATTCCCTTCTCCAGGCAAAACCGAATAATCAAATCAGCGGTATCGCTGTAGGAGAGTGAATATCCGCCTGTCTCCAACAATTCTTCCGCTGCGTCCAAATCCAGTTCCAGAGCGAGAATCAGAGCCACCACAGTTTGCTTACTGGGGCGATAATCACTGTTGGAGCGAATTTTGGAAAAATGGCGCCGATCCAAACCTGCTTTCCGGTATATTTCCGCATCTGCTAAACCGCTATCATCAATATGTTGAAAAAGCATCTCCCGGAAAGCTTCTTTACGGTGCTCCAGAAGAAAAACATCCACAGCTGTTGGCGCCCGCAAAGTCTGAGGTGCATAGGTTCTTTCACAGAGGACAAGCGGATGCTGACCAAGTCTTTTTGCTATATACTGTTCCAGTTCAGGTAAATATTTCTCTGCACCTGCCATATTTCCACGACCTCTCGCTAAAATGTCGCCTGCCAGGCGACCACAAGGCTGAGGATCCCTGTTACGATTATATCAAATCACACGAAAGGAATGAATGCAATGAGCAATCAAGTAACGGAGATTATCTTTATCCTTGATCGGAGCGGCTCCATGGGCGGCCTGGAAAGCGATACCATCGGTGGTTTCAACACATTTATCACCAACCAGCAGAAAGAAGCGGGTGAAACGCTACTGACTACCATTCTCTTCGACAACCATTATGAAGTTCTCTGGGACCATGTGCCTGCCGCAGTTGCCAGACTCACTGACAAAGAGTATTATGTCCGCGGTTCAACTGCCCTGCTGGATGCTGTGGGCCGCACCATCCAGAGTGTGGATCAGCGCCTGACCCGCACTCCCCGGGCAGAGCATCCGGATAAGGTGATTTTTGTGATCACCACCGACGGCTACGAGAACAGCAGCCGGGAGTTTACCTACGAAAAAGTCCGCGCCATGATTGAGCACCAGAAGAACATGCACGGGTGGGAGTTCATTTTCCTGGGTGCCAATATCGATGTGATGAAAGAAGCGGAAAACTTGGGTATTTCTGAAGAAGACGCCGTCGCTTTTGAAGCCAGCAGCGAAGGCTTGCAGGGAGTATACCAGGATCTTAGCTTTTATATGAGTAAAAAACGCAAGAAAAAATAGCATTTGGACATTCCTTCATACCGCAGGTGAACAACCCCGTACCTCATCGGGGTTGTCTGTCCATTCCATGCGCTAATATCAGGGAGACACGCAACGGCCAATACAATTTCATTTTGCTATTATGTAGTCAGGCTTTCCAGAACCGCCAGCACCACATCCGTGGTTGGGATATCACTCATGGACTGGCCATAATGAACATGGCGAATGATGCCTTCTTCATCAATGACAAACTGAGCCGGCATTCTGCCCAGTTTCAGCACATTCACTTCTTGTCCATAGCGTTTCAGTATCTGCTGCTTTGGATCAGAAATGCCAATGTATGGAATGTTGTTTCCCGTCCAGAAATTTCGAAAATCATCACTTTTCTCCGTGCCGACTGCAACAATTTCAGCTTTCAATTTGCGAAATCGTGGATAATCCTGACGCAACTGCGTCAGATGCTTACGCGTATAGGGTCAGGTAAAACCACGATTCAGTACGAGGTATACAGGACCCTTTTCCAACAGGCTCCTGAGTTGGATTTCCTTACCGGAAAAATCCTGACTGGTGAAATCCGGTGCAGTCTCATTTTCTTGCAGACGAGCCATGATCATCCCTCCATTCACTTCTCCACTAGGAGCAGGATGTAGATTCATCTGCCCCTAAAAAAAGCGCCGAACAAGCTTCCTGTCCTGCTTATGGCTCATATTTCCATATTTTTAGCAGAATATCCTTTTTCGGATATCAGAAAGCATGTTTAAGTCACAAAAAAAAGCAGCTGAGATCCACTCATTTTCTCTGCTGCTTTTCCTTGTGTGCTGATCGATTTAACGCTGTTCACGGTGCCGCTGCATCCGGTACTGAAGGAGACGACAGTAGGGCAGGAGATCCGGTTCCATCCCACAGGCAAAATGGGTTATCGCCGATACTCCGTCTACGAGAGGGGCGCCAGTGTGAATCTCATTGTCTGGATCATCGAGACAGGCGGCGATTCTTTGGGCTACCGTCACAAATTTGGCCAATGATTCTTCTTTTTTCTCTCTACTGAACAGTCCTTCTGTTTCCCGCCGCTCCAAATGCCGGATGATATCGAACAGACCAGCCTGAATGTCAGCTTTGATTGCTTCTTTGTCCACAGAACCACCACCTTCCACGCTTATCTGATCTATATCATGCACGATCCCATTTCGCAATGATATTCAACAGAACATAAAAGCTCTCCCGAAAGAGAGCTGCAAGAAAGCATGCTGTTCGCTGTATATGAGCCGGTTTCTGCGAAAATCGGCTGGGATCCAGGGTTTTACCAATTGGGCTTGCTGAAGATCATGCGCATCGTAACGGGCATAGTCTATGTTTGGACTCTACCGATGGCGACATGCTAAATGCAGTGCTACAATGAACTCACAGGGAGTTTCTTTCTGATGTTTCCTGGAGGAGGGAGTGGACATGACACGAAAATCTTCCGTTTCCACCGTTTTGGCCGGCTTGGGGACACTGTTGGTCTGGTTGCCCATCCTCCTGCCGCTGGTGTTAAGTTTACGTTTTCTGATCCCATCCGGGCGTTTTCGTATTGACTTTCTAATGCCGGCAGAACTTGCCCCTCTCTATCTTCTGGGTGCTCTGTGCTTGTATGTGGCAGCCCGAGGAGCAAAAACTTTGAGCAAATCAATCGCAGCAACATCCGTTGCCGCCATCGTTTTTCTAATTGCGGCTCAAGGCACGGCGGTACTGACAGGACTGGCCTCCGGTGAACGTGAAGCGGCAGGCTGGCCGCTCTATCTGTGCATTGCTTTTCTTGCCCTTTATACCATCACCGTCATATTGACCGGCTTGCTGGCGCTGCGCGTAAATCGGTCCCTAGGAGCAAAGAATGGCTGATTCAGGCAATCACAACATGGTGCATATTTCATCAGGCAACCGATCAGCGTCCGGGGTAGAAGAGTGCAATGGCAGCCATACTGATGAGGCTGACAGTCAGCCAGGTGATTCCGCCCAGCAGCAGCGGCCGTATGCCGGTGCTGCGCATTTTTTTCAGATCAGCATTCATTCCCACAGCAGCTAAGGCCATCAGAATCAGAAAGCGGCTGGTTCGAACCAGCATCACCCCAACCTCGGCTGGAATCAGCGCCGCTGTGTTGAGCAGCGATGTGCTAAGGAAAAACAGAATGAACCAGGGAAATGTGCGCAAAAGATTTTGGATCGTCACACGATGAGGTTCACTGCCCGGCCGCCGTTTTAATACAGGAAGCAAGGAATACACCAAAGCAACAGGAATCATCGCTGTGGTGCGGGCCAACTTCACAATGGTCCCATGCACCCCGGCATCAAAGCTGAAGGAATAGCTGGCTGCAACCACTGATGATGTATCGTTAATGGCTGTGCCTGCCCATAGGCCAAACGTATAGTCCGTCATTCCCAGCCAGTAGCCTGCCAGGGGAAATAGGATTACAGCAGCTACATTGTAGAGAAAGATGGTGGTAATGGCAAAAGTAATGTCATCATCCTCGGCGCCGATGATCGGTGCCAGTGCCGCGATGGCCGTACCGCCGCAAATGGCTGTGCCCGTGCCAATCAGAGCTACCGTTTTTGCTGGCAGTTTCATCAGACGGCCGATGCTGTATGCTGTAGCATAGGCACATAGAATCACTAGTAAAATGATCAGGAGTGCATCACTGCCTGTGGCACCGACCTGCCTGAGATTGATCCCGGCGCCGAGCAGAACGATGGCTGCCTGAAGAAGTTTGCGGGAACAGAAACGAATTCCCGGCGAACAATCCTGCCGCAGACGCACCCGGCCACTGAAAATCAGTCCCAGCACGATGGCCAGAATGGGACCCCCAACAACGGGGAATTGATTCCCCAACACCATTGCCAGTAATGCCACTGCCAGGACAATCACAATGCCGGGCAGATTATCTCGATTCAGCAAACGATTCCCCTCCTGTTATCACTGCTTGGATCTGCTCCACAGGCGAAGAGCCGTCCCGGCATCTGTGTACCGCCGGTACAGCTCCTCTCTACACATAAC
>CAZDAI010000106.1:0-7320 GCA_964503545.1 uncultured Candidatus Sumerlaeota bacterium
GTGCGCGGTCACTTACAGCACCATCAACAAGGCAGAGAGGAATCCTCTCTTTGCGGTTCTCCTGAGCTGTAAGGCAATGCAAACCCTGATTGACTATCCCAAAAGTGTAATTTGCCTTATCAATGGCTTTGCCCGTCAGTTCTTCTACCACATATCCATTTGTCGTGCCGCCACTGACAATAATCCGTCCTTTCTCAAGGGCTCGTTTTACATCGGGGTGTGCTGCAACAGCTTTGGCAATCAGTCTTTTCGATTCTGAAGATGTAAGTGTGACCAGGGCTTTCATAAATAAGCCTCCTATCTGAAATGGAATAATGCTTCCGTAATAATTTCGTGCCTGCCCATAGATTCCCTGCAAGCCCACAAAAGAAGGCCAGATTTCAGATGATGTTCAAATACGCTGCAGACAGCTTGGGTTGCACTCGTAAAAACAGCAGGTTTCATATATAATTAACCGAGCGTCTATGGCATTCAACAGTTATTTGTGTTATAATGTTGAAAATTTAGGGTGGACTGATGTAACAATAAAAACCGTGAGAGAAGGGGGATCCTATGGAATTTGAACAGAAATTTGGCAAAGAAGGATTGACTTTCGATGATGTCTTGATTATCCCCAGTGAGTCCTCCATTCTGCCGCGTGATGTTGAAGTATCTACACAGCTGACAAAAAATATTCGCCTCAATATTCCGTTGATCAGTGCCGGAATGGATACCGTTACTGAAGCTAGAATGGCCATTGCCATGGCACGTGAAGGTGGTCTAGGCGTCATCCACAAGAATATGTCCATCGAACGACAAGCAAGCGAAGTAGATAAAGTGAAGCGATCGGAACATGGCGTTATTACTGATCCTATTTTTCTGGGGCGTAATAATCAGGTTTTGGAAGCAGTTAAGATAATGGAGAAATATCGCATTTCAGGGGTGCCCATCACAGAGAATGGGAAGCTTGTCGGTATTCTCACTAACCGGGATATTCGCTTCGAAGAAAATTTTCTGCGACCTATTGATGAGATAATGACGAAGGAGCATTTGGTAACTGCTCCTGTAGGAACCACATTGGAAGAAGCACGCATTATTCTAGGGAAACATAAAATCGAAAAACTTCCTTTGGTCGATGATGAGTTTAATCTTAAAGGTCTTATTACAATTAAAGATATTGAGAAAACTAAGAAATATCCCAACGCTGCCAAAGATGATCGCCAACGTCTTCTGGTAGCTGCCGCAGTTGGTGTTAGTGCAGAAACCATGGAGCGAGTCGATGCACTGGTAAAAGCAGGCGTAGATGTGATCGTGGTTGATACAGCCCATGGACATTCCAAAGGGGTAGTACGTGTAGTAAGTGAGATCAAGCGCACTTATCCTGAACTGGATCTGATCGCTGGGAATATTGCCACAGGGGATGCAGCCCGTGCACTGATCGAATCAGGAGCGGACGCTGTGAAGGTAGGTGTGGGTCCTGGGTCAATCTGTACTACGCGCGTTGTTGCCGGGATTGGTGTGCCTCAAGTGACAGCAATATATGATTGCGCTCAGGTAGCAGCCGAATATGGCGTTTCCATCATAGCTGACGGTGGCATCCGTCTTTCTGGGGACATAACCAAAGCGATTGGGACAGGTGCCAATGTGGTGATGATCGGCAGTTTGTTTGCCGGGACCGATGAGAGCCCTGGCGATCTTGAGATCTATCAGGGCAGAAGCTATAAAGTATACCGCGGCATGGGATCCTTGTCTGCTATGAAAGATGGCAGCAAAGACCGATATTTCCAGGAAAACATGGAAAAGCTGGTACCGGAAGGAATTGAAGGACGAGTTCCCTATAGTGGGCCTTTGACCAATATTGTTTTCCAATTGATTGGTGGTCTGCGGGCCGGCATGGGCTACTGCGGAGTTTCAAGCATTGACGAACTGCGGACAAAATCCAAGTTCGTGCGGATTACCAACGCTGGTCTTAAAGAAAGTCACCCGCATGATGTAACCATTACCAAACAAGCACCCAACTACAGTGTTTAGCACATGACCCGGGCAACCGGGTTTTTTCGTGTTTGCTGTTGAAAGGGTATTTTGCATGCAGTAGCGAAATCAAAAGGATATTTTGTTTGAGGAGGTTTGTGGCAATGGATAATAAGCTAAACATTATGTTTTTATCAAACATTTCCCAAGAGCATATGGAATTAATTGAGTCACTGGACAAGCGAATCAGTGTGAAGAAAGCAAAGAATGTCGCTGAGGCTGCCTCTGATCTTCTCGATGTCCATGTTGTCGCTTCTCTTGGCTGGGAATTTCCCCGGGAAGCATTTATCTCCTCACCCAAGCTCAGGTGGATTCATGCTTTGAGCGCAGGAGTCGATGCTCTTTTTTACCCAGAGTTCATTCGCAGCGATGTTGTATTGACTAATTCCCGCGGTGTCTATGATATTCCAGTGGCAGAGCACGCTTTTGCCCTGCTGACATCGCTTACCCGCGGCATCGACCGGTTTCATAGCTTTCAGATTGAAAAAGCCTGGAAGCGTAGCCCTGTAACAGAGATGGAAGGGAAAACCATGGGCATTATTGGTTTGGGCAGTATTGGCAGAGAGATCGCCCGGAAAGCAAAAGAAGGCTATAATATGCATGTGATTGCAACCAAGAAAAGAATTCACGGGAAAGAGCCTTTTGTAGATGAAATATTATCAGCAGATCAGCTGGATGTGCTTTTGGAGAAGTCGGATTTTATTGTTGTTGCAGCTGCACTTACCAAAGAGACAGAGGGCCTGATTGGTGAAAAGGAGCTGAAGCGGATGAAAGATACCGCTTATATTGTTAATATTGCTCGGGGCAGAATCATTCAGAGTCCAGCAATTATTCAGGCGCTGCATGAGGGCTGGATTGCTGGTGCGGGCCTTGATGTTACTGACCCGGAACCTTTGCCGCCGGAAGATCCAATGTATGATGCTCCTAATCTGATCATAACACCCCATATGGCAGCCATGGCACCTGCTGATCGACACGAAGAACGGGTTGTCCGTGTCTTTATGGGCAATCTTAAGGCTTTCTTGAAAAATGAGCCGATGCCCACGCATGTGGACAAAGATCGACGTTACTAGAAGGAGGCGAAGCTCTTGGAAAAACTTGCTGCACGCATCCACAAAATTCTCGCCGAACAAGATGGACAATGGGGGGTTGCTGTTCGGGATCTTGGTAATGATGGGTCGCTTTTTATCAATGAAGACCAATTGTTTTCTGCAGCCAGCATCATTAAAATCCCCATCATGATGGAAGCCTACTATCAAGCCGAGCAGGGTGTTTTTTCACTCGATGATGTACTCACATTACATGCCGATGAGATTGTCGGAGGGTGTGGTGTTCTTCAAGGTATGCACACCGGGCTGCAGCTGACAATTCGAGACACTGTTGTGCTGATGATTACAGTAAGTGATAACACAGCTACAAACATGATGATTGAACTCGTGGGCATTGATGCGGTCAATCGTCGGATGCAGGCACTAGGTGCTGAGAAATCGATCCTCAGAAGGAAGCTGATGATGCCGGAGCTGGCACGCAAAGGTATTAAAAACGAGCTTACGGCCAAAGATGTTCTGATGTTTTTGGATGTTTTAGCAAAGGGCGCGTATATCAGTGATAAGGCTTGTGAAGATATGCTCGGAATTCTAAAGCTTCAGCAGCTGAATCATAAAATTCCTTTGCTATTACCAGAAGATGCGATCGTAGCGCATAAAACCGGTGAGGATGATAAGATCACCCATAACGCCGGTGTGATTTATTGCAATAACCGATCCTTGTCAATTTGTGTCCTGTCTCAAGAAGTGAGTAACACAGCCAAAGGGCATTATGCGATTGCGCGTATCGCGCAGGCTGCTTATGAAGAAATTCTTGCTGACGGGTAATACGACAGGAGTGTAAAAAATGTACCGATTGACTATTGATGATAGTAATCGAATCAAACTGCCTGAAGAGCTTCTGCTCTTGCTTAAAGCCAAGAAGGGTACGGTTCTTATTGGCCAATACGATGCTGGCAAACTGACATTTGAAAAGGCAGATGAGGGCCCTGAACCGTCCCGGACAGAGGTGGAGATAATTCAGACGGATGTATTTTGGTTACCGGCAGAAATCGCTTATTTCGCAGATACAGTGCGAGTACGATGCAAAGATCCTTTTGTTGAGGTGTGGGCGGACGATCGTAAAACAGGGCTTGAGAAATTTTCTGAAGCAGCCAATAAACTGTACCATAAGTAAATAGGGAAGAAAGATCAGGGAGGCTCAGCATGAACGAATATACCGAAAAGTACAAGAATCTGCAGAGTCAGCTTGCGGGTAAACATGTTTCTGTAATCGGCTTGGGGCGGAGCAATATTCCCCTCTTACGTTTTCTCGTGGACATTGGATGCAAAATCACCGCACGAGACAAGAAAGACGCTGTCGCAATGCAATCTGTTCTGACAGCCTATCAAGATGATGATATCCATTTTCAGCTGGGGCAGAGCTATTTGGATGATTTGCAGGAGGAGATTCTATTTATGACTCCTGGGATGCCGAAAGATTTACCTGAAATTCAACGAGCTGTGGGAAACGGGGCTGTAATTGACAGTGAGATGGGGCTCTTCCTCCGGTTATGCCAAGGCCGAACAATCGGAATAACTGGCAGTGTTGGAAAAACAACAACAACCAGTATTGCCGGAGAAATATTCAAAAGGAGCGGGAAGAAGACCTATGTTGGCGGAAACATTGGTACGCCGCTCTTATCCACGGCTGCTGAGATTGACCGTGAAGCTTTCGTCATCCTCGAACTCAGCAGTTTTCAGTTGGAGATGCTAAAACAGAGTACACAGATTTCTGCCATTTTGAATCTGTTCCCCAATCATTTGGATCAGCATCGTTCCATGACCGAATATACTGAGGCAAAAAAGAACATTTTTCGTTTCCAGAACAAGAACGATACGCTGATACTTAACGCTGACAATAAAATCACCCATGAAATGATGCATCAGGCGCCTGGCCATATTTTCCTCTTTTCGGTGGAAAAGAAAATCCATGACGCGGACGGGATCTATCTTGATGGGGATAGAATTATGATGAACCTATCCGGGAAAGAAGAAGAAATATGCAGTGTTCAGGACATCATTTTACCCGGCAGGCATAATCTGAGTAACTTTATGGTGGCTGCTGCCATCGCGAGGCTTTGTGCGATTGACAAGGCAAGTATACTGCAGACAGCAACCTCGTTCTCCGGTATCGAACATCGCATTTCCTTTGTCAGAGAGGTGCATGGTGTTCGCTACTACAACGATTCGAAAGCGACCACCCCTGAATCAACGATCTCTGCAATCCGCGCGTTCTCAAAACCTATTACATTGATTGCGGGCGGCTATGATAAGCATGTATCATTTCGAGAGATGGCCAAAGAGGTAGTGAAAAAAGTCAATACCCTCATTCTGATCGGCGTGACAGCAGATCAGATTGAGCAGGAAGTCAGAGAAGCAATGATTGGGGAACCGTCATTGCCAAAAATTATTCGCTGTGACAGTTTCTATGAAGCTGTTCAAGCGTCAGCCAAAACCGTAGCAGGAGGTATAGTTCTACTCTCACCAGCCTGTGCTAGTTACGATATGTTTAATAACTATGAAGAACGAGGTAGAGTGTTTACTGAGATGGTCAATAATCTTCAATAGTTTGCTGCTAGTGGAGAGAAATCATGATAGAGGAGGGTCAAGCATGGAAAGAGTCGATTTATGTGTCCAGGGCACCATTGTGATGGGCGAGGATACGATTGAAAAGGGATTCGTAGCGATTCAAGGTGGCAAGATTGTATCGATTGGCATACTTGAGAATGCTCCGGAAGCAAATGAAATCATTGAGGCAGGTAAGAATTGGATTTTACCCGGTTTTATTGATGCCCATGTGCATTCATTTGGTACACCAAACGAGGGGATTACCAACTCCACTCGGGCTGCTGCTGCGGGTGGTGTGACAACGATCGTGGATCATCCGTTGGATTTGCCCAGTGCACCTGTGACGGTCGAAGAACTAGACGCAAAGAAAAAGCGGTGTATGGAAGAAGCCGTGGTAGATTTTGCTTTTCTTGGGGCTGTAACCCCGACAAGCCTCGACCAGATTCAGCACACAGCAAAAACGGGACTGGTCGGCTATAAACTGCTAATGTCTGATACAGCACCAAATCGTATGAAACGGGTCAACGATGGCGAACTACTCGATGCCTATTTCGAGCTGGCCAAACACGGGATGATAGGTGGCCTCCATGCGGAAAATGATGATATTCTAAAGCATTTAGAGAATAAATTCAAGGAAGCTGGAATGGTTCATCCAAGAGCCCATGCTGATGCACATCCACCTGTCTCGGAAACAGAAGCAGTGATGAGTGCCATCGCCTTTGGGAAAGCAGCTGGAGCACATGTTCACTTTTTCCACTTAAGTCATCCGGAAAGTGTAGAGATTGTTCAAAGAGAGAAAATGAGTTATCCGCATATCAGTTGCGAAACATGCCCTCATTACCTTGTCCTCTCCGTCGACATGATGGAGAAAATGGGCGCTCGTTCGAAAATCAACCCACCTCTGCGCGAGCGGTCTGCCTGTGAAGGGCTCTGGAAGCAGTTAGGTGAGAATAAACTGGACCTCATCACGTCAGACCATGCTCCGCACCCGATTTCTACAAAGATGGATAATGAGAATATCTTCAAAAATTCATCCGGAGCTCCCGGAGTCGAGACAATCGTCCACCTGGTATACAGTGAAGGTGTGGTTGCCGGACGGATTACACTTGCGCAGATGATCCGGTATCTTTCCACCAATCCAGCAAAACTCTTTGGTCTTTATCCCCAGAAAGGAAGTATGGTACCTGGTGCAGACGGGGATCTCGTCATCTTTGACCCCGATCAGGAATGGACGCTTGGTGTGGATACACTCCATTATGTGGCGGGGTGGACACCTTATGAAGGAATGTCCGTCAAGGGGAAGGTTGTGAAAACGATTCTGCGTGGACAGGTGATTTATGATCAGGGTGAAATTCTGGCCAAACCCGGTTATGGAAATTATCTGGCAAGAAAGTAAAAAGGGTCAATTGAATAGATAATTTCTAGTTTGCAAAAAAACTTCCACCATTCTCTTTGCAGAAGTTATTTCTACTCTACCTTCTTGGAGGGTGGAAGTTACTATTTCAATTTTCAAAAGAAAGTAAAAGGCTGTACAACTGCTTTTGTAGTGTTGACGAGTGATGCAAAGTTGTGTATACTGTAACTTGCTAGATAGCTGTTTGGGCGATTAGCTCAGCTGGGAGAGCGCCTGCCTTACAAGCAGGATGTCGGCGGT
>CAZDAI010000107.1:0-7281 GCA_964503545.1 uncultured Candidatus Sumerlaeota bacterium
CCAATACAAATAGTGTAGCACCGCCAATGGTTACTTCGGTGGGAATCGGGAAATACGCATCTCCTGCCATGCCCACTGGTATGACCGGTGTTGTAACTTGCTTCCTGGATTGGCAGGTCTTTTTCACAATCTCCATCACTTCAGGAACTTTCGCTTCATCTACCCCAATCAGCAGTGTCGTATTACCGCCGCCCAAGAAACCACCTGTACTCGCCAGTTTGGTTGACCGGAATTCATTCTTGCTCAGCTGCATGACCAGATTCCCCGCATCTTTATCCTGTACAATTGCAATGATCAATTTCATTATATTTCCCCCTGCCCCGCCAAGTTATTTAAGTATTCATCTACAAACCGCTGAGTTCTAGAGAACACTTCCCATTCTTCTCCTGATGCATCAACCATTCGAATTCTATCCTGATGCTGATCAGCTAAAGCAAGAAACCCTTTACGCACTCTGCGATGAAAATCAATGTTTTTCTGTTCCATCCGATCTTTCATTTCTCCCGCAATGTTCTCATTGCGAGCAGACACACGCTCTAATCCCTGCTCAGGATCAAGATCAAAAATCAGAGTCAGATCAGGTACAAGCGTGCCGACGGCAATACGGTTGATTTCTGCCAAATCCAATAGATCCAACCCTGCTCCGTATCCCTGATATGCAACAGTAGAATCAAAAAAACGGCTGCATATCACCATCTTCCCTGCTTGCAATGCTGGCATTATCACCTCGGAAACATGCTGGGTACGAGCTGCAGTGTAAAGAAAAACTTCTGTCAGTCCCGTCATACTCCCATGGGATGTATCAAGTATAATCTTGCGGATCTGTTCACCGATCTCCGTTCCCCCGGGTTCATGGGTGACGATCGTATCAAATCCACGCTGTTGGAGGTACGCGTTGAGCATTCTGATTTGTGTGCTCTTTCCTGATCCATCGACCCCTTCTATGGTTATAAACTGCCCTTTCACTGTAGTCCTCCTGTCTCTTTTCAGCTAGTCTGCATACCCATAATAACAACACGCCGGTTTGGTTCTTTGCCAATGCTTTTTGAGGCCATCCCCCTGCGCTCTGCCAACATATGCTGTAACCTGCGGGCTGAAGCATTTTGCGGATCCAGCTCAACAGGAGTGTATGTTTGTCGTACCATCCGAATTGCTTCTTCTACTTCCTGCATCGGGTCTTTTTGCTCAGGAACTCTTTTTTTGCTGTCTTTGAAAATATTGCTCAAAAAACGTTCTATGCTTGCTGCAGAATTACCTTTAATCACATGGATCGGTATACCGTTTTCTTCGGCTTCCTGCAATTTTGCAGAACCCTTACGCTGCTGAGCTTTAATGGTCAACAGCACATCAGCATCCTCCAGGCGTTTGACGATTTCTACTGAAACATCCATGGAATGAATTGCCCGTTCGAGTCTGTCACGACTGATTGCGTATGGAAATATGCGCAGGCTCCTGGGGAATTCCTCAGCCGGTTCAAAACTATATTCGTCTTCGCCGGAAGAAATACTCTGCAATGATTCAGGCGGAACGACTGCTGGTGTAACAATTGTTGCTCCCTGATCATCCCTGCGCCTAGATTCAGGCTGCGGTTCATAGCCTCGCAAGATAAGGTCCACAGTATCCGCCAGTTCTCGATGGATTGCCAAATGATCCTTGTCACGGATTTCGATCAGAATATCAAATGTAGGCGGCCCTTTCCGTTCCAGTACTGTTTTTTGCGTTCGCCTCCGTCTTGCTTGTTCATCCCCCAAAGTAACAGCCTGGATACCACCCACAAGATCTGCCAGGGTTGGGTTCTTTAATAAATTGTCCAACCCATTTCCATGCGCTGTTCCAATCAGCTGTACCCCTCGTTCGGCAATTGTTCTAGCTGCAACAGCTTCAGCTTCTGTTCCGATTTCGTCTACAATGATTACTTCCGGCATGTGATTCTCCACGGCTTCAATCATCACTGCATGCTGAAATTCCGGTTGCCCCACTTGCATTCTCCTGGCACGACCTATTCCTGGATGGGGAATGTCACCATCCCCCGCAATTTCATTAGAAGTATCCACTATGATAACCCGTTTCCCCATGTCGTCGGCAAGTACGCGCGCCATTTCGCGCAGAAGCGTTGTTTTACCTACACCAGGCCGGCCAAGCAACAGAATATTTCTGCCTGTTTCTACCAGATCACGTATAATGTCAATGGTCCCAAATACCGCTCTGCCAACACGGCAGGTTAAGCCAATGATCGCACCCCTGCGGTTTCGGATCGCTGAAATCCTATGCAAGGTTCTCTCAAGACCTGCCCGGTTATCTTGTGTAAAAGCACTCAGTTTTGCCACTACATATTCAATATCTTCAATTTTCACCGGTGCTTTTCGTAATACCTCAAGGTTTTGCACAAATCGTGCTTCCGGGGGTCTACCCAGATCCAGAACTATTTCCAAAAGATCTTCTTTCTGTGGATGGGCAACAAGTGTCTGCTTGATCTCCCCAGGAAGAATATCCAACAACTGATCCAGATCATCTGTAATCCGCACTTGGGCGTTCATGGTCTACACCTCCCGAATTATTTCGATCCGAAGATCGATATCACAGGATGAATCCTTTGCTCTACAGATAATGTCATGGGGAATGGTTTCGCCAGGATAGAGCCAGCCCCCATCGGAGCCCGGGATGCGGAAGGGCCGCGCCAATCTCTTGCCTGCAGCTTTCATTAGAGGCACTGCTTCCTTAGGGCCATACCAAAAAGGCGCTGTAGGGCTAATATAGGGATCTAAATCAATCTCTCCATACGATTCTGTACCGCTGCTTGTGTTTAGATGGACAGACAGGAGATCATCCAGAATCTGCGAAGGGTTTAGTCTTTCTGCCCCAATTCCTGGAGTGAATACTATATAATTGCTGCCGTATCTAAAATCAGTTCTGCAGGAATCGTAGCTTACTGCACCGGGAAAACACACAGTAACTCGTAATGGGTCACAGTAATAATCAGCAGGCAGGATCTCCTCTAAGAACACTCCCTGACGTCCGGCTGCATTCTGATACTCCCCTCTCAAGTACTCCAGGATCTGACTTTGGTCCTGGACCTGCGGTGATCCGCAGCGCCATAAATCAAAACGCAGATCATCCAGTGCTGCCATGATCAGGTAAGAAGGGCTTGTGCTTTGAATGATTTGAAGAGCTGCCTGGATTTTATGGGTTGATATACGATCTGTGCCACGAAATATCAACGCCCCTTGGGCAGGAAACCCTGGCTGACTAGAATTCGAATAAACAACCAGATCCGCTCCTGCTGACAGTGCATTTGCGTTTTTTCTGCCGAGAACAAGCGTAGTGGAATTATGGGTATCGTCCACAATTAGCCCGCTGTTCTGATTACTGCAAATGTTCCTGACTGTATTCAAATCGCAAGCGATTCCCGCTTCGGACATCCCGGACGTTAGAACTGCTTTTGCAGAAGGATTGAGATCCAAACATTCTTTGATAACATCTGGCGAAGCAATCGGAAAAAGCCTCCCCTGATGCACACTGCGAACCGGCATAAGAACCGGTACATAATTACCCAAAACTGCTGCTTGCCACCCTTCTGGCCCAATGGTTCGGTCCATCAGGAAACAATCTCCTGGTAGCAAAATTGCTGAAAGCGATGCGTATAGAGCTGCAGCCTTTCCACTGACCACCAACCATGATTCCTTCGCTCCTGCAAGGGCAGCCGCCAAAATCTGGGCTTCTTGGATTACACCTTCCGGTTGATGGAGATTGTCCAGTCCCTCCACTTCTGTAAGATCTGTCGCTAGTAATTCGGGATCAATCAGCTGAGCAAGCTCATTGTCGAGACTCCGCCCTTGTTTATGGCCTGGTGTGTGAAATGGAATCACTTTATCTCGAGCGTATTGGTCCAAGGCATCAGATAGAGGTTTTTTGCTCTGATTCTTAGTCACGGTATCACCTCAGTTCTCTAGACGAATTCGGCAATTCTGCAGTTTTTTCCTGTCTCAGGACAAAAAGAAAGGACCGCATCGCGGTCCCATCTATTATAATGCTTCACCACATCGTTTGAGTAGATCATTCCAGTCTTTGTCAACCTTTGCCTGGAGTTGATCGATGATGTGTTCGTTCTCAGGTTTGAAAAGGTGTTTGAACCGGCCTTGAATTTTCAGCCAGTCGCGAATCGGCTTCTTCTCTTTTGGTCGATAGGTCAGTTTCCATTCGCCATCCACTACTTCAAACAGCGGCCAGTAACATGTCTCCACCGCAAGACGAGCCAGTTCAATTCCTTCATCTGTTTCATATCGCCAGCCACGTGGGCAAGGGGCCATTACATTAAGGAATGCAGGTCCGTCCGCTTCAAAGCCCTTCTTGGCTTTGTTGTGCAGATCTTGCCAATGGCTTGGAGATGCTTGGGCGACATACGGGATATTGTGGGCAGCAACAATCGCTGTCAGATCTTTACGATTCTGTTTTTTCCCTGGAATTGCCTTGCCCGCTGGACTGGTCGTTGTGTCAGCGCCCAAAGGTGTTGCACTAGATCGTTGTATCCCTGTGTTCATATATGCTTCGTTATCATAGCATACGTACATGAAATTATGCCCGCGTTCTAGCGCCCCAGATAGTGATTGAAAGCCGATATCAAAGGTACCGCCGTCGCCTCCAAAAGCAACAAATTTAATGTTTTTATCTTCAGGAATTTTCCCTTTCTTTTTCAAAGCCCGATAAGCAGTCTCAACGCCGCTGACAGTCGCAGAAACGTTCTCGAAGGCATTATGAATGTAAGGAACCTTCCAAGCTGTGTATGGGAATACAGTTGTTGATACTTCAAGACAACCGGTAGCGCATCCGACAATCACAGGATCGTCAGCAGCAGACAATACCTGTCTGACCACAACAGGTGCAACACATCCAGCGCACATTCTATGCCCATTGCTCAGCAGTTCTTCTTTTGCGGATAGCTCTTTTAATGTTGCCATTACAGTACACCTCCTATTCCCTGACACCCAGGTAGTTCAGCTTATTGACCGATGATCCATCAGCAGCTTTTTTCATATCTTCAAATACTTTACAGACATCCTCAACGTTTAGATCTCTTCCGCCAAGACCATAAATGTAGCTTGCTGTAAAAGGTTTTTCTGGTGCATCATAGAGTGCCGCCCGTACTTCGTTGAACACCGGCCCGCCAAAACCTGAGAATGAATCGGATCGATCCATTACACCAATGGCTTTCAATCCTTCGAGCGCAGTCATTATTTCATTATACGGGAAGGGTCTGAAGACTCTCAGCTTCAAGATCCCGGCTTTTACGCCACGTTCTCGCATTGCATCCACAGCATCCTTTGCAGTACCAGCCGATGAACCTAATACAACTACGGCAACCTCTGCATCATCCAAGCGATATTCTTCAAAATAGTCGTATTTTCTGCCTGTAAGTGCTTCGTATTCTTTGGCGACACTTTCAATTACATCTTTCGCCTGCATCATACCCTCAGCTTGTTGCCTCTTATGCTCAAAATAATAGTCATACAAGTCCAAGGGGCCAACAGTGATCGGATTATCTGTATCCAAGAGGACCGTGGTTGGATCAAATTCGCCGATGAATTCTTTAACCTGTTCATCCTCCAGCACTTCCAGAGTATCCAAGGCATGGCTGATAATGAAGCCATCCATCATGACCATCGTCGGAAGGAGCACATTTTTATTCTCTGCTATTTTGATCGCCTGAATCATGTTGTCATATGCTTCTTGTGCATTTTCAGAAAACAATTGAACCCAGCCTGCATCCCTTGCGCCCATACTGTCACTGTGATCACAGTGAATATTGATTGGTCCGCTTAAGGCTCTATTCACAACCGGCATCACAATTGGGAGCCGGTTGGACGCAGCAATATAAAGTACTTCCCACATCAAGGCTAAACCATTAGCTGATGTAGCGGTCATTGCCCGTACACCCGATGCGGCGGCACCTACTGTGGCACTCATAGCACTATGCTCGCTTTCCACAGTAATTGCTTCTGTATTAACCAATCCTTCTGACACAAAGGATGAAAAGGTCTGTACAATTTCAGTTTGCGGCGTGATTGGGTAAGCCGCAACGACATCCGGCTCGATTTGCTTCATTGCCAAAGCTACGGCTTCATTACCGCTTAAAGCCACTCGTTTTGCCATTCCCTTTCTCCCCTCTCTATTCGTTTTCCTGAACCATTTTAATCGCTTTAATCTTCTCCGGACATTCTTTTGCGCAAATCCCGCACCCTTTGCAGTGTTTCAAATCAATGCCAACAACCTTGCCGCTCTCAACAATGATGGCACTGTCCGGACAGTAAACCCAGCACAGCAGGCAATGAATGCACTTGCTTTCGTCCCGCACAGGTTTTGCTGAACGCCAATCACCCGTTTCGTAAGACTCAGCGTTCCCAGCTTCCCGGATGATTCCAGCCTGGGGTACATCTTTCCATCCAGCTTCTTTACCGCCACTCATGCGCTTTCCACCTCCTGGTAAGCCCTTTCGATTGCTTCCAGATTACCTTTAATAACCTCGGGTTTACTGCGAAACTTCTCTTCGAGTTGAACTTTCATAACTTCCATGAATGATTCGTAAGGAAGTATTCCAGTAACCTTGATTAGTGCCCCCATCATGGGAGTATTGGGAATCGGTCTGCCAATGGTATCCAATGAAATCTTTGATGCATCGACTGTATAAACTTTCATTCCGCTCAGCTGCAGTCGCTCTCTGATCTCTTTGGGGGACTGTTCGGTATTGATCAGTAAAACTCCGTCCTCTGACAATCCGTTCACCACATCCACCTTACCAATCAGAGTTGGATCCAATACGACTACAATATCGGGTTCGTTTACATGACAGCGTAAACGAATTGGCGAGCTACTGATTCGATTGAAGGCCAACACGGGCGCTCCCATACGTTCCGGACCGTATTCCGGGAATGCCTGTATGTACATGCCTGCATCAGAAGCAGCTTCCGCCAGCAGCATAGCAGCAGTTTTTGCTCCTTGCCCTCCTCTGCCATGCCACCTTACTTCCACAAGTTTTTCCACCTTACTTCCTCCTCTCTGCATTACTATCTATGACGTATCCCGCGAGGGCTCATCACCTAATCAAAAAAAATAAACGTTGCCAAATTAATATTGGGGCCAGCTTCCTTCATTTACCTGCAATTAAATAATCTGGAATGAATGCAAAGTCATTATGAATATATCACAATTGCAATCTAAAAACAACCCATCGCCAAAATTTGCAATATTGCGAAATATGCACCCAAAAAAAAGAAGCCCCAGGCTTCT
>CAZDAI010000108.1:0-7258 GCA_964503545.1 uncultured Candidatus Sumerlaeota bacterium
CCCCGACGGAGTAGCGAATGGTTTGCCTTTTTGAATCTGTTCTGTGAAAGCAATGGCAGGTTTTTTCCGCTTGTCCCGCCAGATTCCCACGCGCTTAAATTCTGTATAATCCGGTATTGGCGAAGCGGCGACAAATTGCTGCAGCCAGTCTTCATCTGTTTTCCCTTCAGAGTAGGCACTCCCGAACCCCAAGGCTTCTGCCAGCAGACAAAATGTCTCATAATCAGATTTGGCTTCATAGAGCGAATCCACCACCTGATTGGCGTAAAGGAAATAGTTGCCCTGCCGGGTCCCGGGAAAGCAAACGTCATTGCGTTCCAAAAACGTATTGATGGGGAAAATAATATCTGCATAGCGGGCTGTAGGAGTCATGAACTGTTCGTGTACTACGACAAAATCCAGTTGATTCATGGCCCGGATATTTTTATTGATATCTGCCCCCTGATTAACCAGATTGCCACCGCAGATATAAGCGCCATGCACATCCACCGGAAAGCCGCCGGCCTTGCCGGAGAGAATCAGGTCTGGCCAGAGATAGATGGGGGCTTCTGCTTGGGGATTGGGCGCGGGCGGCACGGGGATGCCGGGCATAAAGGGAATGCGGCTGTAGTCCACACCGCCTACATTGCCTCCCGGAATTCCCATGTTACCGGTCATGGCAGCCAGGGTGATGGCAGTACGCACGGGTGTCTCGCCATAGGCTGTGCGCTGCAATGACCAACCGCAAAGGAGAGCCCCAGGTTTCTCTTTCCCATAGAGGCGAGCCAGACGGACAATGGTCTGCGCTGGGACACCGCTTTTTTCTTCACCCCAGGCAGGGTTCTTGGGTATGCCGTCGGTCTGCCCCAGCACATAGGCAGCAAAGGCAGAGAAACCATGGGTGAAGCGATCCAGGAAGGTTGTATCATGAATGTTTTCTTTAATCATGACAAATGCCATGGCAATCATGACCGCTGCGTCGGTTCCAGGACGTACAGGAACCCACTCATCGGCCAGGGTGGCGGCACTTTCTGTATATAGAGGATCCAAAGCAATCACCCGGGTGCCTTGCTCACGAGCGCGGGCAATAAACCAGGCGGTGTTAGTGCCGCGCATGGATTCAGCCGGGTTGAACCCCCACATCAGGATCAGACGAGCATTGAGCAGGTCCGCCCGGTCATTGCCTGTGAGGCCCGTTCCGCACATGTGCTCTGTCATCACATCTGTGGCTTCACTACTGTAACTGCCAGTGAGTCGGGTAACACAGCCAAACATATTCAAAAAGCGATTTTCTGTTCGCTGATGAAATTTGCCGCCGAAAGACCCAGAGCTGGACATATCCAATAAGGCACTGTCCCCGTATGTTTCTTTCAAACGGAGCAATTGGCTGGCGGTTTCTGAGACGGCTGCATCCCAGCTGATCGGCGCAAATTGCCCGGATCCTCTGGGACCAGTGCGACGCAAAGGGGTGCGTAGCCGGTCAGGATGGTAGAGATGTTGGGTCAGCGCTCTCCCTTTGGCACAGGCTCTCAGCTGAGGGCTAAGGAGGGATGTATCATCTGAGCTTTCATCTGTTGTTATATACAGCAGCCGCCCATCCCGGACATGGGCCTGAAGCAGGCATTTTCCCCCGCAGTTATGAACGCAGGTGGTGGGTATGATTGAAATTCCATCGGCATTGGGCGGAAAAAGAGAGTAGTCCATACGGGACCTCCTTTGGATTGCAGCATGTTACAACGCGCAGATCAAAAAACCAATCATAAGATCCGACTTGCAAAGCAAGGTGCTTGATCTGCGTTTTCTTTCGATTGTATCATTCGCCATAAGAAAAATAAAGGGACAGGTTCGCAAAGTCACCCCATTTAAGCGTAAATGGGTGGATCATGGGGTCGCCAGGAGCTCACCTAGGAGTTTTCGTTCTGCAGCGATCCAACGATCAGGGGGTTATTTACATAATTGCATCAATCACCTTTCTTCATCTTGGAAACAGTGTGAGGGATGCGTTTTGAGTATCCATCGCCGGGTGAAAATGGCGATTAAGAGGATTGGCGAAATCAGGCGCTATTGGAAGAATGAGAGACAAAGAGGGTGACAGGGGGAATTTCTTGTGATAGTCTAAAAGGGGTGCAGTCAGCTGAGGTTATGGGCTGCATCGCCGGTCTGTGACCCGCATTTTAAGCGACTTTACAGACGATCGTCAGGGATATGAGTGAGGTGACGCAAGGCAGCAAGGAATATTGACGCAGGTTCTATTCATAGTTCATGTCATTACGCCGGCACGCTGCAACCGGCTGAAGGGTCCACTGGAAGTGAGGTTCATAGATCATGTGTGAGGAGCAGGATGATGAAAAAAGTACTAATCGTCGAAGCAAGTGCACGAGAAGGTTTTTCCAGTGCTGTGGCACAGCAGATGCAAGATGAAATCGGCAAAAGTGCAGAAGTTGAGCTGGTCCGGCTGCGGGATTACGACATTGTACGCTGCAAGGGCTGTTGTGCTTGCCTTGCAGTAGGCAGCGCAAGCTGTCCTTTAAAGGATGATGATGTGCGAACTATTCTGGATAAGCTGGAAGAGGCAAACGGAGTAGTGTTTGTGGTGCCTAATTATTCATTGGCAGTTCCGGGCATCCTCAAAGATGTATTCGATCGCCTGGCATTTGTGTTTCACCGGCCGCGGTTATTTGGCAAGGTGTGCATGCCGGTTGTGGTGCAGGGTGTCTACGGGGGGAATAAAGTAGCAAAATACATCAATGAAGTGCTGGGCTTTTGGGGCATGAATGAAGTCAAGGGAGTCGTACTATCAGGGGGGGTCTTTACCAACCAGGAAGCACAGCAAAATGTGGCTGCAAAAAACAATCCGGTAATAAAAAAAGCCACGGCGCGTTTTCTACAAGCCTTGGCCAATGACCGGCCATTATCTCCATCACTATTTAAGCTGATGATCTTTCGCATGACACGGTCCGGTATGAAATATTTCCCCGAAGCGTTGGCGCCTGATAAAAAATACTATGAAGATCAGGGCTGGCTTGCTGCTGATTACTATTACCCGGTACTTATTAATCCGCTCAAAAGGCTTGCCGGCAATCTGGCTGACCTGATGATGAGAAGAATGGCAATGAAACAGAGTCGAATCGAGGAGTAAGGGTGCAGCAGACGCTTCTTACACACCACAAAGATGCGCCTCGCACTGAAGATGGCGATGTAGAATGGATGCCCCTCTGCTTCTGGGAATTTGTTGTCAGCTTACAGTTGACTGGATGTGTTGCTCAAATGGGCAATCTGAGCGCGCAGTTCGTCAACTTCTTTTTTTAGAGCGCCAACCTGGCTCAATGCAGACAGGGCAAAGACAAAAGCGATGGGCGCCAGTAATCCTACATACTGCACAATCTCACCTCCTTGCGTACGCATCCATCAGACTTAACGTGCATGATCAGGCATAGAACCCAAGTTCCCTGTCTATTTTATCATTGATGCCATGAAATGGAAAGAAAATGGTAAAAATATTAGTATTCCACATATACTCTCTTTCTTCACAAAAAGGCTATTCTAAGTGGTGGAACAAAAAACCAGGATAATGCGTCCACACCATTAGGAAGCAAATTTGACAGGAGGTGGAGGAGTGCTGATACGTAGAGGAAAAGCACTGGGAATATCCATTGTGATTCTGTTGATATTATTCTGCGGCTGGCGGTTTATCATGGATACCGGCAGTCAAGGAGAAAAGCAGTATCGGGTGTCAGCCCAGCACCTGGATCCCGCAGTGCTTGATTCTTACCCCCAGGAAGTCATTGAAGTGGATCCGGGAATGCTGACAGCTTATCATGTTCGCATTCAAGACAGCCGCAACGCTTTTCAGTCGGGGGTGTCAGCAGCCAACTATCCAGCTGAAGTGCAAATCTTTCTGGAGCCTTCAGTAAAGATTGAGAGTAATCATCCCGACATCAAAGCGGTTGCTGACGGAATCGCTGCCAAAACGGAGGATCCAGTGGAAATCGCGCGACAGGCAGCCGCCTGGACGGCGCGTACGCTGCGCTACGATGCGGATCTGGCCGATCAGATCTGGACAGGTACAAGTCAAACCCGCAGTGCGCTGGAAGCGCTCATTCAGAAGCGGGGAACCTGTAGCGAATATGCCAACCTTTTTATTGCCATCATGCGCAACAAAGGAATACCTGCGCGCTTCATTGTGGGCCGGATTTATGAAGGGTCATACCACGCGTGGGCAGAAATCTGGCTGGTAGATCAGGGCTGGGTTCCGGTAGAAACACAAAAAGGTCAATTAGGTGTCTCCACCCGTCATATAAAGCTCCTGGCAGGCCGTGATTTTGTGGATATTGGTGTACCGCTCCAGAATATTTCTGCCAACATTTACAGAGTGAAATAATTGGCTGCAACCAATCATTCTGGGGATTATGGATTAGAGATTCAATTTCAACTGCTGGCGTTTCGGGTGCAAATAGGGCACAGCACATGCCATTTGCGATTCCGGGCAAAAGCACAGTTTTGTCACGTTCTTAACATTTGGTTGATAGAACGGAGCTTCTCTGCCAGATACTCTGGGCTGTACCCCAAAAGAGAGCCGAAACGGTAAGCCATGTCCTGGCGTACTTCCGGTGTATAGGTATTTTCCTGACAATGATCTTTCTCCGACTGTTTGAGCGCAAGGTACTCCGCCAGCACAGCTGGCTTTTTATAGATCAGATAAACCCACAAACCGGACATATCCACATCCGCAAAAAGATCTGTCCGCATCAGATCCTTTTCCAGGTAAACTGAAACACCGTATTGGGCTGCTTTTTCCAGCAAGGAGGGACGGAGGGCAGGCTCGTCACTGGCGGGAAAAGGATGGCTAAGGGATAAATCCTTGGCTTCATTCATCGCCATTTCGCACATGGCTGCGGCAGCACCGCAAAAGTATCCCAACCGGTAAGCATCGTTCTTCTGCAGTTCATTTGTCATCATCAGCGCCTCCTTAAAATATCTTAACACGCTTCCTCTTCGGTATCTGCAGGAAAAAACCCTCCAGAACGGGAAATGCCAGATAGATGTTAATATGGATGATTTGCAGGATGAATGGGCGGCTATTCTGCTCAGGGCGAGCATGTCCAGTCTGTCTGCTCAAATCCAAAAAAGGGAGGACTGCCAGATGATGTTGATCAAAAACGCCATCATGTATACGATGGCAGAACGCGGTGTCGTGGAAGGCTGGCTGCTGATCGAAGACGGTACGATTCGCCAGATGGGGGAAGGCACACCTGATATTATGGCGCCAGAAGTTCTGGATGCACAGGGGAAAATGGTTTTCCCCGGCTTTATCGACGCTCATTGCCATATCGGGATGTGGGAAGAAGGGATCGGTTTTGAAGGTGCGGATGGCAACGAAATGACCGACCCCATCACGCCGCATCTGCGGGCTGTGGATGCCATCAATCCGCTGGATGAAGCCTTTGCGAACGCCATCAAAGGCGGGGTTACAGCTGCAGCCACCGGGCCAGGCAGTGCCAATGTGATTGGTGGGACGTTCTTGGTAATGAAACTGTCAGGTAACCGAGTAGATGACATGGTAATCCGCCCTGATGCGGCCATGAAAGTGGCCTTTGGTGAAAACCCAAAACGGGTCTATGCCGAGAAGAAAACACTGCCCAGCACACGGATGGGCACAGCCGGTGCTTTACGGGAAACCTTGGCGAAAACAGTTGCCTATCAGGCGAAGAAAATCGCTGCCGGAGATGATGCCGGTAAAATGCCTCCTTTTGACATGAAACTGGAGGCCATGATCCCAGTCATCAACGGGGAGATTCCGCTAAAAGCCCATGCTCATCGGGCAGATGATATTTTTACCGCAATCCGCATTGCCCGGGAGTTTGGCTTGAAATTGACGCTGGAACACTGCACGGAAGGTCATCTGATTGCAGAACATCTGGCCCGGGAAGGCTTCCCGGCGATTATCGGTCCGACCTTTGGCAGCAAGTCAAAATTTGAACTGAATCGTAAAACATTTGACACACCACGGGTTCTCGTTGAAGCTGGGGTAAAAATCGCCATTATGACTGACAGTCCTGTAATCCCTCTGGAATATCTGCCCATGTGTGCTGCACTGGCTTACAAGTCCGGGCTACCGGAAATGGAAGCCTTCAAGGCGATCACCAGCCATGCGGCAGAAATACTGGAAGTGGGGCATCGCATTGGCAGTATCGAAGTGGGCAAAGATGCGGACCTGGTGATCTGGAACGGTCATCCCTTTGATCTGCAGGCGAGCGTAGAGAAGGCCATCATCAATGGGAATGTGGTATACAGCCGTTAGTTTGACAAAATGATCGTGCACACGATATGCGAATCGGGGTATGAGTGGGATCGATCGGGATGGCATGCGGCTGATCATCTGCATCCAACACGAGGTTTGACAAGGTTATAAAAGGTTGCTATTTGCAGCAAATGGTGCAGCCACAAGCCGGCAATACCGGCCTGTGGCTGTTTGAATAAAGAAAGAGCTAGCGCAAGCAGGTTAAAGAATTTCCAGGCGACGACAGGCTTCAGCAATGACCGATTCTGGATGGGCAAAGCACATTCGAAACCAGCCGGGCTCAGCAGTCTTAAACAGCTGGCCGGGGGATATATTAATTTTCAGCTCTTTGTAGAGTGTTTCCCAAAGGCGAAACTCAGCTGAAAACTCCTGGCTGACCATGTATTTGCTTAAATTGGCCAGTAAGAAAATACCTCCTTGGGCCGGCATGGTTTCAATACCCAGCTTATCTAGTGAAGTAACCATCCGCACATAAGCATCTCGCAACCGTGTACGGTTGGCATGCACCAGAGCGGGTACTCCAGGGTCTTGCAGCAGATTCGTAAGCAGCGCTTGGGTGTGGGTGGAGACCGCGGCGTAATAGGCCAACCCGGCAACCCCTTTGATCAGATCCTCATTGAAGGATATGACAAAACCGGTGCGAAAGCCGGAAACGGCAAAATCTTTGGCGAAGCTGCTGGTAATATGGACACGGTTTAGGTACTCCTTCGGGGCGCGGCGCAATGCACTAATCCAGATGGCTTCCGGATCGTGAATCGTTTGAGCGTAAATCTCATCCGAGATGATATCGAGATTGTTGTCCATGCAAAATGCAATGAGGCCATCTAAGACATGCGCTGGATATACTGTGCCCATTGGGTTGTTTGGTGAAGAAAAGAGAATGGCACGGACACGCCTGCCCAGAGATTTTTCAGCAGTTAGGGCTTGTGCAAAGGCGCTTGGATCCAAATCCGGTCCGCAGTGCACCGGTACGGGCAG
>CAZDAI010000109.1:0-7256 GCA_964503545.1 uncultured Candidatus Sumerlaeota bacterium
CTTTGCAACGGGGAACAGCAATCTGATTGTGTCTGCCATCGGGATCCTGGCAATTGAGACCCTGGTGTTGGCGGGTGCTGCGTACTGGGCAGTGCACATCCGGCTGATGAAGGAGGGACACTGACATGCTGAGGCGAATAGGAAGCTTTATCAGGCAGGATTTTGTGAACATACTGCGAGACAATATTGGGTTGTATATGATTGCGGCACCGCTGATCATGGCGGTGGGATTCAGTTTCTTTATTCCATCTGTACAGGGCGCGCAACTGACCTTTGCCTTGGAGAAAACGATGCCCCAGGCCATTATTGAAACCTTCCAGGAGCATGGCCGGGTAGAACTTATTGATGGAAAAACGTCACTTCAGGAGCGGGTTGAACGCAGTGATGATGTGATCGGCATTTACCAGAATCCCGATGGGGATTATGTGCTGATGGCAGAAGGCAATGAAACAGGGGATCTAGTGCGAGTCAGCGCAGCTGTACTGGATCGGGCACTGCAGTCGGAACCACCTGCCGTTTTTTTGCGCAGCAGCTTGAACCGGGATCCATCGTTAATGCGGGAAACAACGGCGAGTATGCTGGTTTTGGGAGCGATTCTGATTGCCGGGATCCTGATTGCATTCAACATCATCGATGAGAAAGAGTCACGCGCATTGGCAGCTTTAGCTGTCAGCCCTTTGCATATGCGTGAATACATCGGTGCACGGGGTGTGCTGGTACTGGTAACATCCCTGGTCCTCAGTGTAGCTACTGCGATTATCATTATGGGCTTTGCACTCAATTATGGGCTCCTGATTCTTGCCATTGTGATCTCTACCGGACTTGGGATCATACTTGGTCTTGCAGTGGGTGGTCTGACAGATACCCAGATTTCGGCCATTGCGGCCATCAAGCTGGTCATGATTGTAATGACCGGGATCCCTTTGGCTTCACTGGCTATGCCGGCAGCTTGGCGTTGGCTGCTCTATCCTTTTCCGAATTACTGGGTATTTCAGGTGTTTCAAAATGTTTTTTCACGAACCCACTATGGACTTGGCTTCTGGCATTCATCCCTCTATGTGTTGCTGACATCTATGGTACTCCTGATGCTGCTTATGCCGGTTATCCGCAAGCGGCTGCGGTTGCGCTGATGAAAAAGAGTAAAGGAGGTGTACACGATGCCGGACATTCCAATTTGGGGCTGGGGACTCCTGATCATTGCAGCGATCATCATTGCACCGATCAAGATGCGTATTTTCAAATCCATGTTGAGTAAAAAAGATGTTCCCGAAGATGAGGATCAATAGATTTTGGGCGGGGCAGCCGAGCTGCTCCGTTTTTGTCTGTCATTGAGAGGGAAAAGTCTGGTGGGGGCGAATATTTAGTGATGGACACACAATGTGCTCACTGCAACGGGAGGGATACTCATGATCATGATCAGGGAAGCCACGCGGCAAGATAATGATGGGTTGGTGGCACTCATGGCGCGCTGTCCCCAGGGGACCAATCTGGTGGTCCGACTGGACCGGGCACCGGATTTTTTTGCCCGCTCTCAGCCCTATGATGAGTACAAGACTTTTGTTGCCGACGATAACGGGCAGCTGGTGGGAGTGGGTGAGTGCTCCATCCGCCGCATCATGAAGAACGGGCGGGAAGTAAAGACCGGCTATGGGTACAGTTATGCAGTGGATAGCGCATACCGGGGGCACCGCTTGGCACAACGTCTGGAGGAGGCTTGCACTGCCTATGGAATTCAGGCGGGTGCAGAACAGGTTTTTGGCTGGATTCTCGAAGATAATACCCCATCTTTGAAGGCCTTTGGTCGGATCGGTTATGCTGATGAACAAATCCTGCATGTCTATGCTACTTTGCCTTATCGCAGACAGTCAGTCCCCCAGGGCGTACGGCCGATGAGGGCGGAAGATCTGCCGCAAGTGGTGGAGATTCTCAATCAGACCTATCAGGATTATGATTATTATTACCCTCATACCTCAGAAAGCCTGACCGCTTTTCTGCAGCGGCTGCCAGGTTTTTCGTCTGATGACTTCTATGTCTATGAAAAGGACGGCCAGATCAACGGCTGCCTGGGTTGCTGGGATTACAGCAAAGCCATCAACGGTACCATTATTCAACTCAGCCGCCAATTGCAGCTCATATCCGGGATATTTAAAGTGCTGCGGGTATTCGGCCGCGTTCCCCGGGTGCCCGAAATTGGTAAGAACTGGTCCTATTGTGTCCCGGAATTGCCTGGCTACCGAAAAACACCGGATGACTTAATGCCGCTCTGGCGGATGATGAATAACTTTGCCGTAGATCGCGGGAGCAATGTGATTATGTTTCCTGTGGATCCCCGCAGCGATCTCGTCAGGATTGCCCGGCAGGGATTGAGTGTAAAAGTGGGATTGCATCAGGTGCTGCGGCCGTTGACCGAGCATGCTGTACCCAGCAAACGGCTGATTTATGCAGATCCCATTGATATCTAAATCATTGCGGGTTAATATTTATCAAAAGAAAACCCGGCGATTGCCGGGTTTTTTGCTTAGCGTTCGTAGTTTTTTCTGCCCTGGAATTCTTTGCGCGGTCTGCGATCACCGGGTTTTTTCCCCCGGGTTTCACTGGGTGCGGGTCGGCGCGCTGACCGGGCCATGTAATTGCGAAAGACAGTATAGACATCGTCGGATGCATTCACGGGAATTTCTACATAACTGCTTTTATCATAGATCTCAATATCTCCGATCTGCTTTGGGGTTAAATGAGTGCGACCGGTGATTTCAGCAACAATTTTCTTGGGGTGGAGTCCATGGCTTCTGCCAACAGGGAGCAGGATCTTGATCCATTCAGGTTTGGCAATTTCCAGTTCAGCGGTTTCCATGTCTCGCCCGTCTTTGTCAATAATTTTCAGGGAGGTTGCCAGCAAATCGAGTGAGTCAAATTCCTCCAGTAAGCGCCCGGCCAGGTCTTTGTAATGGCCGGCTCCTTCCTGCAGGGTGTCTGTAATGTTCTTCATCAGCTGCTCCATCCGCACTTCCCTGGCATCGGATAGGGACGGGATGTCGTGACGGGGAATTTTTTTTCTGATACCGTTTTCGATAAAGCGCAATTGCTTAATTTCTCTGGGTGTAACCAGGGTAATGGCGATTCCTTCTTTACCCGCCCGACCGGTACGGCCGATCCGATGCACATAAGTGTCCGGGTCCTGGGGAATATCGAAGTTGATTACATGGCTCACATTGCTGATATCCAAACCGCGGGCGGCGACATCGGTTGCCACTAGCAATTCAGAAAGTCCTGTGCGGAAACGGTTCATGGCACTGTCACGTTCTCGCTGAGACAAGTCACCATGAAGGGCATCTACCGTATATCCGCGCTCCAGAAGCTCTTTGGCAAGTTCTGCGGTGCCCTGCTTGGTTCGGCAGAAGATGATGCCGGCATCCGGGCTTTCCACATCCAGTAGGCGGCAGAGGGTCTCCACTTTCTGTTTTGGATTGACTTCATAATAGCGCTGCTCAGTCAGGGAAACTGTCGTTCCGGATCGCGCAATATGAACACTCTGAGGTTCATTCATAAATTCTTTGGCCAGATTGGTCACCTCGGGCGGCAATGTTGCAGAAAACATCATGGTCTGACGATCACTCGGGGTTGCTTCAATAATTTCCCGAATATCATCCACAAAACCCATGTCCAGCATTTCATCCGCTTCATCCAGCACCAGGGTGTGTATGTTGTCAAGACGCATGGTTTTTCGTTTCATGTGATCCAGAAGCCGGCCGGGGGTTCCCACAACAACCTCTGGCCCTTTGCGTAAAATGCGGATCTGATGGTCGATGGACTGACCGCCATAAATGGGAACAACCATTACAGTAAGGTGGCGGGACAGACGGGTCAACTCCTGAGATACCTGCACGGCCAATTCCCGGGTCGGGCAGATGATCAGGGCCTGCAGACCTTCCTTCGACTGAATTTTTTGGAGAATGGGCAGGCCAAATGCAGCCGTTTTTCCTGTACCGGTCTGCGCCTGACCAAAAATGTCATGGCCGGCCATAGCAATGGGAATGGCTTTGGCCTGAATGGGCATGGGTGTTTCAAAGCCAAGATCAGCTATGCCCTGCATGATTCGCGGGTCAAGCCCCAGATCTTCAAAATTTCTTATTTCTTCCATATCAATCGCTCCGTTTCACTCGTTCTCGCTGCTTGTTTTGCTTGCAAAAACGTTCTTCATCAGGCCTTAGCCTGCGCAACTCATTGTATCACAGCCGGAGACGGAATGCAAAAGAAAGGGGCGCAAAAGATGTGGGTAGGAATTGAGGCCGTGTCATTCAAGCCTGGAATGAAAATCATGTTCAATTAGCAAACCAATTGTGATATAATACAATCGTCATCAAATTACCGCATGAGAGGGGCTGTCAATATTGGAATGGGAGGTTTTAGCTATCAGCACGATCAGCGGATTGGCCACCGGGGTCGGTGCATTGATGCTGATGTTTTTTGGCACGATTCGGCGCAAAGCTCTGTCGGCACTATTGGGTTTTGCTGCCGGGATCATGATTGCCATTGCTACTTTGGGGCTGCTGCCAGAAGCACTTGAATTTGGTACGGTTGGCTCGGCAGGAGCTGGGTTTGCTTTGGGTCTGTTTATGATGCTCTTTTTGGATAACCGCATCCCGCATCTGCACATGTTTCAAAAAGAAGGTGTGTGCGGTGAGTACGCAAAAATGGGCGCTTTTATCGCCATCGGTATTGCCCTGCACAACCTGCCGGAAGGGTTAGCTTTGGGCGCTGGATATGAAGCTGCACCGGCTTTTGGTAAGATGCTGGCCCTGGCGATTGCCTTGCATAATATTCCTGAAGGAATCGGTATTGCCTGTCCATTGAAAATGTCCGGGGCAAAACCTTTGCGGATATTTGGGATTGCTTGCCTGGCCGGGCTGTTTACACCCATTGGTACCTTATTGGGATTTCTTCTGTTTGGTGTTTCTGAAATTTTTATTTCGATGTCCATGGGGTTTGCTGCAGGTGCGATGATCTATATTGCCAGTGACGAGCTGATTCCAGAGTCCCATCGGCAGCATTCCCACTCTGCTAATATCGGGATTGCCTTAGGGGTACTGGTCACTTTCTTTGGGGAGTATCTCCTTCATTAAGAAACAGACGTAAAAAAACTTGCACATCAGTTCTTTGATATGCAAGTTTTTTCTTTTTAGCGAAGCTGAATCAGTCCGGCTTTGACCATCAGGCGGGTGTAGCGGACAAATAGTTCTGTGCAGCGCCTGCCTTCTTCCAGTTCAACCAGATCGGCGATGTCTTTTAATGTGCGGTTTCCATCCATCCAGTAAGTTCCAAGAAGAGTGAGGGTATAGGCATTTTTTGTATCCCGCATCAACAGGCGGTAGGATTCTCTTTCTTCCGGACTCAATCCATTGAGATGTCCTCTGGCCATAATCGGTCCGGGATAGGTACGGACTGGGATCATGGCCGCTGCTTCTCGTTCCCACTCCGATAGTTCACTGTCTGCCAGAACTGGAACACAACATTCCCCAACGGCTGGCAAATAATTGCGAGCGATCATTCGTGCCCGGCATTGGGCGCTGACGGTAGCTTCAATCAGCTGTTCATTGAGAGATTCCAGGACTTGGGCCATGGTGGATTGAGCATCCAAGGGCAAAAGCCCCAGCAAAGATTGAAGATCTTCTTCCTTGCGGCGCAGCATAAATGTGGATTTCCGGTCAACATTTTGCAGTGTTGCTGCCAGAATTTCGGCCGGGGATTCTTCTTGTTCTGCGGCTTTTGCCGCTTTTTCCATCCCTGCAGACAATAGATTACTGATCTGCAGGTGCAGCTCATGGCTGAAGCGGCCGGTCATTTCTCCTGCCAGCCAGACCAGATCTGAATAAGTTGCAGAAGCGAGAAATGCCGCATAGACGGCTGTGAGCGTGCCGACCCGCCGGAGGCTTTCCGGATCCACTTTATCCATGGTATCGGCACTGGTATGGTAGAATTTATCTGGCCACTGGATAAGCATCGGAGTGGGAATGTTCACCGAAGGATCAGCCAGGATGCCGTGGTCGCTGCCGCCGGAATAGGGCATGACGCCGTGGCGGAAAAGGGAAATCTTATGGGAACCGCCAATGGAGCCCACCTCTTTGCCTACTTCTTCCATGATCGTCTCCAGCAGTTCAGACGCGAAGGAAGGGGTGGACATTGGCGGCCGTTCAATCATCAAAGTCGATTTACAGAGATCCTGATTTTCACCCACCATGTCCAGGTTGATCGCTGCCGCAATTTTACGGCAGCGGCTTTCGTCATCAGCCAGATAGGCATAGGTTCCTGTAAACTCAGGTACCAGCAGGAAACGTATGGTCCGCTGGGGTTTTGAGATTTTACCTTGTGCAATCAATGTCTGTAAGGTGCGGGCAATTTCAATGGTCAGGCCGCTCCCGGAAGCATTGTCGTTCGCGCAGGCCTGGGGGTGACACAAATGGGCAATCACCATGATTTCCCCTTCACCGGTGCCAGGAATTGCCCCAGACACAACTTCCATATGGCCATCATAAAAGCGGCTGCGTACCTTTGCCCCTACGCGTACCGGCTCACTGTTTTGTTTCTTGAGCATCCGGCGCAGCAGTTCCCCTTCTTTGGGGGAGAGCACAAAGCCAAAGCAACGGTTTTTCTGACCGGACCACCAAAAAGACGTGTACTGAACTGCATCCGCTACATCCATCCGGTGCCGGACAGGAGGCGATTCGCTCATGGCATCGGTGATTATGCCGATGGCTCCGTGTTCTTCCACCGCCAATTGCCGGATCCGTTCCAGATCACCGCTGACCATCACAATTTTCCCCTGCACGTCAGTATTCTCATAAGCCTTCGGATTCTCTGCATCCTCGAGCAAGATTACCTCTGCCTCGATCCCTTCAGGTGGGGTGGGAGCACTACGCTGAATCAGACTGATTTTGTTTTCCTGGAAACTTGCCAGGCGTTTTTTTTCGGGAGACAGGAGCCAAAGTTCTGCTTCTGAGCATTCCCATTCCTGAAACATTTTTTGTGACCAGTATTGAGCATCTTCTGCTGCCGGATAGGTGAGCGTTTCCACCTCCAGCCCGATTGCTGAGAAAGCAGCATGAACGTAGGCAGCCGCCTGGCGAAAGCCAGGGCTCGCCTGGATGCGATGGTAGGAGCTGATTTCACGCACATGCTGAAAGGCGGCAGGTCCGGAAATTTCCGCCGCAATGGGACGGTAATATCGATGAAACATAAAAGCCCCTCCTTGTGATTTGTCC
>CAZDAI010000110.1:0-7157 GCA_964503545.1 uncultured Candidatus Sumerlaeota bacterium
ACAGCCGCACTGGCAGGATGGTTCAGATGAACGGCTCCCCAGCCATTGTCAGCACTAAATGCAATATAACTCGATTCCAGAAAGGCACCATCAATTTCCGCCGCCAGCCCATCTAGCGCCGTCACCAGGACGGTGTGTTCACCTGAGACTGGAGTGGCCGACTCCACCAGGTCGAGAAGCCTGACACCCCGGTATTTCTGGTCGCCTTTCTGGAAGTCTGTCATCTCTAATTCTGCAAGACTGCGGATTACGACGGTTTGCACCACATCTCCGGTAATTTCCAATGGTGGCACATAGCCTGCATTCTGCCCACTGGTGCACCCAGCGGTAATCAATAAAACAACCATCAGCAACAGCAGGAGTCTGCTCAAGAGGCATTTCTTTCTCATCATGATGCGTCTCCTCTCATGAGTATGGTACTCAGGCGGCTCTTTTCCACCTGTCGAATCACTGTATATGCTACCAGACCACCCAAACCGCCCGAAAGTGCTGCACTGGAGAGACTGAGAATCAGGGGAATCAGAGGCAGGCGGAAGAATACCACATTCACCAGAAAAACACCGCTGGCATTGGCCGCCAGCCCAGCAAAAAAGCAGAACACGGCCATATTCCCTCTGCGCCCACCCATCAGCCAGACCAGATCCACTGCAATCCCAGGCAGAAGATATGTAAACAAGCTCATCAGGCCATGGGTACCGTAGATACCCAAAGCCATTACCATGATTGCCTGCACTGCTGCTACCAGTGTACCGGCTCCTGTCTTTCTGACCAGCCCGGCGCCCAGAACGATCCACATCATATAGAATCCGCCTGCAATCACCCCACCGGGAATGTACAGAGGACCCGTTATAATATGAGTCAGCGGGACGATGATGGGTTTTGAGGCAATCCCCAAACATGCCATCAAAGCCAGGACCACCAGATCAAACATCGTAAAACGTGACAGGAACCGGTTCATCACTACGATCACCTACTCTACTGAATTATGACTTTGCTTAAATTCTTAATAAACATATTGTTGGCTTCACCCTTGGGGATCATCTGCACAGGACCACCTGCATCTTCAGCCATTTCTTCGCCATCCAAAAGCCAGGCAATAACGGTTTCTTCATTGTTTATCACTTCAAGGGAATACTCCTTGCTGTACCCATCAGCTGCCTCGATAATCGCACTGCTGTACTCTGTGACTCCCTTTGCTTCCAGAACATCCTTTAAAGCAATCCCGGTCCAAACCTGGTCCAGTGGTTTGCCATCCCGGTCTGTGCGGTTGGTTTCCACATCCACTGCAGTCATATCAGCAGCATCCAGATCAGTAAATTCCAGTGTTTCTTCTCCTGCTTCAATGGTAACCGTCCATTTGGCTTCCGCAGCAGGCGGTGCCTGGGTGCAGCCGGCCGCTACCCAGAGTAAAATGACAATCAATAGTAACGCGGTAATGTTTCTTCTCATTCAAAACCCTCCACATGTTTTATTCTGCAACAGTAATTTTCATTATGTCTTTTACTGCAGTATTGCGAGGCAGTCCATCAAACATTACAGATGCTTTCCCCTCATCATTGATGTATATGATCCCTTTGCTGACATCAGCCTCAGCGATGGTCATAGAATATCCGTCAGCAGCAGTTAGAAGGATACCGATATTCTCTTTGAATCCAATACCTGTTAAGATTTCTGATAGAGAAACACCGGTATTCCCGTCCACTGTGACTGTTGTTAGTTTCTTTTGCACATTTACTGCCGATACAAACCCTTTGTGGTCTGCAGTAAACCACAGAATCTCTTTGACATGCATACCTTTGGGCAAATCTTCCCCCACAAATGCCGGGTTTTCTGGCCCAGTCACCATAATCAGTCCCTTGGTGAAATTCTCCCACGTTTCATTCTTAGCCAGCCCATCCACAGAAAGGAAATGTACTGCTGGCAGTTCTTCATCTGACCATGCAACCAAGTCGGTGGTGGCAACGGCCTGCTGAATTTCACTGTCAGAGAGATAATCCTCTTTATCTAAACCAGCTGCTGCTGTTTCAATGACATAGATTTCAGATACTTCAGCAGATTCTTCCGTTTGCAAAATCTCAATTCTAACCAGATTACGCACCCAGTACATAGCCCGTTCTTCCGGGATAATCATCCGCACCGGTCGGCTTTCCTCAAACAAAGGCTCGCCATCCATTTCATACGCTAAGATGAGCTCTCTGCTGGCCAGCACTTCCTGTCCGACTTCAATGGAATATCCATCACCGGCAATCAAGCGCACGGCATCCAGTTCCGTCTGGACCAACCCCATATCGGCCAGTACCTCTGCGAATAATGTGCCTTTTACCTTATACGGAGTCACTTCTCCGCTGGAATTAATGGATTCCACATCCCGCTCAACCGGCGTATAAGCCATTAGCTCCTCTACGGTAATCTCTGTATCCGCTGCACCGGCCTGACTGATCACAATTTTCTCCGCCTCGCCCTGGGGCTCTGGATCTCCGCTGCAGCCTGCTAGCAGCAATGCCAGGATCACAGCTGCAATTACTGCAAATCGTTTTTTATGAATAATCATTTTTCACCATCCTTTTACGCTCAGATCGGCAAAGAAAAAGTCTCTTCCCACAGAAAGAGACAGACGTCGCATTCACGCTCCTGCATCAACTCCTTTCCAAGTGGGAGGCGTTGCCGTTTCCAACAACACCCTGTCGGCCTGGTTCCATAGTGTCCGTTAGGAAAGCAGGCTCGGAGGATTTCCATATTAATTTGTCATTACATGGATTCAACCAAAGCAGGAAAATTCCTGCCGGTCAGCCCCTTTTCACTGGAAAAAGGAGAACAGCTGCTTTTAATGATCGCAGCTGTTCTCTCCTGTCTGCAGTTTGCCGGTGAGAAAATCGTAAATCACATCTTCCGCTTCACCTTGGACGCCCATCACTAACTGAATACCGGCATCATGGAATAGTTTTTGCGCATTACTGCCTAATCCGCCTGAAATCAGGCATGATACACCTCGCTCAATCAACATTTGCGGTAGTACCCCCGGCACATGCCCCGGATTCATGACCATAATCTGATCTTTGATCTTTCCCGCTTCAACATCGTAAATCACAAAACTGTCACAATGGCCAAAATGCTGCGATACCTCTACTCCGTCTACAGCAATAGCAATTTTCATTCTTCACCCCTCCCATTCATCAGATTCCACAGATTCTCCCACATCTTGCGAATCGCCTGCCCGGCAGGCCCTTGGTACTGGCCAACCGATTTTTTCTGCTGCAGATAGTCATAGATGCCTTGATCAAAAGGAATTTTCCCAATCACTGGGATTTTTAAATGGCGGCAATAATCAGCAATCTGCTCAGATGCTTCTGCGTTGATATCCGCCTTATTAATGCAAACACATGCCGGCACCTGAAAGTGGGCAGCCACCTCCAGGACGCGTACCAGATCGCTTAAACCGGATAAGGTTGGCTCTGTTACCACTAGGGCGAAATCCGCCCCGGTGATAGAAGCAATCACTGAACAGCCGATTCCTGGCGCACCATCAATCACCAGCCAAGCTTCAGTGGTCTGATGCTTCTCAGCCAGTTGACGAACTTCTGTGACCAGTTTTCCGGATCCCTCCGCTCCACAATTTAGCAAAGCATGAGCAAACAATCCTCTGGCAGTGCGATCCAAAAATAAGCGGCCAGTCATGACAGGTACCAGCGCAATCGCACCTGCAGTGCAAACGACCCGGCACGCTCCACATCCTTCACAATGCAGTGAATCAATTATTAGTTCGGCATCGATAGCACCGAAACGGCATGCTGTTCGGCAAAGACCACACTTTCTGCAGACATCTTTGTCGATCACAGCTTCTTTGGCACCCATATACATTGTTTCGGTCAGTGGTTCAGCTTCCAGCAGCAAGTGCAGGTTTGGGGCGTCCACATCGCAGTCCGCAACGATCCCGTTGGGAATGAAATCATGAATTGCAGATACAATTGTTGTTTTACCCGTTCCACCCTTACCGCTGATCACTGTCAGAATTTTCATCAGCCTCACTCCTCGGGGGAAAGTGCTGCTATCTTGCTGCGCAGAGCTTCCCCATACTTCCAGGGCAATTCCCCCCGTGAATACTGCCGGGCAATCTCCAGATCAAAGGGAATTTCCAGCGCTACCTCCAGGTTTTCCCTTGCGCAGTAACGGTGGATCATCCTGCTGTACTCTGTGGATTTATTAATCACGACCAAGCTCGGGATCCCCATTGAACGGACAAGATTGACAGCAATCTGCAAATCGTGCAAGCCAAATGGCGTTGGTTCTGTCACCAGTAAAGCAATGTCCACACGATCCAAAGCCTGCACGACTGCACATGATGCTCCCGGAGAACAGTCAAAAATAGCGGGACGCTTATCAGATACGGTTTTCTTCAGGGCCCTGATTATCGGGATGCCAATCGGTTCTCCGACGGTCAGCCTACCTTGAAAGAATGTTAGGTCGTCATTCCATTCAATTACCCCAATGGACCGCATTGTCTCATACAGTGCTTTTTCCGGGCAGGCCAGTACACAGGCACCGCAGTGATGGCAGATTTCTGGAAAAAACATGATTCGATCAGGCAGACACGCTATGGCATTGAATTCACAGGTTTTACCGCAAATTCCGCACAGACTGCATTGACTGGGGTTAACAGCGGGTACAGGGCACAAAACATCCTGGCGTTTTGCAACGACCGGTTTGAGGAAATGGTAACCATTGGGTTCCTCCACATCACAGTCAACATACTGGGCTCCCGGCCAAGCACGGGCTAATAGCGCCGCGATCGATGTTTTTCCTGTTCCACCTTTTCCGCTTAAAACCCCCACCCACATTACCGATTCCTCCCTCGCCCCTGTCCCCCATGAGGCGGACCGGCTTGTTCAATCACAGGCAACGCTCCCGCCAGATATTGGTGCACAGCATCCTCAACCGTTGTGGCTGGGCAATTGCGGATTTCAATTCCAGCTGCTTTGAGAATCTGATGAGCATTGGGTCCCACTCGACCCGTCAATACAGTCCCGATGCCAGAGTTTATCATTAACTGAGCCGCTTGCACACCTGCCCCATGGGCACTCTGAATTGCCGGATTGACTAGCGATTCATATGTGTCGGTCTCCGTATCGTAGATCACAAAAACCGGAGCTCTGCCAAAGCGGAGATCCACGGGCCCATCAACGCTGCTGCTTACGCCCGATACTGCAATCTTCATTTTACCCAACCTCCTATTTCGCTTTCTCTGCCAATTCCTCTAGGGCTTTTAAAAATGCATCCCGGGTTTCTGCAAAGAAATCCGGATGCAAATGATCAATGAGTTCAATTTTGCCTTCGTCACCCAGCAGAGCCAGATCCGGCAACAACGGCAAATTACCTAACAATCTGACACCTGTCTCAGTTACAATGGTATCCATCCCTTTTTCGCCAAACAACGGAATCTTTTTATTGCAGTCCGGGCAAACGACGTGACTCATGTTGCCGATAACCCCTATGACAGGGATATTCATCATCTCAGCCATATGGATTGCCTTCTTCACGATCATACCGACCAGTTCTTGGGGTGTAGCAACAATCACTACTCCATCCAGCGGAAGAGACTGCATGACAGTCAAGGGCACATCACCGGTTCCCGGGGGCAGGTCAACGAATAGATAATCCAGATCCCCCCAGTCAACATCGGTAAAAAACTGCTTGACTACTCCCGCGACCAACGGTCCACGCCAGATTACGGGATCATCTTCATTCTCGAGAAGCAGATTTATGGACATTATTTTTATCTTCTCAACTGAAACAGCTGGAATAATTACGGGACCGGCCGTGACTGCTTTTTTATGGATCCCGAACATGCGCGGTATACTCGGTCCTGTGATATCGGCATCGAGAATGCCCACCGCATGTCCCTGGTGTGCCATGGCTGCTGCCAGTAGGCCGGTAACGGCGGATTTTCCTACACCGCCTTTCCCGCTGACAATTCCTACAATTTTTTTAATCGTGCCATACCTGTATTCACTCTTATCCAGCGCATCACTTTGTTCACCCATTGCTTTGCTTGTGTCAGCCATTCAAATCTCCCTTTCTGTTAAGTGATTGGTTAATTGGTTTCCTACCAGGATTTTACCCTAATTATGGGCATATGTCAATAAAAAAGCAGGCTCAGTGAGCCTGCTACTCCTCTTTGCCACCACGCCAGCAGTGTCCGCCGCAAAATCGCCTGCCTCGTCCGTAAGCACAGACAATATCATGAGATCCGCATTTGGGACAACTGTATTCCCCCTCCAGAATCTGCTCAAAATTTTCATAGCTTTCTTCCCATTCAGCACCGCAGTTCTGGCACTGAACCGGGCAGATATTCCGTGTGAAATTGCCTCCCTCTACACGAATGGCTTTTCCGTTGATCAGACTGTCGGCAACAATTTTTCGCGCGGCATTGTAGATCCTTTGGAATGTCTGGCGAGATACCCCCATTCGCTCTGCACACTCTTCCTGTTCCAAACTCTCCAGATCCTTAAGACGAAGGGATTCCAGTTCTTCAATCTTGAGAATGTTCTCTTCCAGCATGGCTCTTGGTACACCGCTGGGATGAAAGTGTCGAACGCCAGGGATAAACTCAACCCGCCGCCATTTTGTCGGTCTGGGCATATGACCACCTCGATTACTACTTTCCTTCATCATATCAAATCTGAACAGAAACTGCAATCGAATAGGAAAAGACCAAAGCATATCGCTTTGGTCACCATATCACTCAGTTTCTGTGCCGGCTTTCAGTTCACTGTCAATCAGCCGGATCTGTTCTTCCATGAATTCCTTCTGTTGCCGTAGAACATCTTCACGATTGACTTGTGGAGCCATCCCCCAGCCATATAGCGGAGGACAGCAGCCAACTGTGCGGCGAAACCCGTGACCCCGGCCCAGCGGGCGATTCATCCCATAGCCAGCACCGCATGGTCCTGCTCCCCAACCCGAAGCCGGACCTGCCCCCATGGGACCTGTCCCATCTCTTCTTGGCATTCCTGATCCCTCCCTCCTGGTTTATTATGAGCATTTGCCCTTTTGCATCTTAATACTACCACCCGTATGCTGCGCTGTCAAGCATTTTATACATATTTTGTAGTTATTCTGAGATAATGTCATGTTGAATTTATTCTGATAAAATGTCACCT
>CAZDAI010000111.1:0-7098 GCA_964503545.1 uncultured Candidatus Sumerlaeota bacterium
AGCCTGGAGAACCCGGTCCCCTTCCTGATGGCCGTACACATCATTGATCATCTTCAGATCGTCCAGGTCTGCCAGAATCAGAGTGAGCGGGTAGCGTTCTTCAGCATCAATTAAGGCAATGGCCTCATCCAGATAGTGCCGGTTGTAGAGCCCCGTCAGATGATCATGGTTGCTGCGAAAAGTCAGCTCCTGCTCAACCTTCTTGCGATCACTGATGTCGGTGAGAATCGTGGCAAAAGCACCGGGGTAAGCCCGGTAAGCCACCAGATGGCAGTAGGCATCAAAGCGGGGAAAATATTCCTCCAGCTCCACTGTTTTTCCTTCGGCAACCACCTTGCCGTACATTTCGATCCAGTCTTCCCGAAAATTGGGCAACACTTCTTTGACAGTGCGGCCCACTAGATCTTTTGCCTGTAACCCCGTCAACCGCTCAAAGCTAGGATTGACCCGCTCATAGCGGCAGTCCGTGGGTTTCCCTTCTTCATCATAGACCATGGTCATTACTGCCAGCCCTTGCGCCATATTTTCAATCAGCTGGGTCAGTTTCCCTTCGCTTTCTGCTCGTTCTTGTTCGGCAAGGACACGATCGGAAATGTCATTGTAAAGGGTTGAAATCAGACCATCGGGTAGACGAAACGCCCTGCTTTCATACCACTTGATCTGCCCATTGTGACTGACCACGCGATTAATCCGATAACCCGGAGTCCCCGTTATCCAGACATCCCGCAAGAATTCCACAAAGCCGGTGCCTTCCATGGCAGGATTTAACTCATAGAGCGTTCGATCAACAGCATCTTCCCGACGAGTGTTGTTGTACTGCAAAGATGCCCGGTTACTCGCCCGGATAATATAGTCCCGGGCCGAGCGGCCGTCCCGCACCACTTCAAACACATTGGCGCCGCTTCCCATATTCTCAAAAAGGGATTCATACTGCTGCGCCTTTTCCACAATCACATCTTCCTGGCGTTTTGCCTCAACAATCATGGCCGTATAACGGCTGAATACATTGACAACAGCGTCATCATGGAATGGGATCCCCTCAGGCATACAGAACACATAATAGCCGACAGTGCACGCTCCGATATTGATGCGGGCCACCACAGCTTCTCCCAATTCTGCTTCAATAGAAATCCGCTCCAGGGATTCTTTTAGTTCCCTTGCCTCCGTGAATTCCGATAATCGATCATAGCAGCGGATAATCTGGCTCAGGGCCGGCATCTGGACGGGGATATCCAGGTTCCAGACAGTGCCCACGACCGGACGGCCCAAAATTTGCTCAGCAATTTCTGCTATACCCGGATCCCCCGCCAGGGCAACAGTTTCACTGGCCGTGCCATCCGGGCGGATCAGGTTCAAAACCACAGCCCGTGCATCGGCAATCTCTTTTAACACCCCGACCATACTGGCATAATCGGGTTTTCCATCACCGCTGGCCATAATGTCTTCTAAAGAATCAATAATACGGGTCAGCTTTTCCACCACGGTATTGGTTTCTGCTGTATCCGGATAAATGGCCATAAAGGAATCGTCTCCCAATGGGTAGACGAACATTTGCACCCACATCTTCCAGAAGCGGCTGTAGAAATAGGTTTGATTCTGTTTCAGCGGACTATGCATTGCGGCATTAACAAACTGAATTCGCTCAAACGGATCACTTTCCAGATAGGGAAAAAGCTCCCGTACCGTTTTACCCCGGTAATGAGGGAACTCCCTTTCCATTCGCCGATCAAAGCCTTCGTTGCCTATCAGATAGCGGTAATCGATAATGGTGCCGCCATCATCCCGCAAACATTGGCACAGAACGGCTGGCATGGGGATGCTATCCATAATGCATTGTGTCCCATCGTAAACCTGCAGTTTAATAGCCATCGTCGTCTCCTAGAATGTTTATATAAGTTTGTGAATTAGATACATCTGCCAAGATTCCTTCCTGCAGGGTAAATTTAACCTCCTATTATGCTAGTGGCTGCCATTTTCTCCCTCAATCTCCTTAAATCTGCATTTTACTAATTAAGTAGCATTGCAAATCTAAACCAATCAAAAATGGCCGCGTAAGCAGCCATTCCGTCATTTACTGTACCCTATAGATCGACCTGTGTGCAGATATGGTCAGACCTCTTCCACTTCATCATCGGAATTAGGCCTTGGCCCAAAGTGAACCACGTTGATACAATGCGTACTTTGAATGTACATGCGTTCAGATCCTTTCGGTTCCTTTCGTACACCTGCCCAATATGACCCCCATCGAAAAATTCTCCCCCTAATTTGTTAGTACTTAATCAGATTTAACCCCAATGCAAATGCTTTCTCACAATCCAACGGAAACTGTTGATCCCGGTGGGCTGCTTTTTCTGTAGGAGAGAATGCATCCGACTTATACTTCCCGTAATCATCAAACTGATAGGTATTGTTGGCACATATGTACTTGGGTCTTGTAAACACCCGACCGATCCGTGCAGCTATCTGCTCAAAGGTTGTAAGATAACCGGCATTTTCCATGGCTTCTTCCCGAACATTCATGGTGTAGATGAAAGCAGTGGGCATTTTTTTAGGTGCAATGGTTGAATAAGTCTTGTCATAGACCAGATAGGAAAACAACAGCCTCTCGAAAAACGCCATCAGCTGGGCAGACATAGTGCCAAAATAGATGGGGGTGCCAAAAATCAAACCGTCCGCCTGAGACACCTTCTCCAACACTACCTGAAGATCATCCCTCACTGCACATTTCCCATAGCTTGGTCCATCCAGGAGTTTGCAGGCAAAACAGCTGATACAACCGGTATACTGTAGATCATAAAGATGGATCATCTCTGTCTCGATTTCTTTGCCTTGGGCTCCTGCTCTGACACCTTCCAGTGCTCTTTCCAGCAATGTCGCCGTGTTATTCTTTTTTCGTGGACTGCCATTGATAGCATACACTTTCACATGAATCCCCCCTTTGCTCTCTTCCATGCGTTCCCCATTATTCTGCCTGGGACTGTCCGCCATGATCCTTTTCATTCATCAATGCACATTCATCAATCCGCCGCACAACAGAATAGGTGTAAGGGGTGAAATATTTGCCCCAGAAGCGCTGGGCTGCCGGATTAAAGCTTTCAAAATCAACCCCTAAGCGGAGATACCCTTCATTTCGCATTGTAACAATCACATGATTCAGTAGACTGGGATAGATGTTCCTGCCCCGGTATTCCGGCAAACAATAGGCCCCTGTGAGGTTTACCATATCTCCTGCTTCGGTGGCGAAATTTTCACCGCTGGCCGACACTTGGGCGAAGGCCACATAATTCCCGTCATCTATGGCAGCGAACAATCGCACATCGCTTTCCTCAAGCTGGGCAAGATGCTGCTGCATTTCCTCCCGGGGAAAATACATGAAACAGGGACTGCGGCCCAAATGCTCCAAAAGCTTTTCTCGCAGCTCCCGAATGGTTGCCTGTTCGCTTCTTGCAAGTTCGAGCCAATGTATTCCTTGCTCAGCAACACCCTCGATGGGTGCCATGGGACGGACAGCATCCACGCAGCGCAAACCAAACCCGAGGGTAAACATGGCGTTTAGAGCAACTGTGTCATGGGCATAAAGGGCAATACCGTGATATCCAATCCCAGCCTTCACCCATTTTTCAGCTGCCGCCTGATACAGCCGCTGATAGATCAGCCCGCGGTTTTCTGCCATTGCACCATGCCCATGGATCGGCGCAAAGACGCCACGGGCGTATGAGCGAAAGGCTTTCTCCCGAGGGTTGTGACAGCAGAGAAACCCCACCATTTCTCCCTTGTCCAATGCCACAACTCCCAAGCCGTTATCCACAAACTCTGTCAGGTCCGGCACACTATCTAGATACGGCAGAATTGCCACATGTTTTCTTTCCTCATTGTAGCCAGCCAATGCCATTTTTTTGGCTGCCGGGACATGCACTTGCCGAAAATCTACGATCTTCACAGGCATCCTTCTTTCATTAAGCATTCCTTCTCCCTTTTGACAACAGGAGGATTCATAGCCTTTGGCTTTTCTTACAGTGTCTTGCACTCCATGGCATAAGCACTGGGAAAATTCCCACGCATAAAAATTTAGAAACACGTTGAGCTCTATCAATTTTCTTTCCCTTGGAAACTTGCTTTCAACTAACCTACCGAAAACTCCAGGTGCGCAAATGTTCCGGCAGGGAGCCTACCACAATCAGCTTCTGTTCTTTATCATAGAGGAAATAGATGCGCAGCAGATTATCCGGATCATTGCCCACTTTCAAATGCAAATTCAAAGGAGTGTCTACGGGTTTCCCCTTGTAACCACGTCTGTATTTTATCTTGTAATCGGTTGGATACATCTCAATGGACGGCCCGTGGTCATGGATCACTTCAAACGGTCTGCCATATTTTTCAGAACACCGCTGGTTGGATTCAACCTGCCCCAACACGCCGATCAATGTGTCCCGGTACTCTTGCGCCAGATACTCCAAAGCATCACACAGCAACGGTAAGTTCACACGATCTGGCGGGACTTTCTCCATCATATCACACGCCCGGGGGTGAAAGAGCATTTTGCCAGAAAAGAACTTCTCCACCCAGCCAGGGACTTCGGCTGGTTTCTGGGGCCGGGTTTGCAGAAATGCCTGCCGCTGCCGTTTGCGCTCTTCTGTTGCCATTCTGTCCAGCTCTCCCTGCTCCCAGGTTTCAATCTCAATGCGCAGTTTTTCTTTATCGGCCGCCAATTTTGCAATGTTTTCCTGGAGGCGTTGGATTTTTGCCTCGCGCTCCTGAAGTTGGTTGCGCAAGTCGAACTGTTCTTGCCGGCGCAGATCTTCAGCGGTGCGTAGACGTGCTTCATAGGCGGCTGCAAGCTCGTCCACCGATTTATGCAAGCCGATGATCTGCTGTTGCGCCAACTCTTTAGCGGTATTGAGAAACAGGCACCCTCCAAAAGTAACCGTTTTCCCTTTGGGATAATTTTGCACCATTTCGTCGATTTTTTGATACAGGGCGTCTTTTTGCTTCTTCACCGGGTACGGGAAGCGATGAATTGTCCCGGAAAAAGCTTGCGGCTCAATGAGCAGCGTTTCACCCGGTTCAATCTGCTGCCCGGTAATCTCCCCGAATGCAGCCCTTTGCTCCAATGGCAATATGAACACCTGAACATAACCCATTTTAAAGCGCGCCAGATCCCCAACGGCAAAAGGCAGTTCCGGTTGTGGCAGAGCCTCATTGTTTGGCTCTGGTAGACTTCTTGGTGAAAAAGAGGGAACCACAGCTGGTGATCCCGTTCCAGGCACCGGTATGGTGAAAATGTTCACCGGTGCTTTTGGTGGTAGATATTCAGCTACAACCACCCCTGGAAGCATGCGCTCCGGATTATGCAACCACTCATACAGTTTGCGAATGTCCCCTTTTCCGGCAAGCGCATGGGCATGATCTATAATCGGCCAGCCGTGGAACAGTCCTACATGGGGATTGCGCGCCAAATGTTTGATAAAGGCCAGACGAAAAACTTCACAATCAGCATCTGTATCCACCGGTTCGTGCACCACCGTGCGAAAGCCGCACTCTACCTGATCGCCGGTTAGACGATAGGATACATTGGTTTCAAAGAGCCGCCCGGGAACAGGAGCCCTTACCTGGCCATCGGGGCCGGTTCGGGCCCCCAGATCAGGCTCAGTCAGCTGCAGGACCCACATGCCTTCCTCCGGCAGCCAGACGACCTCCAGTTTATAGCCAAGATCCAGATGAAACGATGTCAGTTGACCAAGATCCAGGCAGTCGTGCGCCTCAGGTTCAGGCATCGCCAGTTCAGCCGGGAGATCAAAAGCACGAAAACGCTGACGCAGCCACTGCATGGTTTCCAAGATGCAGATTTTCAGGACGGTCTCACCCCGCCCCCGGCGCCCGCCGGCAAAGGCATGGAGTTGATAGGTGGGATAACAAATGTTGGGCAACAACAGAATGGGCTGATAATCAGAAGACAATTTCGTCATAACATCCATCCTCTCACCAATTATGGGGTCGATTTGATCACCATCCCCGCTTATTCATCATCCACTCGTTCTAGTTTGAACACCACCGGGCGTACACCGTCATTGCAACAGGCAATTAATGTGTCCCGATCTTTGGACCAGCCTTCCATCAGGGCCCCACCCTGCAGCGCACTGTACACATAATGGTTGATGCAGTGCCAGGCTTCGGCGCAGAACTTATCAGGCATCTTCATGGAGAAGTAGGCATCCCGGTCAATGATAATTTCCTGACCTTCGGTAAAAACAGAACAGGCCCCCGGGTCCGGATTGGCGCAGTATTCAGCAGCCAGTTCCGGATCATAGTACTTCTTTAAAACGGTGATCTTGCATTTTGACATAGTAAACCCTCCCCGCATTATTGTTGGATTGATCGAGCTGCAACGATCGTTTCTCGCGCTATTCATTCAAACAGGCTGTAATGGCCTGCACCATAAATCCCACCAGCCCATGGAGTGCTGGCTCATGCCCGGCCCATTCATCCCGACATTCCCCGCGATATCCCTGGGCGGCCATTTTAAGCAGGGCCCCATACCCTTCTGGCATGTGCGGAATGGCCCATGCGGCCGCAACATCTTTGGAGGTGATGACCCCCGATGCAACCGTCTGCCACATCCGGGCCAGTGTGAGGATTACATTCCGCTCATCCCCTGCAAGATAGCCGACCAGTTCTGTGAGGGAATCACCAATGGCCTGTTTAACATCCCTCAGGGGAACATCAGGCAGCAATTCTTCCCCGGGGGGACCATACAGTGCCACACTTCTTTTGCGGGCCTGATAGAGGAGAATGGTGAGATCCGCATGCTCTGCAGATTGGGGCAGCCATCCCTGCTCAATCCGATCGCGCAACCACTCCCCGTACTGGAGTTCTTGCCGGGGTGGATGCTTCCAGGGAGCCAGTGCAGTCAGATTGACCACCGTGACCTCCAGAGGGCGCACCCCTAGGGCATTTCCCAGGGGGCCAGAAATCGCCATAATTCTCTCTATCAGCTTCTGCCGGTGATCTGGAGCCAGCGGTCCAGTTAGGACCACCAGGATATCCACATCGCTGCGCTCCCGCAATCCCCCTTCGATGGCTGAGCCGTAGAGATACACG
>CAZDAI010000112.1:0-7035 GCA_964503545.1 uncultured Candidatus Sumerlaeota bacterium
GGTATGTTCAGAGTGGCTTTACCAGCGATTCTGTCGAAAAGATCATCGTGGAAATTGCCGACGGACAGCATGTGCAGGATGCTGTGGTGGGTAATTGGTGGGCGGTGGATGCTACCCAGGATCCTGTCATTTCCAGGTTGTCTCTGCCAGAGGATCTGATGATCGTTGGGCAGACCTATTCCATCTCTGTCCAGGCCAGTGATCCCGACGGGGACCTGCTGAGCTATCAGTGGACTGTCAGCGGCCCCGGCAATGCTAACAGCGTCAATCCCCAGGCCAATCCGCTGCGCTGGGCGCCGGCTGCATCGGGAAATTACTTGGTCCAGGTGACCGTCCGTGACAATCGGGGCGGAGAGGCTGTTTTCAGCGAAACGGTACCGGTGGCCGCTGTGGTTGTACGCAACCCCATTGCTGGGGAGACCGGGTTTGTTGTTAAAGATACCATGGCCAACTCCCCAGCCCGAATCTATGCGGGCGACGATGGTGACAACCGCATCTGCCGAGGCTACATGAGTTTTGATATCCGTGATATTGCCGGGACTGTCAAGAAAGTGGAGCTCACACTTACGGCGCCGCTTGTGGAAGGGGATCCGACGTTTATGCATGGCACATTGGGACTCTGGGTCGGGGTGGTTGACTGGGGGAGCCGTGCCCTTGAAACCGGCGATTTCAATTTGACCGGAAACGGGATTAAAACGTACACCGATTACACCATCGCCATGGTAAGCATTCCCGGTGGCAGCGATGCCAAGCTGGCCAATGAACTGCAGAGCAAGGTCAATGGGGGCAAAGAACGTTTCCAGATCCGGCTGCATTATGCAAAGGAAGGCACTGATAGCGATGGCAGCTTGGATGGGGTGGCCTATGAGCGAGGCAATGTTTCCCTCAAAGTCTATTATGTGGAGTAACGGGATGTGGGCATACGGTCCGGGGATCGTTGCTTGGCCCAGGGTACTCATTAACGCAGCCAAGAGGGCCTTCCGAAGAGGTTGACCATTCTGCCCCCATGAATTAGCAAGGGGTGTGAAAAAATTTCTTGAAATAGAAAGCCAGACCAACACAAAAATCGATTTGTTCTACCGGTCTCCTTGACAGGGGCAGTTCATTATGTAATGTGTAAATATATGCGTCGTTAGCTGGAAAAGAGCTACAACAAGAAACCCTAGGCCCGAATTGAGAGAGATGGCAAAATGGTAAGCATTGAATGAAAAATGGATGTATTGATTCTTGTCGGATTTATTTTTCACTTCAGCGTAGGGATGGGCTAGATTGGTGGAGTGATACGGATTAAGAACAGGTAAAAAAAGGAGAGGGTATTCGATGGGTGGTAAAATGCGGCGTGAGTCTTATCTTGTTTGTTTGCTCTTGATAATTTCGTGTTTAATACTGTTACCGATGGTTTTCCCTGCAGGAACCTCTGCTTCAGGAGCAACGCTCATACACCAGTTTGATTTCACTGGGAACCTCACGGATGCTCTTGGGTCGGGCACCTCATTGACCGTGCACCCCAATACAGCCTCAAGTGGTTATGGGGATGGACAATGGTGGTGGACCGCCAATAGCAGCCCGGGCGGAGGATTGATTCTTGATACTCAGGACCTAACAGATCCTTCCAACTACTCTCTCGGGTTTCGTATCGAGTATGACCAAGTGGGTCCAAGCTGGAAGAAGATCATATCATTTAAGGGTCCTAGCGATGATAATGGCCTATACTTCTATAATAGTTATCTGCAATTTTATCCCTTTGGGTCAAATACTGAGATCACTTACAGCGCGAATACCTTCTATGATTTTATCTTTACACGTGGCTCTGACAATGTAATACGCGTTTATGTTGTTGAGTCCAACGGTACGGTTACCAAGGTCTATGAAAGAGATGATCCATCCAATGCCACTGTACCGATTCAGGTGGATGGCAAATATCGCTTTATGCTCTTTATGGATGACGTCGCCACTTCTGGCGAATGGACGACAGGCGGGACGGTTCGTAGTGTCCGGCTTTGGAATGGTGTCATTAGCGAAGACGATGTGGGGAACGCCCTTTCGGATGTAACGACAGGTACAGCAACGGAGATCACAGACAGTTCGGCGATTCTGGGGGGAAGTGTGAATCCCTATGGCCTTGAAACTATTGTCTATTTTGAATATGGCCTTACTTCCTCTTACGGCACAGAGGTTTTAGCCGACCAAAACCCGATCACATCCAGTACTGATGTTACGAAAGCCATCAGCGGGCTCGACGCCAGCACTACTTATCATTTTCGTATTAAGGCAGTAAATTCGAACGGTACTTTCTACGGTGCTGACCAGACATTCACTACCATGGACGCGGTTATATTGCCTGTTCCGGTCACCGGAGTTAGCTTAGACTATAGTGAACTAACCCTATCTGTGGGAGATGAGCCCGTAAACCTTGTTGCAACGGTCGAACCCCAAAATGCGGATAACATGAATGTCATCTGGAGCTCATCGGATGAATCTGTGGCCACTGTCGTTGCAAACAGTCCAGCGACGGTAACGCCTATAGGCGAAGGAACCGCTACAATAACTGTCACCACAGAAGATGGAGGTTATAGTTCCCAATGTGTTGTGACTGTCCTTGGGAAAAACGACGGCGGCGGGGAACTGCCAATTTCAGTAACGGGAATTGCCTTAAGCCCTGTCGAGATGACTTTGATTGCTGGCGGTGATCCGGGAGATCTTGTGGTTACTGTTGAGCCAGTGAATGCCGACAATAAAAGTGTATTAATGAGTTCATCGAATGAAGCGATCGCTACAGTGAATGGCACCGGTAGCGCACTGGTTGTCACCCCGCGCAGTGAAGGGACTGCAATCATTACAGTCGTTACCGAAGACGGGGAATTTAGTGCCCAGTGCATTGTTACCGTCTTCCTTCTCTTGGAGATGAGCCTGAATTGCCCAAGACTGGAGGGACTTCGTATCAAGTCCTGGGACTGTTTGCCATAGCTGCAGGAGTATTTATGAAGAAACGGAAGCAATAGGCAAGATCGAGGCCTGGCACTTTGTTGCTGGGCCTTTCTGATTCAGGCAAATATGCAGGATGCTCAGGTTGGAGAGCTAAAAATTGACATTACACTTTGTTCCCTAATGCCAGCAGAGGGTCATCTTATAGAAGTGTACTTCGATCGTTTTGAAGGCTATGGCTGTATCTGTCAAACCTCCATGTCAGGATTGCATGCAGTGTTTGGGATGTTCAGGCAGCATACGTAGCAGGAGCGCCTTAGGTGAGCGGGTGGATTCATTTATTCAGTGTGTAGACTTAAGTAAGCAGGTATTCGTAATCATGAAGGGTGATGGCATTGATTAACCAGAACATTATTGAACTGATTCAGGCTGCAGATGCGGCGATTAAGGAAGAGCGATTTGATGATTTGATGCACTTTTATACAGAAGATGCCGTCCTTGTGGTAAAACCGGGTTCGGAGGTGCAGGGGAAAGATGCGATTAAAAAAGCGTTCATCCGCATTGCAGCGTATTTTAAGAATAGCATCGCCCCCACCCAAGGGAAAATGCACATGATTCAGGCAGGGGATACCGTCTTGGTGTTGGCCCAGACTTTCCTGGATGCAGAAAACAAGCACGAATCCGAGTACAGCATGGAGCGAAGAGCAACCTATATTTACAGAAATATTGACGGGAAATGGCTATGTGCAATCGATAACTCCTACGGTACGACTTTATTGGATTAGCATTGCCAAATGATTATTTGCCAGGTATAACTCTACCCGCATCCTTTTGTGGAAAGTGCTGAGAGCACTGTTAGACAGGGAGAGCAGCATATGTTGATATGCCGCTCTTTTTTTGCCTTGTTTTCTATGGGTCACAGGACCGGGATGATCTGAACACATCCCTGAGAAGGAAAAGCCGATCTGCTATGACTGAGCGGGGTATAAAAGATCGCAGACTGTTGCATGTAAGTGCAGTGGTGCCGAAAACTGGCGGAAAGAATTAATTAGAGGGATTGACCTTGTCTTTACATCAGGGCGTTTTTTCTTTAAGTAGCAGCGGTGCCAAGCAGGCTGTTAATGCAAAAGACTATGTCATGTGACAGCATGCATTGAGCAGACAGCAGGAATCATCCATGGATCAGTGCAGGCGTCGGAGAAAAACTCCATAGAGAAAGCGGACCCACACCAGACCGCTGAGCATCCCCAGGCTGCTGGGTATGGCCAGGGCAATCAGGGGTTGTCCTGCCAGATAGATCAGCTGGCCGATCCAGAAACTGGGGAGAAGGCCAACAATGAAGCGAAATGGGGAAGCGCTGACCCAGGGGAAAAAGAAGCCAAGAACAAAGATATTGGTCAGTTTGGCCAGGGCCAGACCCTCCACCTTGTTGTCGGCGATGGCGACCAGGAGCATGCAGGAGGCAATTCCCTGGAGAACGCCTACCCCAGAAACAAGGATAATCAACGGCATGCCGGCTGTGCTGTGGGTGAAAAAGAACAGTACCAGTACTGTGGATAGATAGGCCCACAGCATGGGCAGGCCGATGCGGGCGAGGAGGTAGGAATGGCGGCCGGATGGGGTGATTCGGTAGTACAAGCCGGTGCCTTCGTCACGTTCATCAAGGATGACAAAGGCGCAGATCAGTGCTGTCAGCACAGGCGCCATGGTGGCCACCAGGGCATCGCTTAATGGTAGCCAGGGATCGATGATGATTCCATACTGCTGGGCAAGGAAGGTAGCGATCAGCGGCAGCAGGCCATACAGGGCAGCGCCCATTAAAAAGGGGGCGGGTATCAGCAAGAGGAGCATGCCATCGCGGAGCACCTGGCGCATACCTATAGTAAATACCCGGTAGACATTGCCCATGGTCAGATCCCTCCTTTGTGCAAATAGCGGCTATAGATCTGACCTGAGGCAATGATTGCCAGACCGGACCAGATCAATAGCCCACACAGTGAAATGAAGGGGTGAATGGGTACGGGCATGGCCAGAGAGCTCTGAATAATGCGCAATAATTGGGTGGCTGGGAAAACCTCGCTGATAATATGGTAATGGTTTGTCAAGGCTGCCAGGGATGGAGCCAGAAGCAGGATCCCTGCCGGAATGCTGTAGACGAAATACTGGTTAACAGAGCGGGCAGCCGTACCGACCGTCAGTCCTGTGAGGGTAAATGCGGGCGTGCCGAAGAGCAAACCGCTGATCAGGATGGGGTAGTGAATCTCGCGCCCAAAGACGATGGCAGCTATGACAGTGACGGAGAGGACAGAAATGAGCGCAAGGGAGATTGCTTTGGCCAGAATGTATTCCTGGACAGTCGCCGGGGTCACGGAGTAGTAGCTGTGCAAGCCTTCGTCGCGTTCCAAGAGGACCATGGCACCGACAAAGAAGAAGCCCAAAGTGGCCGGGTCGGTAAGGATGATCAGGGCTGCCGCGGGTTTTTGCAATGCCGGGGGGAGGAAAAAAAGAATGGCAATGTAGACCATGGCAATGACGGTATAGAGAAAATAGAAACCGTATCTGAACTGGTAGCGTATATCACAGATCAAGACTTGGAGTGCTCTCATAACAGCTGCCTCCCTGTCAGTTGGATAAAGACATCTTCCAGGGTGGGTTCTTTGGAGTGAATACTCCGTAAAGTGCCATGGTTCAGATGATGCATGAACTCTGGATGGGCTTGAAGGGAGTCCAGGGATGCCTGGGCCGTGATGATCTGGCCATTGCTTTCGTAAGTGAAATGGACTGCTGCTGAGGATTTTTGGTCGCGGAGAGCTGCAGGGGTATCCATGGCGCGGATCTCGCCATCCACAATGAAAGCAACCCGGTCGCAAAGTTCTTCGGCATCATGCATGTTGTGGGTGGTGAGGATCACCGTACGGCCGGCTTCTCGCTGTTCAACGATCATGTCTTTGAGGATGCGGGCAAAGGCGGGATCCAGACCGCTGGTGGGTTCATCCAAAAAGAGAAGGGTGGGCTTGTGGAGGATGGCGCGGACAAAGGCCAATCGCATTTTCATGCCCTTGGAGTAGTTGGCTACTTTTTTATGCATGTCCTGGCTTAAGCCAACCCGCTCGAGATAGGGGAACGGATCGAGATCGGTCCGGCCATAGAGGGAGGCAAAGTAGGTCAGGTTTTCCAATCCCGTGAATTTGCTGTAGAGATTGGGAAATTCAAAGTCAACGCCGATTTGGGTGTAGAAGTCTTCGCGGGTATTCTTGACTTCCTGATTCAAGACGGTCACTTGTCCCTGGTAATTGCGGAGAATCCCACAGAGGATTTTCTGCAAAGTGCTTTTCCCGGCACCGGAGGGGCCGAGAAAGCCGAATATTTCTCCATCGGAGACTTGAAAGGACATGTCTTGAATTAGTGAGGAACGGGGAGTATATGAAAAGTGCAGTCCATTCACATCAATCATGGTCGAAACCCCCAAAGATCTGATTGGCCAAGCCGGTAAGGAGAAGTTGAAATGCACAATCCAGCCTGTCTGGACCGATTTCTGCTTCATGGAGGAGCATGGTGAACAGGGCGCGGAGGGCGGCTGATATTGCTTTGATCTGTTCTTCTTCCAACTTAAGTCCGAAGGCGGCCAGAAGCTGCTCTGTGTCGTGGTCATCGCTGCCGATGTGAAGATCTACCCTTTCGGAGGGCAGGTTGCGGACCAAATGCGTGTATTCGTCTTTATCTTTCAGCAAGCGGACTAGCCAGGGGTGATTCTTGGTTTCGCGGAAGGTCTGCATCATGGCGTCCACGAATCGTTGGGAGGGAGAACCGGTTTGGGAAGAAAGTGACTCAATCAGATGCATTTTAATTGCATTGTGGCTGGACTCCAGAATCTCCAAGAAAAGGAGTTCTTTGGATGGGTAGAAAGCATAGAATGTTCCTTTGGCTATCCCGGCCGCCCGGGTCAGATCTTCAACCCGTGTGCGCTGGATACCGAAACGAGCCCAGCAGTCCTGGCCGGCTAGTAGAAGTTTTTGATGGATGATCTCTCGTTGGATGGAGTCGAAGTGTTTAGGCATGATCGGCCTCCTAAATGACTGAAAATGTTAAATGGGTCATTAAGTATAATAT
>CAZDAI010000113.1:0-6945 GCA_964503545.1 uncultured Candidatus Sumerlaeota bacterium
GTTGCTGCATGATGCGTTGCTGTTCATCCTGTGTTTTGTCTTCATTCTCTTCATCGCTATCGGTGGAACCACCGAAAATCATCTCAAACGGGTTTTTCATTTTACTCTCCCGTGCCGGAAGCGGCGCCAAGAGATCCAGAATCCGTTCATTGGCCAATTCTTGTGCTTTGGGCTCCAGGCGTTGGGCTTTCTCCCCTCGCACCATGCGGATAGCCGCCTCCACCAAGTCCCGGACAATGGATTCAACATCCCGTCCGACATACCCCACTTCTGTGAATTTGGTAGCCTCCACTTTGATAAAAGGAGCCCCCACCATTTTTGCCAGACGTCGGGCAATTTCCGTTTTCCCGACACCGGTAGGGCCAATCATCAGGATATTCTTCGGGATTATCTCATCTTTAAGATCGGCAGGCAGCTTCTGGCGCCGGTAACGATTGCGCAAGGCAACCGCAACCATTCGCTTGGCTTTTTCCTGCCCGACGATGTATTTATCCAATTCTGCTACCACCGCTTTTGGAGTCAGATTATCCATTTTTGGTCCCTCCTGCTTCTAGGGGAGTATCAATGGTCTCCACCTGGATGGAATCATTGGTATACACACAAAGAGATGCGGCAATGTGCAGCGATTCTCTGACGATTTCTTCTGCACTTAAATCCCCATGCTTTAGCAAGGCCCGGGCTGCTGCCAAAGCAAATGAACCGCCGGATCCGATCGCAGCCACCGGGTCGTCCGGTTCAATGACTTCGCCACTTCCGGACAAAACCAGCAGGGACTCTTCATTGGCGACTATCAGCATGGACTCCAAGCGCCGCAGGGTTCGATCTGTCCGCCAGTCTTTCGCCAGCTCCACAGCCGCCCGAACCAGATTACCATGATACTGTTCCAGCTTCTCTTCGAATTTCTCAAACAGGGTAACCGCATCGGCCACAGAACCAGCAAATCCGGCCAGTACCGTGCCATTATGGAGCCGGCGAATTTTTCGTGCCGTGTGTTTCATAATTACATTCCCACCGAAAGTGACCTGCCCATCACCACCGATGGCCACCTGGGGTCCCTTGCGTACCGCAATGACTGTGGTTCCGTCAAACATTTCATTCGCCCCTTTCTAGGCACGAGGATGAGCGCGGCGATAAACATTTTTCAGCTGCGCCCGGGTCACATGGGTATAAATCTGGGTGGTTGAGATATTCACATGTCCTAAGAGTTCCTGAACAGAACGCAAATCGGCTCCGGCATCTAAGAGGTGAGTGGCAAATGTGTGTCGCAGTGTATGGGGACTGATTTTACGGCTGATGGCCACCTGCTGGACATATTTGTCAAGAAGCCGTCGCACGCTCCTGTCAGAAAGTCGTTTGCCGAATTTATTCAAAAAGAGGGCTTTCTCCTGCCCGCCATCTTTGCGCTGGGCCAGGAAACCCAGCCTGTCCTTTTGCATATAGCGGTCCAAGGCGAGTACGGCTTTCGAGCCGATGGGCACCATTCGTTCCTTGGCACCTTTGCCGAACACGAGGACAATTTCACTGCCCAGATCAACATCCTGCACATCCAGACCCGTTAGTTCCCCAACACGGATCCCGGCGGCATAGAGCAACTCCAGAATTGCTGCATCCCGGGCGCCATCCCGTGTAGATACATCCGGGGCCTCGACCAACGCTGTTACTTCATCCGTGTATAAAAATGTCGGCAATTTTTTCTCCTGCCGTGGTGTCGGGATATGCTGAAAGGGATTTACCGGCAGTATCTGCTCACGGCACAGGTAGCGATAAAAAGAACGCAGTGCGGAGAGTTTACGCGCAACCGTTGAACGCTCATACCCTTCGCTGCGCAAAAACGCCATGTATTCCCGAATCTGCAGGCGATCCGGTACCAAAAGTTCCTGCTCACGGTAATCATCGGTACCTGCCGCAAAAGCAAAATACTGCTCCAGATCCCGCCGGTAATTGCTGATGGTGTTGGGAGCTGAATTCTTTTCCACTTGGTGATAGCGTGCAAATTGGGCGATCAGCTCTCCGTTTGTCTGTTTCACTACCTTCACCTTCTCCTGAGTCGAACTCAAAATGCCATAACTGATCAGTCTACTGCCAGTCGGCCCGGTTCTTCTCCCGTAGAGTTTTAATCATCTGCAGAGCCCGTTCACTGAGTTTTCCCCGGCGTTCCTTCCTATCCCGCACGGGTTCATCCAAATCCGGCATTAGGCCGAATGTGATGTTCATGGGCTGAAATGATTCAGCTACTGATGTGGTGATGTAATGGCACATTGCACCATGGGCGGTTTCAGCCGGAAATACCAGGGGCTCCATACCAGCACTGAGCCGTGCGGCATTGATCCCGGCCACCAGTCCGTTTGCAGCTGACTCCACATAGCCTTCCACTCCCGTGATCTGGCCGGCAAACAGCAGCGATGGCGCCTGTTTTGCCTGCAATGTGGGCAGCAAAAACCGTGGGGAATCAATATATGAATTTTGATGCATTACCCCGTAACGAGCAAATTCTGCGTTTTCCAGGCCGGGAATCATCCGGAATACTCGTCTCTGTTCCGGCCATTTTAGACGGGTCTGAAAACCGACCAGATTGTATAGGCGGCCGGCTGCATCATCCTGGCGCAGCTGCACAACAGCAAAGGGGCGTTCCCCTGTATGGGGGTTCGTAAGCCCTACCGGCTTCAACGGGCCAAAGAGGAGGGTCTTCTCTCCGCGCTTGGCCAACTCTTCCACTGGCATGCACCCTTCGAAAAAGCGATCATTTTCAAAATGCTGCATTGGATGCAGTTTGGCATTTTTCAGCTCATGCCAGAATGCCATATACTCTTCTTTATTCATCGGACAGTTAATATAGTCACTGCCGCCCTTTCCATAGCGGGATGCACTAAACACCTTGCTGTCGTCGAGGGTGTCCTTGTATACGATAGGGGCTGCTGCATCAAAGAAATAGAGTGCCTGGGTATTGGTCACTTTGAGAATCTCAGCAGATAAAGCTTCGGTAGTCAGCGGTCCTGTGGCAATGACAACCGGCACCCCGGTCCAGGGGATACGGGTAACTTCTTCCCGAATAATTTCCACATTGGGGTGTTCATTTAATTGCTGGGTAACATCTTTGGCAAAACCCTCCCGATCCACGGCCAAAGCACCGCCTGCTGGTACGGCATGACGATCGGCACACGCCATGATCAAAGAATCCATCGCACGCATCTCTTCTTTCAGCAAACCCACCGCATTCTCCAGGGAGGCAGCCCGAAGTGAGTTACTGCAAACCAGCTCGGCAAGATCGCCGCTCTGATGAGCTGGAGTCATCTGGTTGGGCCTCATTTCATAGAGCATGACCTGCTTGCCCAGCTGGGCAGCCTGCCAGGCAGCCTCTGAGCCTGCCAGCCCGCCGCCAATCACGATGATATCCGGTTTCATGCTTCCACCTCCGGGTCTTGTTCATCATCAGGGATCTCTTCGTAACTGCATTCCTGATTGCTGCAGCGATAAAAAGTCCCGCGTTTCTTTGTATTCTTTTCCACCAGATATGAGCTGCACTGGGGGCACACCTTATCCAAGGGTTTATCCCAGGATATGAATTCACATTCTGGATAGTTTTCACAGCCAAAAAATCGCTTCCCTTTCTTGCTGATTCGTTCCACAACTGCTCCGCCGCACAGTGGACAGGCAGTGCCTGCTTCTTTGAGAAACGATTTAGTATTGCGGCAATCCGGGAATCCCGGACAGGCCAGGAATTTGCCAAACCGTCCCCACTTGATCACCATTTGCCGTCCGCACAGCTCGCAGACTTCATCGCTGATTTCATCTTCGATTTCGATTTCAGCAATATTCTGTTCCGCTTCTTCTAAATCCTTAGCAAAATCTTCGTAAAAATCGCTGACAACCTGCTGCCAGGACAACTGTCCTTCTTCTACGCGATCCAGATGGTTTTCCATGGCAGCTGTAAACTCAACATTCATAATATCCCCAAAGTGACTGACCAGCAGATCATTGACAATTCTGCCCAGGTCACTGACATAAAACCGTTTCTCTTCCAGATAAACATAGTTCCTCTGGCGTATGGTTTCAATAGTGGGAGCGTAAGTACTAGGCCGTCCAATGCCCTTTTCTTCCATGGTCTTAACCAGCGTCGCTTCCGTATATCGCGGTGGTGGCTGGGTAAAATGCTGCACCGGCTCCATTTCTTCTAGGTCCAGTGTCTGATTTTCAGCGACTTCCGGGAGCTGCAGTTCTTCTTCGGCATCACTATCATCTGTACCTTCCACATACAGGGCAGTAAAGCCTGCAAACTGCACCTTGCTGCCGGAGACTTTAAACAAGAATGGTCCGCCTGCAATATGCACAGTCACAGTATCCAGCATAGCAGGAGCCATCTGGCTGGCCATAAAACGGTCCCAGATCAGCCTGTATACACGCATCTGATCCCTGCTGAGGAATTCCTTCACCTGCTCTGGCGCTTTCGCGGGATCGGTCGGGCGGATGGCTTCATGTGCACCCGCCTGATTTGCATTTTTGCTTCTTTCCCCAACAAATTCTTTGCCAAAGCGGTTTTCGATATAGGCCCTGGCAGCGGCGACCGCTGAGTCTGCTACTCGGGTTGAATCGGTACGCATGTATGTGATGAGCCCCAATCGTCCTTCCTTTCCCAGATCCACGCCTTCATAAAGCTGCTGGGCGAGCATCATTGCTTTGCGGGCACCAAAACCTAACTTGCGGGATGCCTCCTGCTGATAGGTGCTGGTTGTAAAGGCAGGTGCCGGATTACGTTTTCGCTTCCTCTTTTTCACTTCTGTCACCTGATAGGAATGGGTATTGATCTCCTCGATTAAATCCTGAGCTTCGGTACCACTGGCGATAGCGATCTTTTTCCCCTTGTATTCAAAAAGCTGTGCTTTCAGAAGAATCTCAGGATCAGAACTGTGAAAATGGCCATGCAAACTCCAGTACTCTTCTGTGATAAAGTTATCAATCTCATCCTCCCGGTCACAAATCAGACGCACGGCCACTGACTGCACACGTCCGGCACTCAGCCCCTTTTTCACTTTCCGCCACAATAGGGGACTGAGTTGATAACCCACCAGCCGGTCCAGCACGCGCCGAGCCTGCTGGGCATCGACGCGTTCTTTGTGGATAGCCGCTTTGCTTTCGATCGCTTTCTGCACGGCTGTTTTAGTGATTTCATTGAAGCTAACGCGACAAGGGGCCGTTGGATCAAGATTCAGCGCATGAGCAAGATGCCAGGAAATTGCCTCCCCTTCCCGGTCCGGGTCGGTAGCGAGCAGCACTTCTTTTGCCTGCCGTGTGGCATCCCGCAGTTCTTTGAGAATCTCCCCTTTGCCGCGAATGGTAATATATTTTGGCGCAAAGCCGTTTTCAATATCAATTCCCAGCTGACTCTTGGGCAAATCCCGCACATGACCAAGGGAAGCTTTCACTGTATATTTTCTCCCTAAAAACTTTTCGATGGTCTTTGCCTTTGCCGGTGATTCAACGATAACCAGGGTCTTTTTCACACAAGCACCTCCAGGTTTGCGATGGTCTACACACTTTGCACAAAATCGCGGAGTCTGTATTCTCTAGGCATAGTAAAATTCCTGCCGGTTTCATCATATCATTCACGATAAGCAAAGGGTACCATTTCGGCACCCTGGCTGACTTATTCTTTGAAACTGTTGTAAACAGACGGCGCCCGATCCTGATACACCGTCATTTTCTCGCGGACCTCTGCAACCTGATCCAGATCCAGTTCTGCTGTCAGAATCATTTCTTCTTCCTCACCTTCAGCCAAAACCTCACCCCAAGGGTCAATGATCATCGAATGTCCGAAATAGGCGAGTTTTTTAACATGCCCTACTCGATTGCAACCAACGACAAAAGATTGGTTTTCAATGGCACGTGCCAACAGCAGAATACGCCAGTGATTGAGGCGCGGGTGCGGCAGCTGAGCCGGTACAAAGATTATTTCAGCGCCCTGAATGCCCAAGGGACGAAATACCTCTGGAAAGCGAATATCATAACAGATGGTAACCCCGTATGCCCCATCGGCAGAGGTAATCAAATGTGGCAGCTGATCACCCCCGGCAATGAAACGTTCTTCGCCGGTATAGCTAAAAAGGTGTATCTTTCGATACTTTTCAGTCAAATTGCCGTCCCGACCGAAGATATAGGCTGTATTGAAAACATGATCCCCGTCCGCTTCCGGAAACGATCCGGCGACAATATTTATGCCATACTCTTTGGCCAGCTCTGCCGTCTCTGCCAGTGCTGCTGGCGTATGTTCTTTTGCCAACGCCTGGAGATTACGAAATGAATATCCGGTCAGCCACATTTCCGGTAATACGACAAAATCTACCTGCTGCTCTGCACAGCGAGCCAGCATCATTCTAAACTTCTTCAGGTTTGCCTCTACATCGCCCAGCAACACATCCATCTGTACCGCTGCCACTTTTACCTTGCGCATCCATGTCTCCCCTTTCTCGATCAGCCCGTAGGCCTAAGACAACCCTAATTATACTGATACCCTCAGCCCTTGTCAAATAGACCCAGCCGGGTATGAAGGAATCCGTGGGAGGCCGCCGAACTCTATAACTGTGTTCAATGCAGCGATTATGAAGCGAGGTGTATGTTTACATGGAAAAAAGAGCAGATATCGGTGTTTTTGGCGGATCCGGGTTCTACACATTCCTGCCGGATGTAGAAGAGGTGTGGGTGGAAACTCCCTATGGGGCACCCAGCGACCGTATCGCCCTGGCTACCATTGCAGGTAAACGGGTCGCGTTTTTACCCAGGCACGGGAAGGATCATCGGCTCCCGCCCCATATGATCAACTACCGCGCCAATCTCTATGCCATGAAAGAGTTGGGCGTCAGCCGCATCATTGCTCCCACGGCAGCCGGCAGCCTGCAGCCCCACGTCAAGCCGGGTGACTTTGTCATTTCCGACCAGCTCGTGGACCGGACC
>CAZDAI010000114.1:0-6684 GCA_964503545.1 uncultured Candidatus Sumerlaeota bacterium
AAATCATGCCCAGTCCGACAGGATCCGGAGACAAAACAGCAGATACCGTACGCCGATCCCCACGGGAGAGCTGCAAAACCATATCCATACGAACCGGCTGGCGGCGTTGCCAGACCTGCTCCATCAGCCATTTGAATCGGTCCATTTCAGCATCGGGCAAAAAAGACAAAAAAGAAGCACCCTCCAGATCATGGGCAGCCAAGCCCAGCCAAGAAGCCACTTCCGGTGACGGGTTGATAACATACCCTTTTTCAGTTAGTGTGAATGTCAGCACGGTTCTGCTTCTTAGCTCAGGATCCTCCACATTGTTGCCCTCCCGTTGCCTGCTCATGCAGCTGCCTCCTGCGGTATGCCTTTTCCTGTGTCCTATGATTTCGACAGCCTGCAGCAAAGTCCTCCTATTTATGTGTACAGGCTGTGTACTCCAGTGCAGATTCATTCTATTCGTTTTGCAACCAATTGCATACAGGCTTCAACAAAATGGAAAATAAAGCAAAAATGAACGAAAGATCACGCCCTGTGGATTAATCTCCTGAGCAAAAAAATCAACATTCTGTTTAGCCAATCACGCGCACAAAACCATCGCTTAAGATCATCACAGCAACTGCTGCCAGAAAATTCCCTACGACGATGGCCGGAAAAGCCCAACGAAAACGAATATCCAGCAATGCTGCCACCAGGCTGCCACTCCAGACACCTGTGCCTGGCAGGGGAATGGCTACCAACAGCAACAACCCCCAGGCTCCGTAACGCTGCACACGATGTGCATCCTTACTCAAGGAGCGGGCGGTGAGTCGCTCCACCAGACCGCGAAACAGTCGGGTATGACGTAGCCGCTCAAAAACCGGCCTTACCCAAAGCAGGATAAACGGTGCCGGTAGTAAGCTGCCTACGAAGCTGACCGCTGCCGCATGCAATGGTGACATGCCCAGGGCAATGCCGATGGGAATTGCACCGCGCAATTCAATCATGGGCACTGCTGCAGTCAGCAGTACCGTTAGCTCAATGCGAAAAAACTGAACCAGATCCACTAAGGTAGCATACATATGCGTATAATCCTATCCTCTCCGTCGTTATTCAATGCCTCGATACATGCGGGCGTAATAGGTTCGATACTGTCCAGATACCACCCGTTCCAGCCAATCCTGGTTATCCACATACCACTGGATTGTCTCCCGCAAGCCTGTCTCTAAGGTGTACTGAGGCCGCCAGCCCAATGCGGCGGTTATCTTACGATTGTCGATCGCGTAGCGCCGATCATGTCCCGGTCGATCTGCCACATGGCGGATCAGAGAGCGGGGTTTGCCTAAGGTGTCCAGAATCAGTTCCACCAAGGCCAAATTGGTCATTTCGTTATTGCCGCCAATATTGTACACTTCGCCCTCGTTACCCTTTTCCAAGACCCTGACAATGGCGGCACAGTGATCGGTGACATGAAGCCAGTCCCGCACCTGCAAACCATCGCCATAAACAGGCAGTGTGCGGTCCTGCAACGCATTGCGCACCATTAGCGGGATCAGTTTTTCTGGAAACTGATAGGGACCATAATTGTTGCTGCACCGGGTAATGATCGCCGGGAAGCCGTAAGTATGATGATAGGCGCGTACCATCAGATCACCGGCGGCCTTGGAGGCAGCATACGGGCTGTTGGGGGCCAGGGGTGTATCTTCGGTAAACATTCCTGTCGGCCCCAGGGCACCGTAGACTTCGTCTGTGGAAATCTGAATATAGCGGACACCGTGAAGGTACTGACGGCAGTGCCGGTCTTCCGGGTGCACTTTCCATGCCTGGCGAGCAGCATCCAAAAGCACCTGGGTGCCCACACCGTTGGTGGTCAAAAACACATCCGGCCCTTCAATACTCCGATCCACATGGGTTTCTGCCGCAAAGTGAACCACCGCCGATATGGCGTATTTGCGAAACAGCTGATTTACTGTGTCCCGGTCCCGAATATCACCTCGAACAAATGTATAGCGGGGATCCCGGCAGCACAGGCTCAAGTTTTCCGGATTGCCAGCGTAGGTTAGAGCATCTAGATTCACCACCTGCCAATCCGGCCGGTGGTCCATGATCCAACTGATAAAATTGCTGCCGATAAAACCGGCTCCGCCGGTCACCAGGAGAGTTTTCATCCTGTATTTCATCCTTTCCCTTACGCTTCGGCCAACAAGGACAGAATGTACTGCCCGTAGTCGGTCATCGCTAGACTGTTGCCGATGGCTTCAAGCTGATTGCGGTCGATAAATCCCCGTCGCCAGGCAATTTCCTCCAGACAAGCCACATAAAACCCCTGACGAGACTGAATCGCTTCCACATATTCAGCCGCCTTAAGCAATCCTTCCGGGGTACCCGTATCAAGCCAGGCCATTCCACGACCCAGAAGGATTACCTGGAGGCGCCCTTCTTGGAGATAGGCATTGTTCACTGCGGTAATCTCCAGCTCCCCCCGTTTAGAAGGGGCAATCCGTCGGGCAATGTCTACCACACCACTGTCGTAAAAATATAGGCCGGGAACAGCATAGTTGGATTTGGGCTTATCGGGTTTTTCTTCAATGGATAGCACCCGGCGCCGGCTATCAAACTCCACCACGCCAAAAGCCCGGGCATCCTTTACAGGATACCCGAAAATGAGGGCCCCGTCCAGTTTTTTCTGGGCCTGCTGCAGCACTCGCGTCAGATCCTGCCCATAGAACACATTGTCGCCCAGGATTAAACAGACCGGACTGTTTCCGATAAATTCTGCGCCCAGGATAAAAGCATCCGCCAACCCCCGGGGTGCATCCTGCAGCCCGTAGGACAGTGTCAAGCCCAGTTCAGTACCATCGCCCAAAAGGCGTTGGTAGACCGGCGTATCTTCTGGTGTGGATATGATCAGAATTTCCCGAATGCCGGCCAGCATCAACACCGACAGGGGATAATAGATTAATGGCTTGTCGTAAATGGGCAGCAGCTGTTTAGACACCGCTTTGGTGATGGGATAAAGTCGGGTGCCGCGGCCACCGGCCAGTACAATCCCTTTCATCCTCGTTCCCTCCTAACCGTTTCGAATCACAGCGCACACGCGGGCCACATCATCTTCACTCATCTCACCGTAGAGGGGCAGGCATAAAACCCGCTCGGCCACAGAATTGGCGATAGGGGTAAAGCCCGGGTTAAAGCGTTCTCGGATACAGGCTGTCTGATTGGTCAGGGGATAGAAATATTTGCGTGCGGTTATTCCCTCAGCCTGAAGGACCTCAAAAAGCCGGTTGCGTGACAGGGGATAGCCATCCAAGGTAATGGGGAAATACGCGTAATTTGCGATCCCATTCTCCTTGGACCTAGGCAATTGAATGCCGGACACCCCAGCAAGCTGCTCGCGATAGCGCTCGACCACCTGGCGCCGCCGCTGAATTTCTGCCCAAACCTGGGGCAGGCAGCATAAACCCATAGCTGCCTGAAACTCACTCATCTTGCCATTGCCGCCAGGGTAGAGAATTTCTTCTTCACTGGCGATGCCAAAATTGCGCCACCGGACAATCTTTTCGTAAAGATCGCCGTCTGCCATGGTCAAAGCGCCTCCTTCAATGGTATGGAAGACTTTGGTGGCATGAAAACTGAACATGGACACATCCCCCAAATTACCAACGCCCCTGCCATCGACGGTCATGCCAAAGGTATGGGCCGCATCGTACACCACTTTCAGGCCATGGCGCCGAGCCACAGCCGCGATGGCTTCATGATCACAGAGATGGCCGTAGACATGCACGGGCAAAATGGCTGACGTCTTTTCTGTGATCAGGCTTTCCAGCTTTTGAGCATCCAGGGTGTAATCATCGTTGCGAATATCGGCAAACACCGGAGTTAGGCCGCTGCGCACAATAGCATGAGTGGTTGAAGCAAAGGTAAAGGGAGTAGTAATCACTTCACCGGCAAGTTCCAGAGCTTGCAGTGCTGTCTCCAGGGCCAAATGACCATTGGTAAAAAGCGCCACATAGGGCACATCCAGGTATTTGGCCAGCTGGCTTTCCAGTTCTTTGTGCTTTTCTCCCATGTTGGTCAGCCAGCGGCTGTCCCAAAGATCCCGAATCTCATCGGTATAGGCTGAAAAATCTGGGAGCCAGCTGCGGGTTACGGGGATATTTTTTTTCATTGAAGGCACCTCCTGATCCTGCCGGCCTAATGGGGCCGACGGTGTTCATATTCATTGCTGTCGTATCAGTTTCGCAAGGGCAGTAGATCACGACGGAAAAGATCCCGCTGGTCATTACTGAGCAGGCGCAGGGCTTGTCCGGCAGCAGCTTCTTTGGCGGCTACTTCTGACACATTCTGCCCCGTGACCAGAAAACCGCAAACCCGATCACTGCTGGTTTCCGCTTTTTCCAACACCATGCCCGCAGTTTTGTAAGGATAACAGGCAACAATAACCCCGGCATCGGCCAGTGCTGCTACACCCTCTATGTGGGAAAAGGTTCCCATCGATCCGTAGCAGTAGGTCAGGCTGGCTGCACTGGCTTTGACCCCCACTTGAATCCGTGGGCGTTTTTCTTCCAGCAGATCTGCAAAAGCGCCGATCATATCAACCCCGGTCAGCGCCTCAATCAGCCGGTGTTTGGTACCACCGCCCATCCGGGCGCTGAATTCTAATACCCCAACATCGGCTCCGTTGACCACGCACTGCACCAGAAGGGGTGTTTCATGCAAGCCAAAGCCTCCAGCAATCTGCTGACAGATGGTAGCAATGCTGGTTCGGGCCGGGGCTGAGAGGTCCACCGGCACCCGACTCTGCACGATGGTAAACCCATCTGTGTGGGGGACCTTGATGGTCTCCGAAATCATCAGCACCGTAGCTGCCCCTTCCTGTACATAGGCATCCACGGATACTTCATTCCCGGGCAGAAAGGTTTCAACCAGAGCGGTATTCGTACGGCTTGCGGCGATGGCCTCGGCCAGTGCCGGTGCCATGCCCGCTTGATCGGCTACCTTGCGTACGCCTTTCGAACTGTTGCAGTCCACCGGCTTTACAACCCTAGGGTAGGGCAGCAAAAGCGCCGCTGTGTCAGAATCGCCTACAATCACATAAGGGGCTGTCGGGATCCCTTTTTGGCTAAAAACCCCTTTCATATAGGCTTTATTGGTCACATTCCGAGCGGTGGCATAGGAGAGATAGCAGGGCAAATCAAGTGCTTCTGACACCTGAGCTGCTGTCAGAAGCGCCTGATCCGTGCAGGCAGTCGTAACCCGGTCCACTTGCTCCCGAGCCGCCAGATCCTGCACAGCAGCCACATCCAACGTGCTAATCTGATAGAAGGCATCTGCAGCATCTTTGGCCGGCGGGTGGGGAAAATAATCGGCGAGCAGAACCTGATGCTTTCTCCTTTTTAGCTCCAGTATCAGATCTTTTTGATCATAACCGCCTGCCAGTACCAGAATCTTCATGATCTGCACCTCCCTGGAGCTCATTTGGTGCACCGTAATTGCTGATAAACCGCTGATCACGAATTCGTTCAAATTCCCGATACAGTCGATTAAGTTTGAATCGAATTCGTAACCGCTGAAACCAGTTCATATTCTGCAAATGATCTTTATAAGATACATACTGCATATTGTGCTGTGGTTTAAAACCACAAAAGTAGATGAGCATAATGGATTTGTCCCGCTTAGTAGAAATGATCCCCTCCCCATACCGGATGCCGCGATCGTAGAGGGTATGGTACCCCAGCAATCTCATAAACTTCCCCAAGCTGCGCCCCTGATAGTCTTTGCGAATGGCCAGTTTGCACAGGCCACCGACATGTGGTTTGTCCTTGTAGGTACCGATGGAAACAGCACCAATGGGGATTTCTCCATCACAAAGGAAGACAGTTTCGAAGACATTCAAAAACAGATGCTCATGCATGGCAAGCAGTGCATCCTCCGGGTTTTTCATCACTTCACCGTAGGCATCTGCAATAATCTCCATCCAAGCCCGGACATCTTCCGGATGAGCCGGGTTCATCGCTCTTACTTTAAATGGGTTGGGATCGGGCAGCCGGGGTATACATTCCAGATGACCCTGAAAATGTCCGACCTTATTATCAATATTCATAACGAACATGTAGCGAAGTTTGTAGAAAACTCCAGCCAGTCCTTTGTTCTTTTGTGTCATTGCCCCCCATCCCTTCTTCAAATACTGCCTATCATTCCGGTCGTGTAAATCGGCGCTGGGCTGTCACTAGCGCATCGAACAAACCAGGAAACCATTGTTTCATCCAAAGACGAAACTTTTCTCGTCGCGGCAGGTTCTCAAAAAAAGCCCTGAATTCTTCGCCCCGGGCTTCCCGGATCCGACCTTGTTCGATGAGCGCACGCCAACGGTTTTGCAGCCGCACTTGATCCAATGCATCTTTGTATTGGTAGTTTGTATATTCGTCGATCTCATCATACATAACGGCCATTCGCTCATAAAAGCGCCGCCGTCGCTCTGAATTGGCAAACTGCCGGTTTGTCCAAGAACCGCGCACATTAACTCGATAGGCCGACATGATTTCGTTCATATAGAAAACGTCCCCCAGCAACGAAAAATAAACCATAGCGGGATAATCCCCTACCGGCGCGTTTTGGTAAAAGACCGGTCGGTTCAGTGCCGCCTCTTTTCGGTACAGATTGGCATTGGTCGGAAACTGATCCCCACCCCTCAGAATGATTTCTTCCGTGGTGAAAATT